>NZ_JBHWVO010000011.1:0-261162 GCF_042736635.1 Streptomyces sp. NPDC060035
GACAAGGACCAGGCCGAGGAAGCCGTCATCCGCCTCGAACACGGCCGGCCCATCCGCTTCGGAGCCGACGGCCACAAGGGCGTCGTCCGCGACCCCCTCACCGGTGATCTGGAAGTCGTCGCCGTCACCGAGGAAAACCAGTCCCGCATCCTCGTCCACGACGCCCACAACCCCAGCCCCACCACCGCATTCGCCCTCTCCCGCCTCGCCGACGCCGACACCCTGCACCACACCCCCATCGGCGTCCTGCGCAGCGTCGAACGACCCGTCTACGACACCCTCATGTCCGACCAACTCGACACCGCCATCGAACAACACGGCAAGGGAGAACTGGACACGCTCCTTGCCGGCAAGGACACCTGGACCGTCGTGGGCTGATCCGCGACTCCGTATCGTGGGCCCACGGCGGCCTGTTGGCCTCCCGGACAGAGAGGCCCACCGCGTGCACCCGCTCACCGACGACCCGATGGCCGCCTCCATGGTTCAGATCCCCGGCGGAACCGTCGACCTTCGGGACGACCGCCGCGGCACCCTCTGGCAGGCGGACCTCAAGCCCTTCCTGCTCGGCCGGTATCCGGTCACCGCCGGATACCACCGTGTCGTCACAGGGGCAGATCCCCTCGGCCCCTCCGCGAACAGCGCCGCGCCCGTCACGAACATCAGCTGGCTCGACGCCATCGAGGTGTGCAACCTGATCTCGGCACAAACCGGGCTGGAGCAGGCCTACTCCCTCGACGTACGGAGCGGTGAGGTGACCTGGGACCGGGCGTCCAACGGCTACCGCCTGCCGACCGAGGCCGAGTGGCAGTACGCCTGCAAGGCGGGGACCACCGGATACCGGTACGGCGAGATCGACGAGATCGCCTGGTACGACGCCACCTCCGGGGGCCGGGTCCACGACGTCGGCGCCAGGATGCCCAACGCATGGGGACTGCACGACATGCTGGGCAACGTCTGGGAGTGGTGCTGGGATCTCTACGACGAGGAGGTCTACGGCTCGTACCGCATCTTTCGCGGAGGTGGCTGGGCCGAGTCGGAGCGGGGCTGCGGCGCCACGGTACGCCGCCGCAGCCATCCCACGTTCACCATCGACGACCTCGGCTTCCGGCTGGCCCGCAGTGGCCCGGATCCGTCGTCGCAGGGTGATCGGTAGGAGTGTGGTCCGGGTGCACGATGTGCGGGTGGTGTTGATCGGTGGGACATCGAACGTCGGAAAGTCCACCGTCGCCCAAGGCGTGGCGGAAGTGCTTGGGTTCGAGTGCCTGTCGACGGACGGGCTGGCCCGGCACCCCGGGCGGCCCTGGAGAACCCCTGAGTGGGAGGTGCCGACACATGTCACCGAACACTACGGATCACTCACGGTTGACGAGCTGATCGCGTCCGTTCTCCGGCACTACGAAAGCCTGTGGCCCCGCATCGAAGAGCTGATCACCACCCACGCGGTCGAGGCCGGCGGCAGAGGTGTGGTCCTGGAGGGGTCGGCACTCCTGCCCGACCGTGTTGCCGGCCTGGAGGTCCCGCGCACGGCCGCTGTATGGCTCACCGCGGATCACGCCGTGGTGCGCGCCCGGGTGCATGCCGCAGGCCGTTACGACGCGGCCACGAGCGAGGAACAACACCTGATGGACAAATTTCTGGCCCGCACCGCGTGCTTTCAGACGCTCGTGACCGATGCCGTCGACACATGGGGCCTGGATCGCATCGACGCAGGTCGCGGGCAGTCCGTCACAGCGATGGTCGAGAAGGTGCTTGCGTCTGTCGACGCGCAGGATGCGGTGGGCCGGTCACGTCCCGGTCCGTGATCCGTAGCCCACGAACCACCGACAGCGCACGCCGACGCCAAGCCCCTCGCGGTTCATGGCGAAACGATCAGTCAGCCCTTCAGTCTCTCCCGCAGTTCCTCAGCGTCCGCGAGGAACCATGTCTGGCGCCCGCGATTGCACTCACGGACGAAGTCCTGCAGCGCCGAACTGGCCGCAGTGTGCCGGGAGATATTGCCGAGGACGACGAGCCCCACGCGGTAGTTGACGAACTTCTGGACGATCTCGCCTGCAACCCGGGTACGCAGCTGGAAGAACGCGTCGTCGAACCGGGCGACGGGAACGACCACCCACTGGGCGCCCTGGTAGGCGGCATTACCCACGAGATCCAGGACGTCGCTTTCGCCGCCGATCACCTCGCCCTCGGGGGCGCACATCAGCACGGACACGTCATGGATCGTCTGCAGGCTGCTCATGGAGACCGAGGCTAAGGGCTGCCGGAGAGCCGGGAAGACGTGGGTGCGCCTGCCGTCGCCTCATGCGGTGGACCCCATCAGCGCGGAGGCCGCGAGGAAGTAGCCGACGACGAGGGCGGTCTGCAGGACGAGGACGCCCCACGGGTGGGCGTGCCACCACGGGAGGCGGACACCGGAGAATGCGCTCCTCAGCTCCTTGAGCGACGAGGCGTCGGAGTCGGTTACGGGTACGTCCCGCAGACGGCGGGTGAGCCGTTCCACGTCGGCCTGCTGCCAGGGCCGCAGGTCGAGCACGTAGGGACGGGTCACTGCCGAGGTGATGACCACGCGCCCCGGCGTCGGGGTAAGGGGGCCGGCGCCGAAGGTGATGGGGTGCAGACCGGTCAGGAACTCCACGGGGACGGAGTAGTCAGACGCACCGAAGGCGTTGTCGACACGGAGTTCGTCCCCGATGACCGCGATCTGTGCCAGGGAGGAGCGCAGCGCCATCATCACGACGGTCGCCGGCACGGGCAGCACGATGAGCACGAGGGTCGGGATCAGCCAGTCGATTCCGAACTCGCCGATCAGGAGGGCTCCCAGCGAGCAGAGAGCCGGAACACCGATCACCCCGTAGAGGGCCAGCCGCTTGCGGTAGATCGCATTGTCCGGCCGCACCACTACGCGCGCGCCTGCTCCAGCCATGACATCCCCCTGGATTTCTCTGGATTCCCCGGCTCACCGTGCCACCATCACGCCGATCCATGCCCGATGACAGAGGGGGCCACGCACACGCCCGTCGCGTGAGCCGGAGCGATCCGCCCTCCAACTGCCTGCCCTGGTCACCGGGAACAGACGGATCTGTGGACGGCAGTACGACGTACGGGTCGTGCACACCCGAGTCGTGCGCCGTGGGAGGGCCGTGCCGATCCGCCCGGCGGCACGAGAAAAACCATACGGACGATCGACACCCGGTGAGGTACCTTCCTGACGTCCGAAGGGGGGCGAAGTGGCGAAGCTCAACCAGATCATCGCCGTGGAAAAGGGTGTCAAGAGCAAGTCGCTCCAGGACATCACCGCGGCTCACCACAAGGTGCAGAAGCCCGTACAGTTGGCCGGTATCTCGCGTACCTACCAGCCGAAGGACGAGGAGGGCGAGCAGCTGCCGCCCGAGTCCACGCGCGTACAGGTCAAGACCGAGGACGTGCTGCGTGAGATGTCCACGTCGCTGACCCGGCTGTTCGACGTGACCGCGACCAAGGACTGGGCCAACTGCTCCGCCCGCGCGGACGTCACCGTCGACGGACGGACCATCGTCCGCGAAGTGCCGGTCAGCTACTTGCTCTTCCTGGAGAAGCAGCTCACCGACCTGCACACCTTCGTGAAGAAGCTCCCCGTGCTCGACGCCTCCGAGTCCTGGTCGCTCGACCCGTCGACGGACTGGTGGAAGACCGACCCGGTCCGCACGATCCGGACGAAGAAGGTCCCGCGCAACCACGTCAAGGCCGAGGCGACCGAGAAGCACCCGGCGCAGGTCGACGTGTACTACGAGGACGTGCCGATCGGGTACTGGACGACCGTGAAGTTCTCCGGATCGCTTCCGGCGAAGCGGGTCAACGAGCTGCTGGAGCGGGTCGAGAAGCTGCAGCACGCGGTCAAGTTCGCCCGCGAGGAGGCCAACGGTGCCGAGGTCACCGACCAGCGGGTCGGCGACGCGGTGTTCGGCTACCTGTTCGGCTAGTACCGGACGCAGGTAGCATCCCTCATTCGCCCCCACGCAATGTCGTGGGGGTGCGCACCATCACGCGGCCGGCTTAGGCCGGGTCCGTGTGACGAGCGCAAGCTGAAACTGACGTTCAGCCTGAAGACGCGGTCAAGGTGAAGGTTCGAGTCCTTCCCCCGGCACCACAGGCCGGGGTGGCCCAACATGGCAGAGGCAACCGCGATCACACTCAGACTCTCGCTCAAGCTTCAGTATCGCCACCGACTGCCAGATCGACCGAGTACGGACGAACACCGTTGAATGCTGGTTCGAATCCGGCCTGCACCTCTTCACGGCGCGGTAGTTCAATGGAAGAACGCGACGGTCTGACGACTGATCCGCACTCTTAAACGGCGCTGGCAAGCGCAATTGGGTGGCATCCCCAGGGGCCCGGGAGCTGGATACGACTCCCGGGCTCCGCCACGTCCAGCACCCGCCCGCCGGCCGACGTGCGGAACGGCAGCCGGGGGGTGACGCGCGGCGTCCTCGCCGACCGGAGCCGCTCTACGCCTTGCGTAGCCGGGCGATGATGCCGTCCAGGTCACTCCGGAACAGGTCCGGGCGGACGACATGCCCGCCGGGCACCTCGTGCCACTCGTGCGGGATACCGGCTGCGCCGAGGCCGGCCCGGAACTCGCGCTGGCCGGCCAGTACCTGCGTCTCGTTGACCGTGTCGAACCAGTTGACCGGGTCGGGGCTGGTGCCGGCGACCAGGAAGACCCGCTTGTTCCGGTAGCTCTCGATGCGCTGCACGGGATTGTCGGCGGTGACCCTCGCCTCGTCCCAGAGCGGCGCACCGTAGACCGTGCCCCCACCCAGCTCCACGGCCGCGGAGGAGACGTTGGCCCAGTGCGTGACCAGGCCGAAGTCGCGGCGCAGGCTGGCCGGCCCGGAATGGGCGCTCACCGAGGCGAAATGGCCGTAGTACTTGGCCGCGTACTTCAGCGCCCCGAAGCCGCCCATCGAGAATCCGGAGACAGCTCGGCCGTTGTACTCGGCGTACGTCCGGAAGTTGGCATCGATCCACGGGAGCAGCTGGGCGATGTGAAAGGTTTCCCAGTTCCGGGGGCCTGTGCTGGAGCTGACCGGGTTGGAGTACCAGCCCGCGTGGCCGCCGTCGGGCATCACGACGATGACCGGCTTTCCGGCGGTCCAGGCGCGGATGCCCATGCGGTCGAAGGTGACGAAGTCCTGGTCGGTGCCTCCGCCGTGGAACAGATAGAGGACCGGGTAGGCGCGCCCGCTGGTGTGGTAGCCGTCGGGAAGCAGGACGTTGACGCCCGGATCCCAGCCGATCGCGTCGGTCGCGAAGCGGTAGTACCACATTCGGGGGTCGCTCTCGCTGCGGTCCACGATGCGTAACCCGAAGCCGTCGCCTGCCGCCTGGGCCGCCGATGCCGATGCCAGGACGCTCCCTGCGCCGAGGGCCGTCGTCGCGGTGATTCCACCGATGGCCTTGATGACGTTTCTGCGGGTGGGGCGGTGCGTACTCAACACGATCTCCTGGAGAGAGTGACGGGCTCGACAGGCGGGCGCCGATCGGCATCGCCCCCGCTCTCGGCGGATGCACGAGGAACGGGGGCCCGGCGGAGCGAGGACGCGGCGGAGGAGGGACACGCCCGGTGCGGGCCGGCCGGCCCGGGCCCTCGGGCAAGCCCGTGGCACAGGAGACCGGCCCGCGACCGGGCAGCCCGGGTCAGGCGGAATACCCCTTCGGCGGGATCAGCGTGGCGAGCTGGTCGAAGGAGATCCAGTAGATCTGGTTGCCGCTGAAGGAAGCGGGGTCGGCTATGAGCACGGTGCGGTCCACCTCGTCGTAGCCGAAGACGGTGAAGTAGTGGTAGATCGTCTGGTCCGACGGGTACCCGGGCGGCTGGTTGCCCGGTGGGGCGACGATGTTGGCCACCAGCGGATAGTTCCGGTCGATGTCGAACACGATGTCGTACCAGAGCAGGTCCCGCTATCCCTGGGTGGGCGGATCGTTCGGCATCTCCTTGGTCTCGTACCAGCCCCCGCCCAGGTTCGCGTTGAGTACGCGGGTCACCTGGCCGATATGGTCGGTGCCCGCCTCGGTGGTGCCGAGCTGCCAGGCGAGATCACCCTGGCTGGGCGGGGCGGTCCGGGCGGAAAGAGCGATGCGGGTGGCGGCCGGACCGCACCAGTAACCGGTCTCCTGGACCTGGTAGTCGATCTGGAGCCAGTGCGCGCTCCGGGTGCGCCCGGAGTCGACCTTCAGCCGGCTGCCCGGCTCGTTGAACCCGCTGACGACGGCCGTGCCGGCCTTCGAACCGTGGTCGAGTACGGACACCTGAGGGATGGGCGGTGCGGACGACGCGTGTGCCATGCCGGGCAGCAGGAGAGCTCCGACGGCGACGGCTGCGATCGTGGTGGACACAAGTCTCTTACGCATGAAGGCTCCTGGGGGGGCCCTGGCGGGAAGAAGCGGCTGTGGGGGGTACCCGGTCGTGTGCGAGAGCAGGGACCAGCGTGATTCGTGACCCGCTACGGGCGCAAGCGCCGAAAGTTCAGGCTTACCGAAGGACTTGGGCTGTCGGCGCGCAGCGCTACCGTCGTCCGGCCCGCTCCTCCGTGGCCAGCAGGGCGCGACCTTCCGCGGTCACGACATGGAAGGACCGGCCTGCCCTGCGGACCGTGGTGATCAGACCGGCCGCGCGCAGCACGTTCACGTGCTGGCTGACGGCGGGGTGGGTCACCTGCAGGAGACGGGCGGCCTCGACGGTGGAACAGCCGGTGCGGGCCGCGCGCAGAATGCCCGCACGGGTATGCCCCAGCAGCGGCCCCAGGGGGCCGGAGCCTGCTGCGGGGCGGGCATCGGGCGCGGGCTCGGCCCAGTCCGTGGCGTGGTGGATGGGGTACACCAGAACAGGTGGCAGTTCGCCGTCCGCCAGGGTGGTCGGCGTGGGCCAGCAGAAGAACGACGGCTGCAGCACGAGGCCCCGTCCACCCAGATGAAGTTGCTGGTCGACCGGGTACCTGACTTCCAGGACGGGGGCCCGCCAGCGGATGTGCGGACCGAGACCGGCCAGCAGCCCCTCGGTGCCCCGGTCGAGGAGGCTGTCCAGCCGCACCGCACGGTCGGCGTCGATGTGTGCGCGGACACGCGGCCAGTACGGCGCGAGCGCCTCCAGCTGGTAGGTGTGGAGGGCATCGCCCAGCCGGCGAAGGGCATCGGCGTCGCCTGCGGCCAAGGAGCTTACGCAGCCGTGCAGTTGCGGAGAAGACGCCAGGTGCGCCAGGTCGGTGCGCAGCCGTGGGTGCGGAGTGCTCATCAGGGTGTCCAGGGCCGCCTGCAGGGTGGTGCGGTCGCCGGACGTGGGAGTGAGGAAGTCGGGGGAGTAGCCCCGGGGCGGCAGCAGGCCGGACAACAGCATGCGGCTGTCCGAGAGCCTGGGCCGGACCCAGTGGCGCCACGCCCCGAACACCCTGTCGCCGTCTCGGCGTTGCAGGGTCTGCACACTGTTGCTGATCTCCCAGAGGAAGTCAGGTCCCGGGGCCACCCGGACCCGCGCCAGGTCCTCGGCTGTGAAGTACACCCGCAACATGGTCCCTCCAACGAGAGGTCAAGGTGCGCCGATGCCGACCGCGGGCACATCCGTCGGATCAACAAGCAGGCAGACAGGGGAAGTTCCCGAGTCGCCGCCGCACCTCGCTGGCTGCCTTCGGGCAGCGTACCCTCGCTCGATCGCCGCGTGGCCCCGGCGGGGAGAGAGGCCACGCACGCGTGAGGTCCGCCACGTTCAGCGCCCGCCCGGTCGTCGCGCGGAGCGGCTGCCGCGCTTTCCGGCCCGTGCCAGGTCCTGTCGGCCCGGCCAGTCGGCCCAGCGCAGGTCGTCGCCCTCCGCGGGCGGCAGGAGGCCGGAGGCGATCAACGCCGCCCGTCCTGCCTGCCGGCCCGCGATCCGGTAGCCGTACTCGGACGAGTCGACCTCGCTGAACGAGCCTTCCGTGATCAGGACCGCTGCCGCCACCCCGTCCAGCCCCTCCAGCAGTCCCGCCCGCAGGGCCGGCAGGTATTCCGCGGGCAGCTGCCTCTCCGGGGCGACGCTGATCAGCTCGAACTCGGCGTCGGAGCCGGGTGGTTCGAAGTGCGCCACGATGTGCGCGTACGGCCCGCAGGCGCCGATGCTCATCAGTATGCGGACACATACGTCGGGTACGGGGGAGGGGAGGGAGATCAATGGGTGCACCGTGGGCTCGGGGAATGAAAGAGACCTTCCGATCAGTATGGTCACTGGCCAGAAGGTCTTTTGGCACTTCCTGCGAACAGCCCCCGGGCAGGATTCGAACCTGCGCACCCGGCTCCGGAGGGCGTAGCTGCGACACGGAGAGTGTTGCAGCTGCCTGCAACCGGACACCTTCGCCTCCAGCTGTTCGGCTCTTTTTCGCTGGTCACGGGCCTATCCGGACAGTCGGTGAGCTGGGATGCCCCGCTGCGACCTCAGCCGCCCCTGGTCGGCCGCTGTGCGACCGCCATCATCGCCAGGGCGATCAGCGTGCCTGCCATTCCCAGGTCGCCGAACGGGAAATGCGCCTTCGGGCTGTCGAATATCAGGAGGACAAGGCACGCAGCCACCAGCAACGACGCGTAGCCCCACAGGCGCGGCCGGAACACCTTGTTGCGCACCCGCGGAAGCATCCACCCTGTTCTGATCGCAGCGATTCCTCCGCCAGCCACGACCATCGACATGACCGCAAACGGCACCGCCACATACCAGTTCATCTGCCCCGCCCCTGGGTGCCTGGCCCCCCATGGGGCCGAACGTCGCCGATCATGGCACAGCCGTTCTCCCCCGCCCACAGGCCTGGCACCCGTCGGTGGACCACGTCGGTGGACCACCGGTGCGGGGCCGTAGTAGCGCAGTCAGGCACTCAGCCGGCTTCAAACAGCTCAGCGGGAGCGAGCGCCGCTACCGCGGAGAAGAGCCACGGTTTCCTCCAGTTCCGTCCAGCGATCCAGCCATCCCACGGTCCAATTCCCAGATGAGCACCATGAGGCCGAACAGGCGCAGCGGGCCCCGCAGCAGGAATGCGATGTTGTGCACAGGTCCCCCAGTGGCCCTCCAGCGGGGGAGCAGACTCTGAAGACCCGCGAGGGCATCGCGGACAGCCCCGCGACGACCGCGCTCGCCATGATGGGCGACTGAGCCGAGGCGCCGACGCTGGAAGGTCCGCTGTGCGATGCGCCGGCGTGTAGTGCCTGCCCACAGGGATGAGGAGCCGCGGCCGGACCTACTGGCCACGTGCACGACGTGGCTCTTGCTCTCTTCGCTGCCACTCTCGGCGCTGCTGGATCCGAAGGTTCTGCGGGACGTCCGGTACCGGCTGTCCCTCAAGCGGGACGCAAGCCAGTCGCGGGGGAGACGCACGAGTGTCGGCGTCGGGGTCTGAACCCAGCCATGGAGCACGCAGTTGAACGGGGCTACCGGGAGGGCAACCCGATGGCCAACCTTCGGCGGGGTGGCTCACGTACAGGAGATGCGGTGGACCCCCCGCCGTTCGCTGCCCCGGGGCAGGACGGATTCCGCGCTCGCCCACCGGCCGTGCGACCTTCGGCACACATGCAGCACCGACTGACTGAACGCGGGGATTCCCGTGGCCGAAGCGTCCCGCCCTGCAGGCACCTCGCCGGAGGTCGGGCACCGTCGCTACGTGGGCTGCATCGACGGCCACGAGGAGCTGAACAACCACAAGATCGAGAGGTCCTGAGGGGCCCGGCCAGTGACCGTTCGGCGGTCCTGAAACCCACTCGCCAGTCACTCGCGATCAGTGGGGGACAACGACAAAGAGCCGGACCCAGTGAGACTGGGTCCGGCTCTTGAAGTCTGGCACTTCGCCTGCTCAGCGACTTGATCGCGCTGCTCTGGCGGAAGTGCCCCCGGCAGGATTCGAACCTGCGCACCCGGCTCCGGAGGCCGATGCTCTATCCCCTGAGCTACGGGGGCGATATCGCTGCACTTGGCGGCGACGAGTGAAACCCTACCAGCTCCGGTGGGGTGTCCGGGAACAGGTATTTCTGCGTCGGCGCACCGGTTCGTCGCCGGTTGGGCGCCGGTCCGGGGGACGGGTCATGAGACCGTGCGCCGCGTCCCGGGGAAACCGGGCGCGGAACCCGTTTCGAAGGGCGCCCGGCCGCCCCTCCGGGGACGGAAGTGGGCAAAACCCGGACGCAGCCCCTCCGGCCGACCTACTCTCGAAGGGTGTCAGGGGCGTACGGCCGCGTGCTTGTTGTGGACGACAACAAGGTCATCCGGCAGCTGATCAGGGTCAATCTCGAGCTGGAGGGCTTCGAGGTCGTGACCGCGGCCGATGGTGTCGAGTGTCTGGATCTCGTTCACCGGGTCGGCCCGGATGTGATCACGCTCGATGTGGTGATGCCCCGGCTCGACGGAATCGAGACCGCTGTCCGGCTGCGTGCCGACCCGCGGACCCGCCATCTGCCCGTCGCCGTCGTCAGTGGCTGCACGCCCTACGAGGTGGACTCGGGGGTGGCCGCCGGGGTCGATGCCTTCCTGGCGAAGCCGTTCGAGCCGAGCGAGCTGGTGCGGATCGTCCGCCGTCTGATGCACGGGGAGGACTCGCCGTCCGCCGACGGCATACGTGGTGCCGGGAGGGCCGAGAGAGCGGCCGGGTGACGGCATGACCGATCGTTGTCCATCCACATCCCCGACCCGCACGGCTGACCGGATGGCGAAACCTGGTCGCGAAGTGCCCCCCTTCCTCCCATACGCTTGTCCCGTGACCCCCGCAGATCTCTCCCGAACCGTGCTGCACGCTGTGCGCCGCGCGGTCGACGAGAACGCCCTGCGCGCACCCGTGCCCGCGCGCGTGCGGGTGGAGCGGACACGGCCCGGCGGCAGCGGCGACTACGCCTGCGCCGTCGCCCTTCAGCTGGCCGGTCCCGCCGCGCTCCCTGCGCGGGAGGTCGCGAGGATCCTGCGGGACCGGGTGGCAGCCGCGCCGGGGATCGGGCGGGTCGAGATCACCGGGCCCGGGTTCCTGAACTTCACGCTCGACGCGTCCGCCGATTCGGCCGCCCGCGCCGCGCTCGTACGCGCCGTACGGGAGCAGGGCCTCCGGTACGGGCGGTGCACCACGGACGCCGGACGGCTCACCCGGCTCCACCACCCGCCCGAGGTCCGGGCCGCGGTCCTTGCCCAGGCCGTGGGGCGCCTCCTGCGGACGCAGGGCGGCCAGGTACTCATCGGCTGCACCGGAGAGACCGACCCCGGCTGGGAGCAGCTGCGTGTGGTGGTCGGCCCCCGTCGCGGACCGGAGGAGAGCGTCGAGATCCGCCCCGTGCCCGCCGGCCGCGTCACCGCCGCCGAGCTGACCGGGCGCCTCGGGCGCGATGCCGCACTGTGGGGCCTGCTCCGGCCCGCGGCTCATGACCACGCCCCGCTGGGCGACGACCTCCTCGTGCAGGGCGAAGCCAACCCGCTCTTCCTGGTCCGCTACGCCCACGCGCGCGCCCGCGCACTCACCAGGGGGGCGGAGCAGCTCGGGTTCGCCGGCGCGTACGAGGAGGACGTCGACGCGCCCGCCCTGCACGCCGCGCTCGCCGACCACCCCGGCGTACTCGCCTCCGCCGCCCGCCACCACGCTCCCGACCGGGTCGCCCGGCACCTGGAGACCGTGGCGCGCGCCTTCTTCGACCTCCACGACACGACCCGGCCGCTCCCCGTCGGTGACGAGAAACCCTCGGCCGCCCACCGCTCCCGGCTGGCCCTTGCCGAAGCCGCCGGGGTGGTGTTGGCAGGCGGCCTGTTCCTGCTCGGCATCAGCGCGCCCGAACACCTCTGAGACCTGAGAGAACAGAACGATGAGCCGATCCGCACACCCCGCCGGGCCCCGTCACGCCGATGTCTTCACCGAGGGCCACTACAGCGCCCCGGCGACCGACCTGAACGTGCTGGACGAGAAGGTCTGGGCCCGCACCGTCACCCGCGACACGGACGGTGCGCTCACCGTCGGCGGGATCGAAGTCGCCAGACTGGCCGAGGAGTTCGGCACTCCGGCGTACTTCCTCGACGAGAGCGACTTCCGGGCGCGCTGCCGCGCCTGGGCCGATGCCTTCGGGCCGGACGCCGATGTGTTCTACGCCGGGAAGGCCTTCCTGTCGCGCGCCGTCGTGCGCTGGCTCAAGGAAGAGGGGCTGAACCTCGACGTGTGCTCCGGTGGCGAGCTCGCCACCGCGCTGGACGCAGGGATGCCCCCCGAGCGCATCGCCTTCCACGGCAACAACAAGACCGTCGCCGAGATCGAGCGGGCCGTCGGAGCCGGCGTCGGACGGATCGTGCTCGACTCCTTCCAGGAGATCGTCCGGGTCTCGCACGCCGCCCAGCAGCTCGGAAGGCGCCAGCGCGTGCAGATCCGCGTGACGGTCGGCGTCGAGGCGCACACCCACGAGTTCATCGCGACCGCGCACGAGGACCAGAAGTTCGGTATCGCGCTGGCCGGCGGACAGGCCGCCGAGGCGGTGCGCCGGGCGCTCACCCTCGACGGGCTCGAACTGATCGGTATCCACTCGCACATCGGCTCGCAGATCTTCGACATGGCCGGATTCGAGGTCTCCGCGCGACGCGTGGTGCAGCTGCTCGCCGAGATCCGCGACGAGCACGGTGTCGAGCTGCCCGAGATCGACCTCGGCGGCGGCCTCGGTATCGCGTACACCTCCGAGGACGACCCCCGCGAGCCGCACGAGATCGCCAAGGCGCTCAGTGACATCGTGACCCGCGAGTGCGAGTCGGCGAACCTGCGGACCCCGCGCATCTCCGTCGAGCCGGGGCGCGCCATCGTCGGACCCACCGCGTTCACGCTGTACGAGGTCGGCACCATCAAGCCCCTCGAGGGGCTGCGTACGTACGTCAGTGTCGACGGCGGGATGTCGGACAACATCCGCACCGCGCTGTACGACGCCGAGTACAGCGTCGCCCTCGTCTCGCGCAGTTCCGACGCCGAGCCCATGCTCGTGCGCGTCGTCGGCAAGCACTGCGAGAGCGGCGACATCGTGGTCAAGGACGCCTTCCTGCCCGCGGACCTGGCCCCCGGCGACCTGATCGCCGTGCCCGCCACCGGCGCCTACTGCCGTTCCATGGCGAGCAACTACAACCACGCCCTGCGCCCCCCGGTCGTCGCCGTGCGTGACGGCCGGGCGCGGGTGATCGTCCGCCGCGAGACGGAGGAAGATCTTCTGCGTCTCGATGTCGGTTGATGAAATTAGGGTCTCAGGATCCGGACGGGTGACAGAAACTCCCGTCCGGTGAGTGAGACTGGTCCACACATCAGAAGTATGAGAAACGAGGTCGGATGATGCGTACGCGTCCGCTGAAGGTGGCGCTGCTGGGCTGTGGAGTGGTCGGCTCAGAGGTGGCGCGCATCATGACGACGCACGCCGACGACCTCGCCGCGCGCATCGGTGCGCCCGTCGAGCTCGCGGGTGTCGCCGTGCGCCGACCCTCCAAGGTGCGGGAGGGCATCGACCCCGCGCTGATCACCACCGATGCGACCGCCCTGGTCAAACGGGGTGACATCGACGTCGTCGTCGAGGTCATCGGGGGCATCGAGCCCGCCCGGTCGCTCATCACGACCGCCTTCGAGCACGGCGCGAGCGTCGTCTCCGCCAACAAGGCACTGCTCGCCGAGGACGGCGCCGCCCTCCACGCCACCGCCGGTAAGTACGGCCGGGACCTCTACTACGAGGCGGCCGTGGCCGGTGCCATTCCGCTCGTACGTCCGCTGCGCGAGTCGCTCGCCGGGGACAAGGTCAACCGGGTACTCGGCATCGTCAACGGCACGACCAACTTCATCCTCGACAAGATGGACACGAGCGGAGCGGGATACTCCGAGGCACTCGACGAGGCCACCGCGCTCGGGTACGCCGAGGCCGACCCGACCGCCGACGTCGAGGGTTTCGACGCCGCGGCCAAGGCCGCCATCCTCGCGGGGATCGCCTTCCACACCCGGGTGAAGATCGGCGAGGTGCACCGTGAGGGCATCACCGAGGTCACCGCCGCCGACATCGCCTCCGCCCGTCGCATGGGCTGCACGGTCAAGCTCCTCGCCATCTGCGAGCGCGCCGCCGACGGCCGGTCCGTCACCGCCCGCGTGCACCCCGCGATGATCCCGCTCAGCCATCCGCTGGCCTCCGTCCGCGAGGCGTACAACGCGGTGTTCGTCGAGGCCGAGGCGGCCGGGCAGCTGATGTTCTACGGTCCCGGCGCCGGTGGCGCCCCGACCGCGTCCGCGGTCCTCGGCGACCTGGTCGCCGTCTGCCGCAACAAGATCGCCGAGACCACCGGCCCGGGTGAGTCCGCGTACACGCGTCTGCCGGTCAGCCCCATGGGCGAGGTCGTCACGCGGTACCACATCAGTCTCGACGTGGCCGACAAGCCTGGCGTACTCGCCCAGGTCGCGACGGTCTTCGCCGAACAGGGCGTGTCCATCGACACGGTCCGCCAGCAGAGCCGACAGGACGGAGACGGCGAGGCATCCCTCGTCGTCGTCACCCACCGCGCGCCCGACGCCGCCCTCTCCGGGACCGTCGAAGCGCTGCGCAAGCTGGACACCGTGCGCGGTGTCGCCAGCATCATGCGTGTTGAAGGGGAGTAAGGACCCATGACCAGCAAGGGCACCCACCAGTGGCGCGGCATCATCGAGGAGTACCGGGACCGGCTTCCGGTGACGACTACGACGCCGGTCGTCACGCTTTGTGAGGGTGGTACGCCGCTCGTTCCGGCTCAGGTCCTCTCCGAGCGCACGGGCTGCGAGGTGTACCTCAAGGTCGAGGGCGCCAACCCCACCGGGTCGTTCAAGGACCGCGGCATGACGATGGCGATCACCCGGGCCAAGGAGGAGGGCGCGCAGGCCGTCATCTGCGCCTCCACCGGCAACACCTCCGCGTCCGCCGCCGCCTACGCGGTGCGGGCCGGTATGGTCTGCGCCGTACTCGTACCGCAGGGCAAGATCGCGCTCGGCAAGATGGGGCAGGCCCTCGTCCACGGCGCGAAGATTCTCCAGGTCGACGGCAACTTCGACGACTGCCTGACCCTGGCCCGCAGCCTCTCGGACAACTACCCGGTGGCGCTGGTCAATTCGGTCAACCCGGTTCGGATCGAGGGTCAGAAGACCGCCGCGTTCGAGATCGTCGACGCGCTCGGCGACGCCCCCGACATCCATGTCCTTCCGGTCGGCAACGCGGGCAACATCACGGCCTACTGGAGGGGTTACAAGGAGTACGCGGGCGACGGACTGTCCACGCACACCCCGCGCATGTGGGGCTTCCAGGCATCCGGCTCCGCGCCCATCGTGCGCGGCGAGATCGTGAAGGACCCGGCGACCATCGCCACCGCGATCCGCATCGGCAACCCCGCCTCCTGGCAGTTCGCGCTGGAGGCCCGGGACGAATCGGGCGGTTTCATCGATGAGGTGACGGATCGCCAGATTCTGTCCGCGTACCGCCTGTTGGCCTCGCAGGAGGGTGTCTTCGTGGAGCCCGCGTCGGCCGCCTCCGTGGCCGGTCTGCTCAAGGCTGCCGAAGAGGGCAAGGTCGACCCCGGCCAGAAGATCGTCTGCACCGTCACGGGCAACGGCCTCAAGGACCCCGACTGGGCCGTCGCGGGTGCTCCGCAGCCGGTCACGGTTCCCGTCGACGCGGTCACCGCCGCCGAGAAGCTGGGCCTCGCGTAACCGGCGGTCCGGTGAGCTCAACCGCCCTTTTCGGGACGGAGAGCGCATAGGAGGCGTGCGACACGCATCGTGCGCCTCCTGTGCGCCCTATGTCGCCACAGAACCTTCCTTCGATAAGCTGTACTCAACCCGCCCCGCCGCATGCGCCGCGGTGCAGTCGCCGTAGTGGCTGCCGGGTACCCCACTCCGGCACTTCGGCACACCGCGCACGTCGAAGGCCCCGCACCGCATCACCACCCCGCACAACATCCCCGCCGCCGTACAGGAAGAGTCGTCCAACCGATGGCCGGTCCCGCGTTCCGAGCTGCCGCCGTCCGGGTGCGCGTCCCCGCCACCAGCGCCAACCTCGGCCCCGGTTTTGACGCCCTGGGCCTCTCGCTGGGGCTCTACGACGACGTCGTCGTCCGGGTTGCCGACTCCGGACTGCACATCGACATCGCCGGTGAGGGCGCCGGGACGTTGCCCCGCGACGAGAGTCACCTGCTCGTACGCTCCCTGCGCACAGCCTTCGATCTGCTCGGCGGACAGCCCCGCGGCCTCGAGATCGTCTGTGCCAACCGCATCCCGCACGGCAGGGGCATGGGCTCCTCGTCCGCCGCGATCTGCGCCGGCATCGTCGCCGCCCGTGCTGTGACGACGGGCGGCGACGCCCGCCTCGACGACGCGGCCCTGCTGGAGCTCGCCACCGAGATCGAAGGGCATCCCGACAACGTCGCGGCCTGCCTCCTCGGCGGTTTCACGCTCGCATGGATGGACGGCGGAGCGGCCAGGGCCATCAGGATGGATCCCGCGGATTCCGTCGTTCCGGTGGTCTTCGTCCCGGCCACGCCGGTGCTCACCGAGACCGCACGCGGTCTGCTGCCGCGCACGGTTCCCCATGTGGACGCCGCTGCCAACGCCGGTCGTGCGGCCCTCCTCGTCGAGGCCCTGACCAGGCGCCCGGAGCTGCTGCTCGCCGCCACCGAGGACCGGATCCACCAGGAGTACCGGGCGCCCGCCATGCCGCAGAGCGTGGAACTCGTGAACCGGCTGCGTGCCGATGGCGTCCCTGCTGTCATCTCCGGAGCCGGGCCGACCGTGCTCGCCCTCACGGAGGAAGGCTCGGCCGACAAGGTCACCCGGCTGGCGGGTGAAGGATGGGCCGCGAACCGGCTCGCGCTCGATACCACGGGCGCGAGCGTATTGCCGCTCGCTGCGTAGCCGCACGTGATTGCCGGTGCATGAGAGGGGGAATGTTTGTTGGAGCCGGTAGTGTTAACCTCAAGTCAGCAATCGACGTCTTTGTGGCGCGTTGCTTCGTGTCCCCCTTCGGGACCACCACTCTTCCGGGAGCCTCCCCGACTGCCTGAGCAGCCTGCCTGAGCAGTTTCGAGCACGCTCCGGAACCGGCACGACACCCTCTTGCTCATCCAGGAGTGGGCCGAGCAGGGGATCTCGAGCCGGAACCCCGCACATTCATCTCTCCGCCGTACCCGGCGGACCACCGCCCCGGCAAGGTCCGCGATCGAAAAGATCAACAGACCGCAGTCGGACAGCACAACCGGTCGCCGAGCCAGAAGGCCGACGTCCGCTCCAGGGAAGGACCCTTCGTGAGCGACACCACCGATCTGATGGGCGTGACTGCCGACAAGAGCGTCGACAGCTCTGCGCCCGCCGAAGGTGCTGCCACTGGCACCACCGCACGGCGCCGCCGCTCCGGCACCGGCCTTGACGGCATGGTCCTGGCCGAGCTGCAGCAGGTCGCGTCCGGCCTCGGCATCAGGGGCACTGCGCGGATGCGCAAGAGCCAGCTGATCGAGGTCATCAAGGAGGCGCAGGCCGGGGGCTCCTCCGCACCCAAGACTGCCTCCAAGGCTGCTGCCGCCCCCGCCGGTACGGACACCGAGAGCAAGCCCAAGCGGCGTGCCACGTCCAAGTCGCGCACCGGGGACGAGTCCGCCGCCGCGGCCGAGAAGCCCGCGGCCCAGCAGCAGATCGACATCCCCGGTCAGCCGGCCAGCGACGACCAGCCCACGGGCGAGCGCCGTCGCCGCCGGGCGACCGCACAGGCGGGCAGCCCCGACACCAAGGGCGACGCCAAGGCCGAGGTCAAGGCGGAGCCGCAGGCCGAGCCGAAGGCCGAGGTCCGTCAGGACCGTGGCGACGAGGCGAAGGGTGACGCGAAGGCCGAGTCCGCCGCCGACACCGCCGAGGGCCGCCGCGGAGAGCGCCAGGACCGCGGCCAGCGCGGTGAGCGTGGCGACCGCGGTGACCGCCGTGACCGCCAGCGCGACCGGCGCGGCAAGGGCGACGACCAGGGCCAGCAGGGCGGCGGCCAGCGCCGCCAGGGGCAGGGCCAGAGCCAGAGCCAGGGCGGTCAGAGCCAGAGCCAGGGCCAGGGCCAGCAGGGCGGTGGCGGCCCGCAGGACGACGGTTACGACGACGAGGGCGGCCGGCGCGGCCGTCGGGGTCGTTATCGCGACCGCCGTGGCCGTCGTGGCCGCGAGGACTTCGCGAGCGACGCACCGCCGGTCACCGACGACGACGTCCTGATCCCCGTCGCGGGCATCCTCGACATCCTCGACAACTACGCGTTCATCCGGACCTCCGGCTACCTGCCGGGACCGAACGACGTGTACGTCTCGCTCGCCCAGGTCCGCAAGAGCGGCCTGCGCAAGGGTGACCACGTCACCGGTGCGGTGCGCCAGCCCAAGGACGGTGAGCGCCGCGAGAAGTTCAACGCGCTGGTCCGCCTCGACTCGGTCAACGGCATGGAGTCCGGCCGCGGCCGGCCCGAGTTCCAGAAGCTGACCCCGCTGTACCCGCAGGACAGGCTCCGTCTGGAGACCGACTCCAACACCCTGACCACCCGGATCATCGACATGGTCGCCCCGATCGGCAAGGGCCAGCGAGGCCTGATCGTGGCCCCGCCGAAGACCGGTAAGACCATGATCCTGCAGGCCATCGCCAACGCGATCACGGTCAACAGCCCCGAGTGCCACCTGATGGTCGTCCTGGTCGACGAGCGTCCGGAAGAGGTCACCGACATGCAGCGGTCGGTGAAGGGCGAGGTCATCTCCTCGACCTTCGACCGTCCCGCCGAGGACCACACCACGGTCGCCGAGCTGGCCATCGAGCGCGCGAAGCGTCTCGTGGAGCTGGGTCACGACGTGGTCGTCCTGCTGGACTCGATCACCCGCCTGGGCCGTGCGTACAACCTGGCGGCGCCGGCCTCGGGCCGCATCCTGTCCGGTGGTGTCGACTCGACCGCGCTGTACCCGCCGAAGCGCTTCTTCGGTGCTGCGCGCAACATCGAGGACGGCGGCTCGCTGACGATCCTGGCCACCGCGCTGGTCGAGACCGGCTCGCGCATGGACGAGGTGATCTTCGAGGAGTTCAAGGGCACCGGCAACATGGAGCTCAAGCTCGACCGGAAGCTCTCGGACAAGCGCATCTTCCCGGCGGTGGACGTGGACGCGTCCAGCACCCGTAAGGAAGAGATCCTGCTCGGCAGCGACGAGCTGGCGGTTGTCTGGAAGCTGCGCCGGGTGCTGCACGCACTCGACCAGCAGCAGGCGATCGAGCTGCTCCTGGACCGCATGAAGAAGACGCAGTCCAACGCGGAGTTCCTGCTCCAGATCCAGAAGACGACGCCGGGTAACGGCAACGACTGACGTCGTATCAGGATTCACGCAGAACTGCCCTCGTCACTCCGGTGACGAGGGCAGTTCTGCGTTGTAGGATCAGCTGGCTATATGTGGGGGGGAACGTATTTTCCATACGCCCACTGTGTCGTGTTCCAGTGGGATCTTTTTCTCTCCTTCGAGTGCAACTACCCGGCGCCGTACTTGCGTTGCGCCGTGTCGATCGAAGGGATTCTTGAGTGACATCTGGCAGACGGAAGGGCTTTATCACCCTCCCCGCGGCGGTCGCCGCGCTCGCTCTGGGAACTGCGGCACTGTCCGCCGTGCCCGTGCAGGCCGCCGACACGCCTCAGCCGTCCGGAAAGCAGAGCGTCCAGCAGCGCTCGACGGCCTCGCAGGCCGAACTGCGCGAAACCGTCAAGGGTTCGGTCGCGGAGCTGCAGCAGGGCGAGTCCGGTGCACCCGCCGAGGCGGACAGCGGCTCGGAACCCACACCGGAGGCTTCCGGGCGGACCATGGACCCGAAGATCATCGGTGGTACCCCCGCCACGCTCAGCGAGGCCCCGTGGATGGTGCAGCTGCACTACTACGACGACAAGGGCACCGCTGACACGGCGGACGACGAGGGCTACTTCTGCGGTGGCACGCTCGTCGCCCCGGCGAAGGTCCTCACCGCCGCGCACTGCGTGGACGGTCTGGACTGGCAGGCCAACGGAGCCGTGCTCGGCGGCACCGCGCAGCTTCCGGTCGACGGCGACCTCCATGGCGGTACGGCGGTCGGCGTCTGGCGTCAGTGGGTCAACCCGAACTACGACGATGCCGCGATCAAGGGCGACGTCGCCGTTCTGACGCTCGGCTCCGCGCTCCCGTACCCGACGCTGCAACCGGCAGCGTCCGGTGACACGGCGCGCTACAAGAGCGGCACACCGGCGACCGTCTACGGCTGGGGGCGCACCAGCTCCACCAGCAACGACATCTCGCCGACCCTGCTCAAGGCCTCCGTGCCCGTGCAGGCGGACTCGGCGTGCTCCGGTTACTTCGGCAGCGACTTCGTTCCGGGGCAGATGGTCTGCGCCGGTCAGCCGGCCAGCGGCCAGGACGCCGGTACGGTCTCGCCGTGCAACGGCGACTCGGGTGGGCCGCTCGTGGTCAACGGCCGCATCGCCGGTGTCGTCTCCTGGGGACAGACCGACTGTGTGGCAGCGGGTGCGTACGGTGTGTACGCCAAGACCGCCACCTTCGCCGGGCTGGTCAACCCCCGCATCGACGATGCCAACCTCAACTTCGACGACAAGGCGGACCTGTTCGCCCGCGCATCGTCGGGTGAGGGCTTCAACTACTACTCGCGGGGCACTTCGCTCGGTAACCGTGAGTCGGTGGGCGACTGGCAGGGCATCAATCTGGTGCGCCAGGCAGATGTCAACCGCGATTTCTACCAGGACTACGTCTACCGCACCACGGCGGGCGATCTGTACTGGTGGGGCTACGACAGCGCAGCCGAGACGTACATGGACCACAGGATCGGGCCCGGCTGGGGCAGTCTTCGCAACATCACGCTCGCCGGCGATGCCACCGGCGACGGCCTGGTGGACCTGACGGCGAACGACTCCGCGGGCAAGCTGTGGATGTGGACGGGCCGGGGCAACGGAACGTTCAAGTCCAAGGTTCAGATCGGCGTCGGGTGGAGCACCTTCCAGGTGTACGGCAAGGGCGACTTCAGCGGGGACGGAAAGCCCGACCTGATCGCCCGCGACGCCAACGCCGTGCTCTGGCTGTACAAGGGCACGGGTTCGGCCACCGGGCCGTTCTCCGCGCGCGTCAAGGTGGGCAGCGGCTGGAACTTCACCGCCTATGCCGCCACGGGCGACGTGACGGGTGACGGCCGCTCCGACTTCATCGTGCGTGACACCGCGGGCAAGCTGTGGGCGTACAAGGGCTCGGGCTCGGCGACGACGCCGTTCCAGACCGGCGTGCGGGTGCAGCTCGGCGTGGGGTGGCAGTCGATAAGCCTCCTCGGCTAGCGCGAACCTGTTTGACTCCCGGACCGGCTCCGGATCCCGCAAAGGGGCCCGGAGCCGGTCCGCTGCGCGTGCGGACGGGCCGGGAGCGAGACCTTGCCCACAGCGACCGGTCCGGCGCACCCGCCCGGACGGCCCCGGAGCTGTACGGCGAACCCGCAGGTGGGGCCCGCGATGCGCTGCTCCGGCCGGGCTGCGCGGAAACCGTCACGAGGGCCCGTCGCACTCATCGGACCCCGGTTCCGCTGTGCAACTCTTTTCCCTGCTTCGGCTCCGGCGCACCGCCGGCAGCCACTACTGAATCTCCTGGCAGGGGACCAGGGAGCACCGCCGACCTAGGGAGCCGCATGAGCGAGCAGAGCAGGAGCACCGGCCGAATACGCGGCACCGGCAGCCGCCGAAGGAAGCCTTCGCAGGGCCGCCGGGTGAAGACCGTGGCGCTGTGGACCGCTGCCGCGGTGGTCGTGGCCGGAGGTTCCGGGCTCGGGTACGCGTACTTCAAGCTCAGCGGCAATCTCAAGGGCGTCGACATCAACGCCGCCCTGGGCGCGCAGCGTCCCGACGACGTGGACAACGGTTCGCAGGACATCCTGGTGCTGGGATCGGACTCCCGCTCCGGCGCCAACTCCGGGTACGGCGCCGACGGGGGAGCCGCGCGCTCGGACACCGCGATGATCCTGCACGTCGACAAGGGCCACAAGTCGGCGAGTGTGGTGTCCGTCCCCCGCGACACCCTCATCGACCGCCCCGCCTGCACGAGCGACACGACCGGTGAGAAGGTCGGCGCGGAACAGCGGGCCATGTTCAACACCGCGTACGAGGTCGGCGGGCCCGCCTGTGCGGTGAAGACCGTCGAGGCGATGTCCGGTATCCGCATGGACCACTACGTCGAGGTCGACTTCACCGGCTTCAAGAAGCTCATCGACGAGCTCGGCGGTGTAAAGATCACCACCGGGAAGGCGATCGACGACTCCAAGAGCCACCTGGATCTGAAGCCCGGCACCCACACCCTGAACGGCGAGCAGTCGCTCGGTCTCGTCCGTACCCGCAAGAGCGTCGGCGACGGCAGCGACCTGGGCCGCATCCAGCTCCAGCAGGCCTTCGTGAAGGCACTGATGGACCAGGCGAAGAGCGTCGGGGTGTTCTCGAACCCCAAGACACTCTTCGGCCTCGCCGATACCGCCACGAAGGCCGTCACCACCGACTCGGAGCTGGCATCGGTCAAGAAGCTCACCGGCTTCGCGAACGGTCTCAAGGGCCTCGGCTCCGAGGACGTCCGGATGGTCACACTGCCCGTGGAGTACGACCCGGCCGACCCGAACCGTGTGCTGCCGCAGGAGAAGGCGGGCCGGCAGGTGTGGGCGGCGCTCAAGCAGGACCAGCCGATTCCCGCGTCCGCCACCGAGAAGTCGGCCGGCGACAAGGGTGAAGCGGGAGAGGTTGTGCGGTAACGGCGGTTTCCGTCACCGTCCGGTCGCGGAGCGTTCCCGGAACGTACGGGAATATGCACGGCCGCTCCCCCGTTTTGGGAGATACGGCCGGTCCTGGCAGACTGGTACGTCGGCCCCGGTTCACGGACGCGCAATCCGCGCGTACGACCCGGCGCCCTCCCGAAACTAGGAGACACCTTGAAGCGCGACATTCATCCCCAGTACGTCGAGACGCAGGTCAGCTGCACCTGCGGTGCGTCGTTCACCACCCGGAGCACCATCGACAACGGTGCGATCCGCGCCGACGTCTGCTCCGAGTGCCACCCGTTCTACACGGGCAAGCAGAAGATCCTCGACACCGGTGGCCGTGTGGCCCGCTTCGAGGCCCGCTTCGGCAAGGCTGCCGGCTCCGCCAGCAAGTAGCGCGCCACTGCGCCGGTTCCCGGCGCCCTCTTGCGGGGGCGCCGGGGCCGGCGTTTTTTCCGGCTGTGCGGTCCGGGGTGTCCTCCGGTCGCACAGCCGGCAGCACGCTGTCCAGCAGGCCCGCAGACGTATGACGCACGGAACCAGGAGCCCGAAGATGTTCGAGGCGGTCGAGGAACTGATCGGCGAACACGCCGATCTCGAGAAGAAGCTCGCCGACCCGTCGGTCCACGCCGACCAGGCCAACGCGCGCAAGCTCAACAAGCGCTACGCGGAGCTGACCCCGATCGTCTCCACGTACACGTCCTGGAAGCGGACCGGTGACGACATCGGGACCGCACGCGAATTCGCCGCCGACGACCCCGACTTCGCTGCCGAGGTCAAGGTCTTGGAGAAGCAGCGCGAAGAGATCACCGAGAAGCTCCGGCTCCTGCTGGTCCCGCGCGACCCCAGCGACGACAAGGACGTGCTCCTGGAGATCAAGGCGGGCGCGGGCGGCGACGAGTCCGCCCTGTTCGCCGGCGATCTGCTGCGCATGTACCTGCGCTACGCGGAGCGCGTCGGCTGGAAGACCGAGATCATCGACTCCACCGAGTCCGAGCTCGGCGGCTACAAGGACGTCCAGGTCGCCGTGAAGACCAAGGGCGGCAACGGCGCCACCGAGCCCGGCCAGGGCGTCTGGGCCCGGATGAAGTACGAGGGCGGCGTGCACCGCGTGCAGCGCGTGCCCTCCACCGAGTCCCAGGGCCGTATCCACACCTCCGCCGCCGGTGTGCTCGTCACGCCCGAGGCGGAGGAGGTCGAGGTGGAGATCCACGCCAACGACCTGCGTATCGACGTCTACCGCTCCTCGGGACCCGGCGGCCAGTCCGTCAACACCACCGACTCCGCGGTCCGCATCACGCACCTGCCGACCGGTGTCGTCGCCTCCTGCCAGAACGAGAAGAGCCAGCTCCAGAACAAGGAGCAGGCCATGCGCATCCTGCGGTCCCGGCTGCTGGCCGCCGCCCAGGAGGCGGCCGAGCAGGAAGCCTCCGACGTCCGCCGCAGCCAGGTCCGTACCGTCGACCGGTCCGAGAAGATCCGCACGTACAACTTCCCGGAAAACCGGATCTCGGACCACCGAGTCGGCTTCAAGGCGTACAACTTGGACCAGGTGCTCGACGGCGAACTCGACGCCGTCATCCAGGCCTGCGTGGACGCCGACTCGGCCGCCAAGCTCGCCGCCGCATAAGCTGCGCCCCGCCCCGCACGTGAACCTGTACGGAGAACCGCGATGAACCTGCTGCTCGCCGAGGTGGCCCAGGCCACCCAGCGGCTGGCCGACGCCGGTGTCCCCTCGCCGCGTTTCGATGCCGAGGAACTCGCCGCATTCGTGCACGACGTCAAGCGGGGCGAGCTGCACCATGTGCCGGACGCCGACTTCGACGCGCGCTACTGGGAGACGATCGCCCGCCGGGAGGCCCGCGAGCCGCTCCAGCACATCACCGGCCGCGCCTTCTTCCGCTACCTGGAGCTCCAGGTAGGCCCCGGCGTCTTCGTGCCCCGCCCGGAGACCGAGTCGGTCGTCGGCTGGGCGATAGACGCCGTCCGCGCGATGGATGTCGTCGAACCGCTGATCGTCGACCTCTGCACCGGATCCGGCGCGATCGCCCTCGCCATGGCCCAGGAGGTGCCGCGCTCGCGCGTGCACGGCGTGGAGCTGTCCGAGGACGCCCTGAGGTGGACCCGGAAGAACGCCGAGGGGTCCAGGGTCACCGTCCACCGCGGAGACGCCCTGAGCGCCCTTCCCGAGCTCGACGGCCAGGTCGACCTGGTGATCTCCAACCCGCCGTACATCCCGCTCACCGAGTGGGAGTACGTCGCGCCCGAGGCCCGCGACCACGACCCGCAGATGGCGCTCTTCTCCGGCGAGGACGGCCTCGACACCATCCGCGGCATCGAACGCACCGCGCACCGCCTGCTGCGTCCCGGCGGTCTCGTCGTCATCGAGCACGCGGACACCCAGGGCGGCCAGGTGCCGTGGATCTTCACCGAGGAGCGGGGCTGGGCCGATGCGGCCGACCACCCCGACCTGAACAACCGGCCCCGGTTCGCGACGGCCCGCAAGGCCATGCCGTGACCACCGGGACTCCGGCACCGCACGACCCCTACCCGCCAGACCCGTACATGTCCGAGGAGGCCGGCTGATGGCACGGCGATACGACTGCAACGACGCGACCGACCGTACGACCGGCCTGCGTGAAGCCGCGTCCGCCGTCCGCCGCGGCGAACTGGTCGTGCTGCCCACCGACACCGTGTACGGGATCGGTGCGGACGCCTTCAGCTCCGAGGGCGTCGCCGACCTGCTCGACGCCAAGGGCCGCGGCCGCAACATGCCGACGCCCGTGCTGATCGGCTCCCCGAACACCCTGCACGGTCTGGTCACCGACTTCTCCGAGCAGGCGTGGGAGCTCGTCGACGCCTTCTGGCCCGGCGCCCTCACCCTTGTCGCCAAGCACCAGCCCTCGCTGCAGTGGGACCTCGGCGACACCCGGGGCACCGTCGCCATCCGGATGCCGCTGCACCCGGTCGCCATCGAGCTCCTCACGGAGGTCGGCCCGATGGCCGTCTCCAGCGCCAACCTCACCGGACACCCCTCGCCCGAGGACTGCGACGCCGCCCAGGAAATGCTCGGCGACTCCGTGTCGGTCTACCTCGACGGCGGCCCGACCCCCGGCATCGTCCCGTCCTCCATCGTCGACGTCACCGGTAAGGTCCCGTTGCTGCTGCGGGCCGGTGCGCTGTCCGTCGAGGACCTCCGCAAGGTAGTACCGGACCTCGAGGTGGCCAATTGATCGCCCCTGAGGGGCGTGGCATAGCGGGGCAGAACGACACTTTCCGCATCCTCCACGTCAGCACCGGCAACGTCTGCCGCTCGCCCATCACCGAGCGGCTGACCCGCCATGCCCTCATCGACCGCCTCGGCGATCCGCTCATCGGCGGCCTGATCGTGGAGAGCGCGGGTACCTGGGGGCACGAGGGCGCGCCCATGGAGGCCAACGCCGAAGTCGTTCTCGCCGACTTCGGCGCCGACGCCACCGGCTTCGTCGGCCGCGAGCTGCTCGACGAACACGTGATCCGGGCCGACCTGGTGCTCACCGCCACCCGCGACCACCGGGCCCAGGTGATCTCCATGGGCCACTCGGCGGGCCTGCGGACCTTCACGCTCAAGGAATTCACCCGGCTCGTCAGAGCCATCGACCCCGCGACGCTGCCCGACGCCCGCGAGGAGGGTGTCGTCGAGCGCGCCCGCGCGCTGGTGCGCGCCGCCGCGGCGCTGCGCGGCTGGCTGCTGGCGCCCACCGCCGAGGCGGACGAGGTCTACGACCCGTACGGCGCCCCGATCACGTTCTTCCGCTCCATCGGCGACGAGATCAACCAGGCGCTCGACCCCGTGGTGACCGCGCTGACGGGCGTACACGACCCGCACTGACACCACCGGTCGCTGCCGGAGGCGCGGGAGCCGGTACGGCGCTGACGGGTGAATGCGAACCCGTACCGACGGGCACCCCCGGGGCCCGAGTGCGCCCGACCGGCGTACGGGGCCGCACGGCGGCGGGCAAGGGGCCCGGAGCGGGCCTACATTGGATCTGAAGCCAGCGCCCCCTCCCCAGGCCCGGAGCCGTCAGATGCCGGTCACCACTCCAGCCGCACCCGCAGCCGTGTCCCCGTCCGACACCGCGCTGCCGCAGGACTTCGGCGCCCTGGCCCGCCAGGATCCGGAGATCGCCGGCATCCTGCTGGGGGAGGTCCACCGCCAGTCGAGCACGCTGCAGCTCATCGCCGCCGAGAACTTCACCTCGCCCGCGGTCCTCGCCGCCCTCGGCTCCCCGCTCGCCAACAAGTACGCGGAGGGCTACCCGGGCGCCCGCCACCACGGCGGCTGCGAACAGGCCGACGAGGCCGAGCGCATCGCGGTCAGACGGGCCATGTCGCTCTTCGGCGCCGAGCACGCCAACGTGCAGCCCCACTCCGGCTCCTCGGCCGTTCTGGCCGCCTACGCGGCGCTGCTGCGGCCCGGCGACGCGGTGCTGGCCATGGGACTCCCGTACGGCGGGCACCTCACCCACGGCGCCCCCGGCAACTTCTCCGGCCGCTGGTTCGACTTCACCGGCTACGGCGTCGACCCCGACAGCGGACTGATCGACTACGCACAGGTGCGCGCCCTGGCCCGAGCCCGCCGCCCCAAGGCGATCGTCTGCGGCTCCATCTCCTACCCGCGGCACCCCGACTACGAGGTTTTCCGGGAGATCGCCGACGAGGTGGGTGCGTATCTGATCGCCGACGCCGCCCACCCGATGGGCCTGATCGCCGGGGGAGCGGCGCCCAGCCCCGTCCCGTACGCGGACGTGGTGTGCGCCACCACGCACAAGGTGCTGCGCGGGCCCCGCGGCGGCATGATCCTGTGCGGTGCGGATCTGGCCGAGCGGATCGACCGCGCGGTCTTCCCGTTCACCCAGGGCGGCGCCCAGATGCACACCGTCGCGGCCAAGGCCGTCGCGTTCGGGGAGGCGGCCACCCCGGCCTTCGCGCTCTACGCCCACCAGGTGGTCGCCCATGCGCGGATGCTCGCGGCCGGACTGGAGGCCGAGGGCTTCGAGATCACCACGGGCGGCACGGACACGCATATCGTCGTCGCCGACCCCGGCCCGCTGGGTGTCGACGGCCGCACCGCCCGCGAACGGCTCGTCGCGGCGGGCATGGTGCTCGACACCTGCGCCCTGCCGTACGGGGACGCCCGCGGGATCCGGCTCGGCACCGCGGCCGTCACCACCCAGGGCATGGACGAATCCGACATGGCGCGGATCGCCGCACTGTTCGGTGCGGCGGTACGGGACGGGGCCGACGCCGACCGGCTGCGGGCCGAGGTGCGCGGGCTCGCGGAGCGGAATCCGCCGTATCCGGGGTAGGTGATGCCTGTGCAACCATCACCCGTACCGTGGAGTCCTTGTTCATGAGACTAGGGTGTGGGGCTGAGATGGTCGGCGAATTCTGTGGGGCAGCCCGTGCGTGATTACCTGCTGACGCTCTGTGTCACGGCCGCAGTTACCTATCTGCTGACCGGGCCGGTGCGGAAGTTCGCCATCGCGGTCGGGGCGATGCCCGCGATCCGTGCGCGTGACGTACACCGAGAACCGACACCGCGGCTCGGTGGCATCGCCATGTTCGGCGGACTGTGCGCGGGACTGATCGTCGCGGACCATCTGTTCAATCTGAACGGTGTCTTCGAGCTTTCCAACGAACCACGTGCGCTGCTGTCCGGCGCCGCCCTGATCTGGCTGATCGGCGTCCTGGACGACAAGTTCGAGATCGACGCGCTGATCAAGCTCGGCGGACAGATGATCGCCGCAGCGGTCATGGTCATCCAGGGTCTGACGATCCTGTGGCTGCCCATCCCCGGCGTCGGCACAGTCGCCCTCACCCAGTGGCAGGGCACGCTGCTCACGGTCGCGCTGGTCGTGATCACCATCAACGCGGTCAACTTCGTCGACGGCCTGGACGGCCTCGCGGCCGGCATGGTGTGCATCGCGTCCGCGGCGTTCTTCCTGTACACCTACCGCCTCTGGTACGGGTACGGAATCGAGGCGGCCGCCCCCGCGACGCTCTTCGCCGCGATCCTGATGGGCATGTGCCTGGGCTTCCTGCCGCACAACATGCACCCTGCCCGGATCTTCATGGGCGACTCGGGGTCGATGCTGATCGGTCTGGTGCTGGCCGCGGGTGCGATCTCCGTCACCGGGCAGGTCGACCCGGATGTCATGAAGCTCTTCCTCGAAGGCAGCGAGCGGCAGGCGACCCACGCGATGCTGCCCGTCTTCATCCCGCTGCTGCTGCCGCTGACGATCATCGCGATCCCGGCCGCCGACCTGGTGCTCGCGATCGTGCGGCGCACCTGGAACGGGCAGTCACCGTTCGCGGCCGACCGCGGGCATCTGCACCACCGGCTGCTGGAGATCGGGCACTCGCACAGCAGGTCCGTGCTGATCATGTACTTCTGGTCCGCGCTGATCGCGTTCGGGGCGGTCGGCTACTCCGTGCACTCGGCGTCGCTGTGGATCGTTCTGGTGATCGTGGGTCTCAGCGCCGTGGGTCTGGTGCTGCTGCTCATGCCGCGCTTCACCCCCCGCGCTCCTCTCTGGGCGGAGGCCTTCGTGCCGCCGCGCTACCGGCGCCGCGGCGGTGACGAGGCGGAGGAGCCGGGCTCGGACGTCGTTTCCGCGAAGGCTTCGGAGGCTTCCGGGGACGCCCCCAAGGATCAACAGGGCCCCACGGGCTCGCAGATGGCCTCCGGGACCCCGGAACAGGCCCCCGTGGCCGTGGGTGTCTCCGGCGTCAACGGCGCGACCGCGATCGGCCCCCGTTCGCGCTTCAAGGATCGCGACCGCGCCGATTCACCGCGTTGACGATTCGGACGCCGAGGCTCATTACCAGGCAATGTGCCGTGTTGTCCTGCACACACGCGCGGACTAACTCTCATGTGTGACAGTTGGCACACTTTCCAGGTAAAGACCTCATCAAATAGTTTGTGATACCGTTCACTAAGCCCGGTGACGGAGCCGAAGGACCCTTGTGAGACGGTCCATTGGCCCGAGGCATCGACTCGAACCGGGCCTACGCTCGTCCATGACGACACCACTGCCCACCCCCTGCACAAGCGGAGTTGCCGCCATGCCGTCCAACGACGTCCGGACCCTCCTCCAGGCCGCCGTACCCACCGCTGCCGCCGGCGCTGTTGCCGCCGCGGTCAGTGCTGGCGTCGCCGGTGGCAAAGGAGCTCTGGGCGCGGTCGTTGCGACGCTGGTGGTGATCCTCTTCATGGGGATCGGGCTGCTGGTCCTGCAGCGGACCGCGAAGTCCCTCCCGCACTTGTTCCAGGCGATGGGGCTGATGCTGTATACGGCACAGCTCCTGCTGCTGTTCATTTTTGTCGCCGTGTTCAAGGACACCTCGCTGTTCAACCCGAAGGCCTTCGCGATCACGCTGGTTGCGACGACTCTCGTGTGGATCGGCGCACAGGCGCGTGCGCACATGAAGGCCAAGATCCTCTACGTCGAACCCGAGTCCAGCAAGGGTGACAAGCCCAAGAAGACGGGGCCGTCGACGTGAAGGGTAGGGGCGGAATAAAGGCGCTCTCCGGACCCTGCTATCGTCCGGTTTCAACTGCGGCACTGCGGGCGCGGGCATGTGAGCTGACGCCTGCTCGATCGCGAGGCTCAATGCCTGACTGCCGCTCACACATTCGTAACACCAGTCCAGTGCCGAACCGCGGCCGTGCGCCGCGCCGACACATCGAGGTTGCCGTACCTATGCGCCACGCTGAAGGAGCCCGCGGTGAGTGCTGACCCGACACAGGTGCTCGCCTTCGAGACCGATTGCCACATCTTCGACGGTTGTGGTTTCCCGGCACCCGGCTTGCACTCGTTCCTGTTCGAGCCGCTGTGGGGTGACCCGGACAGCAACTTGTACTTCAACAAGCCGATGCTGCTGGCGCTCCTCGGCTCGATCATCATCGTCGGTTTCTTCTGGGCGGCGTTCCGGAAGCCCAAGATGGTCCCCGGCAAGCTGCAGTCGGTCGCGGAGATGGGCTACGACTTCATCCGTCGCGGCATCGTCTACGAGACCATCGGCAAGCGCGAGGGCGAGAAGTACGTCCCGCTGGTCGTGTCGCTGTTCTTCTTCGTCTGGATGATGAACCTCTGGTCGATCATTCCGGTCGCCCAGTTCCCCGTGACGTCGATCATCGCGTACCCGATCGTGCTGGCCCTGCTCGTGTACGTGCTCTGGGTCAGCCTGACCTTCAAGCGGCACGGGTTCGTCGGCGGGTTCAAGAACATCACCGGCTACGACAAGTCGCTCGGCCCGGTGCTGCCGCTCGCCATGACCATCGAGTTCTTCTCGAACCTGCTGGTGCGGCCGTTCACCCACGCGGTCCGACTCTTCGCGAACATGTTCGCAGGCCACACGCTGCTGCTGCTGTTCACGATCGCCAGCTGGTACCTGCTCAACGGCATCGGTATCGCGTACGCAGGCGTCTCGTTCGTCATGGTCATCGTCATGACCGCGTTCGAGCTCTTCGTCCAGGCGCTGCAGGCGTACGTCTTCGTACTCCTGACCTGCACCTTCATCCAGGGCGCGCTCGCCAAGCACCACTGAGCACCGCGCACCGACCCTTATTCGTCCGGTGGCCAACCCCCATCGGTCCTTGAAAGAGAAGGAAGACTGGCATGTCCCAGACCCTCGCCGCTGTCACTGGCGACCTGAAGGCTCTCGGCTCCATCGGTTACGGCCTCGCCGCCATCGGTCCCGGCGTCGGCGTCGGCATCATCTTCGGTAACGGCACGCAGGCCCTCGCCCGCCAGCCCGAGGCCGCCGGCCTCATCCGCGCCAACCAGATCCTCGGCTTCGCCTTCTGTGAGGCGCTCGCCCTCATCGGTCTGGTCATGCCGTTCGTCTACGGCTCCTGATCTTCAGGTCTGACGAACCGAGACGAAAGGCACTGATGTGAGCCAGCTGATTACGGTCGCGGCTGAGGAGTTGGAAAACCCCCTCATCCCGCCGGTTCCAGAGCTCGTCATCGGCCTCATCGCCTTCCTCATCGTCTTCGGCTTCCTCGCCAAGAAGCTCCTCCCGAACATCAACAAGGTTCTGGACGAGCGCCGCGAGGCCATCGAAGGCGGTATCGAAAAGGCCGATGCGGCCCAGACCGAGGCCCAGAGCGTTCTTGAGCAGTACAAGGCTCAGCTCGCCGAGGCCCGCCACGAGGCCGCCCGACTGCGCCAGGAGGCGCAGGAGCAGGGTGCCGTCATCATCCAGGAGATGAGGACGGAAGGTCAGCGGCAGCGCGAAGAGATCATCGCCGCCGGCCACGCCCAGATCGAGGCCGACCGCAAGGCTGCGGCTTCCGCGCTGCGTCAGGACGTGGGCACACTCGCCACCGCCCTGGCCGGCAAGCTCGTCGGCGAGTCCCTCGAGGACCACGCCCGACAGAGCGGCACCGTCGACCGTTTCCTCGACGAGCTCGAGGCGAAGGCCGAGGCTGTCCGATGAACGGAGCGAGCCGCGAGGCACTGGCTGCCGCACGTGAGCGTCTCGACGCACTGACCGACAACACGTCGGTCGACGCGGCGAAGCTCGCCGAGGAGCTGGCAGCCGTCACCGCGCTGCTCCACCGCGAGGTATCGCTGCGCCGGGTCCTCACCGACCCGTCGCAGGGCGGCGAGGCCAAGGCCGAGCTGGCCGGACGGCTGCTGAGCGGTCAGGTGGGCGGCGAAGCCGTGGACCTGATCTCCGGCATGGTCCGCTCCCGCTGGTCGCAGTCGCGTGACCTGGTCGACTCGGTCGAGGAACTGGCGAACACTGCAGACCTCACCGCCGCCCAGCGCAGCGGTGCACTCGACGACGTCGAGGACGAGCTGTTCCGGTTCGGCCGGATCGTCGGTTCCGACAAGGGACTGCGTTCCGCCCTGACCAACCGGACCGCGTCCACCGCCGCCAAGGGCGAGCTGCTCCGCAGCCTGCTCGGCGGCAAGGCGCAGCCCGTCACCGAGCGCGTCGTCACGCGTCTCGTGACCCAGCCCCGTGGACGTAGCCTGGAAGCGGGACTCGACTCCCTGTCCAAGCTCGCCGCGGAGCGCCGGGACCGCATCGTCGCTGTCGTCACCTCGGCGGTGCCGCTGTCCGATCGGCAGAAGCAGCGCCTCGGCGCCGCCCTGGCGAAGATCTACGGCCGGCAGATGCACCTGAACCTGGACGTGGACCCCGCGGTCCTCGGCGGGATCTCGGTGCGCGTCGGTGACGAGGTCATCAACGGCACGATCGCGGAGCGCCTCGAAGAGGCCACCCGCCGGATGGCCGGCTGACAGCGAGCAGCGCAACCGCACCAACTGAACGAGCAAGAACAGCGGCCCGGTTGGGCCGTGCAGAAATTGCAGAAGATTCCTGGGGGTCGCCCCCAGACCCCCTTAAGAAACTTCGGGCCCAACAAGGAGAGCAGGGAACCCAGATGGCGGAGCTCACGATCCGGCCGGAGGAGATCCGGGACGCACTGGAGAACTTTGTCCAGTCGTACCAGCCGGACGCGGCCTCGCGCGAGGAGGTCGGAACGGTCAGCGTTGCCGGCGACGGCATCGCGAAGGTGGAGGGCCTGCCCTCCGCCATGGCGAACGAACTGCTGAAGTTCGAGGACGGAACCCTCGGTCTCGCCCTCAACCTCGAAGAGCGCGAGATCGGTGCGATCGTCCTCGGCGAGTTCAGCGGAATCGAGGAGGGCCAGCCGGTGCAGCGCACCGGTGAGGTGCTCTCCGTCGGCGTCGGCGAGGGCTACCTCGGCCGTGTCGTCGACCCGCTCGGCAACCCGATCGACGGTCTCGGCGAGATCGCGACCGAAGGACGCCGCGCCCTCGAGCTGCAGGCCCCTGGCGTCATGGTCCGCAAGTCGGTGCACGAGCCGATGCAGACCGGCTACAAGGCCGTCGACGCCATGGTGCCGATCGGCCGCGGCCAGCGTCAGCTGATCATTGGTGACCGTCAGACGGGTAAGACCGCTCTGGCTGTCGACACGATCATCAACCAGCGCGACAACTGGCGCTCGGGCGACGTGAACAAGCAGGTGCGCTGCATCTACGTCGCCATCGGTCAGAAGGGCTCCACCATCGCCTCCGTGCGAGGTGCCCTGGAAGAGGCCGGCGCGCTCGAGTACACGACCATCGTCGCCGCCCCGGCGTCCGACCCGGCCGGCTTCAAGTACCTGGCGCCGTACACCGGTTCGGCCATCGGCCAGCACTGGATGTACGCCGGCAAGCACGTTCTGATCATCTTCGACGACCTTTCGAAGCAGGCCGACGCCTACCGCGCCGTGTCGCTTCTGCTGCGCCGTCCGCCGGGCCGCGAGGCCTACCCGGGCGACGTCTTCTACCTGCACTCGCGTCTGCTGGAGCGCTGCGCCAAGCTCTCCGACGACATGGGCGCCGGTTCGATGACGGGTCTCCCGATCGTCGAGACCAAGGCGAACGACGTGTCGGCGTTCATTCCGACCAACGTCATCTCCATCACCGACGGCCAGTGCTTCCTGGAGTCCGACCTGTTCAACGCGGGTCAGCGTCCGGCACTCAACGTCGGTATCTCGGTCTCCCGAGTCGGTGGCTCCGCCCAGCACAAGGCCATGAAGCAGGTTTCCGGCCGTCTGCGCGTGGACCTCGCCCAGTACCGCGAGCTGGAGGCGTTCGCCGCCTTCGGTTCCGACCTGGACGCGGCCTCCAAGGCGTCGCTGGAGCGCGGTAAGCGCATGGTCGAGCTGCTGAAGCAGCCGCAGTACGCCCCGTTCCCGATGGAGGAGCAGGTCGTCTCCGTCTGGGCCGGCACCACGGGCAAGATGGACGACGTCCCGGTCGAGGACATCCGCCGCTTCGAGGGCGAGCTGCTGGAGTACCTGCGCCGTGAGCGCAAGGACCTCCTGACCAGCATCGCCGAGGGCGGCAAGATGTCCGACGACACGCTGCAGTCGATCGCTGACGCGATCGCCGCCTTCAAGCAGCAGTTCGAGACCTCGGACGGCAAGCTTCTGGGCGAGGGCTGATCGATGGGCGCTCAGCTTCGCGTTTACAAGCGCCGCATCCAAGCCGTCACCGCGACCAAGAAGATCACCAAGGCGATGGAAATGATCGCCGCCTCGCGCATCGTCAAGGCGCAGCGCAAGGTGACGGCGTCGATGCCGTACGCGACCGAGCTCACCCGTGCGGTGACCGCGGTGGCGACCGGCTCGAACACCAGGCACCCGCTCACCACCGAGGCCGACGCCCCGGTGCGGGCCGCGGTTCTGCTCCTCACGAGCGACCGCGGTCTGGCCGGCGGCTACTCCTCCAACGCCATCAAGGCGGCGGAGCGGCTGCGGGAGCGGCTGGCGGCCGAGGGCAAGGAGGTCGACACGTACATCGTCGGCCGCAAGGGTGTCGCCTACTACGGCTTCCGTGAGCGCAAGGTCGCGGAGTCGTGGACCGGCTTCACCGACAGCCCGGAGTACGCGGACGCCAAGAAGATCGCGGCGCCCCTGATCGAGTCCATCCAGAAGGACACGGCCGAGGGCGGCGTCGACGAGCTGCACATCGTCTACACCGAGTTCGTGTCGATGATGACGCAGAACGCGGTCGACGGCCGGATGCTGCCGCTCTCGCTCGACCAGGTCGCGGAGGAGAGCGGTGCGAAGGACGAGATCCTTCCGCTGTTCGACTTCGAGCCGTCGGCCGAGGACGTCCTCGACGCCCTTCTGCCGCGCTACGTCGAGAGCCGCATCTACAACGCACTGCTGCAGGCTGCTGCTTCCGAGCACGCCGCCCGCCGTCGTGCGATGAAGTCGGCGACCGACAACGCCGGGGATCTGATCAAGAGCCTTTCCCGGCTTGCCAACGCGGCCCGCCAGGCCGAAATCACCCAGGAAATCAGCGAGATCGTCGGCGGTGCAGGTGCGCTGGCCGACGCGTCCGCGGGGAGTGACAAGTAATGACGACGACAGTTGAGACGGCCGCTGCCACGGGCCGCGTCGCCCGGGTCATCGGCCCGGTCGTCGACGTGGAGTTCCCCGTCGACGCGATGCCGGAGATCTACAACGCCCTGCACGTCGAGGTCGACGACCCGGCCGAGGCCGGCGCTCGTAAGACGCTGACCCTCGAAGTCGCCCAGCACCTGGGTGACGGCGTGGTCCGCGCGATCTCGATGCAGCCCACCGACGGTCTGGTCCGCCAGGCCGCGGTGACCAACACGGGTGCGGGTATCACCGTCCCGGTCGGTGACATCACCAAGGGCAAGGTGTTCAACACCCTCGGTCAGATCCTGAACGAGCCGGAGGCCGAGGCGCAGATCACCGAGCGCTGGCCGATCCACCGCAAGGCCCCGGCCTTCGACCAGCTCGAGTCCAAGACCGAGATGTTCGAGACCGGCCTGAAGGTCGTCGACCTGCTGACCCCGTACGTCAAGGGCGGCAAGATCGGTCTGTTCGGTGGTGCGGGCGTCGGCAAGACGGTCCTCATCCAGGAAATGATCATGCGTGTGGCGAAGCTGCACGACGGTGTGTCGGTGTTCGCCGGTGTCGGCGAGCGCACCCGTGAGGGCAACGACCTCATCGACGAGATGACCGAGTCGGGCGTCCTGGAGAAGACCGCGCTGGTCTTCGGCCAGATGGACGAGCCGCCGGGCACCCGTCTGCGGGTCGCACTGTCCGCCCTGACCATGGCGGAGTACTTCCGCGATGTGCAGAAGCAGGATGTGCTGCTCTTCATCGACAACATCTTCCGCTTCACGCAGGCCGGTTCCGAGGTCTCCACGCTGCTCGGCCGTATGCCGTCCGCAGTGGGTTACCAGCCGACCCTGGCCGACGAGATGGGTGTGCTCCAGGAGCGCATCACCTCGACGCGTGGTCACTCGATCACCTCGATGCAGGCGATCTACGTCCCCGCGGACGACCTGACCGACCCGGCCCCGGCCACCACGTTCGCCCACCTCGACGCGACGACGGTTCTTTCCCGTCCGATCTCCGAGAAGGGCATCTACCCGGCCGTGGACCCGCTGGACTCCACGTCCCGCATCCTGGACCCGCGCTACATCGCGCAGGACCACTACGACACGGCCAGCCGCGTCAAGGGGATCCTGCAGAAGTACAAGGACCTCCAGGACATCATCGCGATCCTCGGTATCGACGAGCTGGGCGAGGAGGACAAGCTCGTTGTCCACCGTGCCCGTCGCGTCGAGCGCTTCCTGTCGCAGAACACCCACGCCGCCAAGCAGTTCACCGGCCTGGACGGTTCGGACGTGCCGCTCGACGAGTCGATCGCCGCGTTCAACTCGATCTGCGACGGTGAGTACGACCACTTCCCCGAGCAGGCGTTCTTCATGTGCGGTGGCATCGAGGACCTCAAGGCCAACGCCAAGGAGCTCGGCGTCTCCTGAGCCTCCGGCTCACCGAGGGGGGTGGGTGTGTCCCGCCCCCCTCACCACGCCCCGTAGAATTGACCCAACACCCGGCATGACCGCCGGGTGGTGACCCGAGGAGCCACCCTTGGCTGCTGAGCTGCATGTCGAGCTGGTCGCCGCGGACCGCAGTGTCTGGTCCGGCGAGGCCACCCTCGTTGTCGCACGTACCACGTCCGGCGACATCGGCGTCATGCCCGGTCACCAGCCGCTTCTGGGTGTGCTGGAATCGGGCCCGGTGACGATCCGTACGAGCGACGGCGCGACGGTTGTCGCCGCTGTGCACGGCGGTTTCATCTCGTTCGCTGACGACAAGCTCTCGCTGCTTGCGGAGATTGCCGAGCTTGCGGACGAGATCGACGTCCAGCGCGCCGAGCGTGCGCTGGAGCGTGCGAAGTCGGACACGGACGCCGCCGCCGAGCGGCGCGCCGATGTGCGACTGCGTGCGGTGGCGGTGCACTAGCACCCCCACGATGTGTTTTTTGACTCAGCCGCGGCCCGAGCTGGAATTATCCAGACCGTGTCGCGGCTGAGGCGATGCAGGTGCAGTTCGGTTCGGCTCGGTTCGGTATCCGTTACTCGACGATGCGAGGAGGTCGGTGGAGATGGTCCTCGCTTTGTGGGTGGGCGGTCTGGTCGTCGTACTGGTCGCGGTGGGTCTGTTCGTCTTCGGTCTGCGCAGGCGGCTGATCCAGCGCTCCGGTGGGACCTTCGACTGCAGTCTGCGCTGGGACGTGTCGCAGGAGCCGGATCCGTCCGGCAAGGGCTGGGTGTACGGCGTCGCGCGCTACAGCGGTGACCGCGTCGACTGGTTCCGCGTCTTCTCCTATGCGCCCCGTCCGCGCCGCGGCCTGGAGCGCTCCTCGATCGAGGTGGTCGCGCGCCGGCTGCCCGAGGGCGAGGAGGAGCTGGCTCTCCTGTCCGATTCCGTCGTACTCGGCTGTCTCCACCGGGGGACCCGCCTGGAGCTGGCGATGAGCGAGGACGCGCTGACGGGCTTCCTCGCCTGGCTGGAGGCGGCTCCGCCCGGCCAGCGGGTCAACGTGGCCTGAGAAGCGTATCTGCGCAGTACATGCGAAAACCGGGGAGACAGGGGGCGGACCTGTCTCCCCGGCGCTTTTTGCGGGGGCGTGCCTACAGCGTGGGGATCTAGTTGAGACCGCCGTCCATGGCGCTCACGAGCTCGCCGTTGGCGGTGTCACCACTGAACTCCCAGAAGAACGCGCCTCCCAGCCCCTGGCCGTTCGCCCACGCCATCTTGGACGCGATGGTGGCCGGGGTGTCGTAGCTCCACCAGTTGGTGCCGCAGTGGGCGTACGCGGTGCCGGCGACGGTGCCGGTGGAGGGGCAGGTGTTCTTGAGGACCTTGTAGTCCTCAATGCCCGCCTCGTAGGTGCCCGGGGCCGCGCCGGTCGCAGTGCCGCCGGGGGCGGACTGGGTGACACCGGTCCAGCCGCGGCCGTAGAAGCCGATGCCGAGGAGCAGCTTCGAGGCCGGGACGCCCTGGGCCTTCAGCTTGGCGATGGCGGCGGCGGAGTTGAAGCCCTCCTGCGGGATGCCGGAGTACGAGGTCAGCGGCGAGTGCGGTGCCGTCGGGCCCGCCGGTGCGAAGGCGCCGAAGAAGTCGTACGTCATCACGTTGTACCAGTTCATGGACTGGGCCGCGCCGGCGTAGTCGGCCGCGTCGATCTTGCCGCCGTTCGAGCCGTCCGCGGTGATCGCGGCGGTGACCAGGTTGTTGGCGCCGAACTTCGTCCGCAGTGCGGAGGCGACGTTCTTCAGTGCCGCCGGGCCGCTGGTGTCACAGGTGAGACCGCAGCCGTTGGGGTACTCCCAGTCGATGTCGATGCCGTCGAAGACATCGGCCCAGCGGGGGTCCTCGACCAGGTCGTAGCAGGACTGGGCGAAGGCTGCGGGGTTCTGGGCAGCCTGTGGGAACCCGCCGGACCAGGTCCAGCCGCCGAACGACCAGAGGACCTTGATGTGCGGGTACTTCGCCTTGAGCTTGCGCAGCTGGTTGAAGTTGCCGCGCAGCGGCTGGTCCCAGGTGTCGGCGACTCCGTCGACCGACTGGTCGGCCGTGTACGCCTTGTCGTAGTCGGCGTAGGTGTCACCGATGGTGCACTTGCCGTTCTGGACGTTGCCGAACGCGTAGTTGATGTGCGTGATCTTGGCGGCGGAGCCGGACGTCACCAGGTTCTTGACGTGGTAGTTGCGCCCGTAGACGCCCCACTCCGTGAAGTAGCCGAGGTTGACCTTGCCACCGGGGCCGGGGCCCGGGTCGGTGGTGCCGGTGGTGCGGACGGCCACCGAGGAGCTGACCGGACCGGTCTGGTCGGCGGTGTCGCGGGCCTGCACCGTGTAGGAGTAATCGGTGCCCTTGGTGAGGCCGGTGTCGGTGTACGTCGTCGTGGTGACCGTGGCGACCTTGGCACCGTCGCGCAGGACGTCGTAGTTCTTGATGCCGTTGTCGTCGGTGGCTGCGCTCCAGGTGAGCTTCACCGAGGTGTCGGTGACGTTGCCGGCGGTGGGGGTGCCGGGCTTGGACGGGGCATTGTCGCCGGGGACGCTGCCGCCGTCACAGGAGCCGCCGTTCAGCTTGCAGCCGGTGGGGGAGCCGGTGCCGGTGCCGTTGAAGCCGAAGCTGATGCTGGCGCCCGGAGCTACGGTTCCGTTCCAGCCGAGGTTCTTGGCGGTCCAGTGGGTTCCGGAGCTGGTGACGGCGGCGTCCCAGGCGGAGCCGACCGCGGTGCCGGAGGGGAAGTCCCACTCGATCGTCCAGGAGGAAAGGGCGGTGGTGCCGGTGTTCTTCACCGTCCACTGGCCCTCGAAACCGGTGCCCCAGTCGGTCTTCTTGACGTAGGTGGCGGTTGCCGATGTGGCGGCTTCGGCGGGGGAGGCCAGCCCGACCATCGCGGCGAGCGGCAGAAGCAGCGCGGTGAAGCCCGCGACCGCCTTCGATCTGGTGGCTCCGCCGGCTCCGAGTCTCCATCTGAGTCTGGATCGGCGTAGGGGGGTTTCAGTGCTCAACGGTGCTCCTCGGGTGAGGTCCGACAAACGGGGGTGGTCCGTGGACTGCAAACCCTGCGTCGCCCTGAGAGCGCCTTGTCATGGCGTACTCATCGCAGCGTGCGTGTTCGGTGAGATTAGGAAGGTCTGGACCAATCGTCAAGAGGTCCAGACCAAAGATCCGCGCTCAACCTCAAAGATCCAACTCCTGTGCGAGTACCGCAGCTTGGACCCTGCTCCGTAGCTCCAGCTTCCCCAACAGCCTGCTGACGTGCGTCTTCGCCGTTGCCTCTGCCATCGAGAGCCGCACCGCGATCTCCGCGTTCGACAGCCCTTCACCGAGAGCGCCCAGCACTTCGCGCTCCCGCGGTGTCAGCGCATCGAGCACCGCCGGATCCGGTGCGCCCACCCGGCGCGCGGGGGCGGTCACGGCGAACTCCGCGATCAGCCGTCGCGTCACGGCCGGCGCGATCAGTCCCTCGCCGCGTGCCACCGTACGAACCGCATCGAGCAGGTCGTGTGCGTCGGTGTTCTTCAGCAGGAAGCCCGACGCGCCCGCCCGCAGCGCCCCGAAGACGTACTCGTCCAGATCGAAGGTCGTCAGCACCAGTACGTCGGCGAGCTGCTCCGCAACGACCTGCTTGGTCGCCGACACCCCGTCGAGCCGGGGCATCTGGATGTCCATCAGCACGAGATCCGGGCGCAGTTCGCGGGCCAGGTACACGGCACTCTCGCCGTCGCCGGCCTCGCCCACGACCTCGATGTCCGCTGCGCTGCCCAGGATCAGCACCAGCCCCGCGCGGACCGCCGCCTGGTCCTCGGCGACCAGTACCCGGATCGTCATCGTCCCAACACCTCTTTCTCGACGGGCAGTTCGGCCCGCACCTGCCAGATCTTCGTGCCGTCCTCCGCGGATACGGGCCCCGCCTCGATCGTCCCGCCGAGCAGGGCAACCCGCTCCCGCATTCCCACGAGGCCGGCACCCGAACCGGGCGCACGCGGTCCCGGCCGGCTGCCGAACACACTGCTGACCTCCACCGTCAGCAGGTTGCCCGACCGGCCGAGCCCGACCGCCACCGGGCCCGGTGCGGCATGCTTCAGCGCGTTCGTCAGGGACTCCTGGACGATGCGGTACGCGGCCAGCTCGACCGGTGCGGGCAGCGGTTCCGGCTGCTCGCGGGCGTCGGCGAGCGTGACGGTCAGTCCGCTGGACGACGAGTTCGCCCCCGCCTGTTCGACGAGGGCGTCCAGGGACGCCAGGGTCGGTGCCGCGCTCGGCCGGGCGTCACCGCCGCTGTCGCGCAGCAGTCCGATCAGCCGCCGCATCTCCGCCAGGCCGTCGACGCTGTTCTGCCGGATCACTCCGAGGGCGTTGCGTGAGGTGTCCGGGTCGTCGATGGAGAGCGCGGCGGTGGAGTGGATGGCGATCGCCGAGAGATGGTTGGCGACCATGTCGTGCAGTTCGCGGGCCATTCGGGAACGCTCGGCGGTCACCGCCTGGACCCGGTCCATCTCGGCCAGGAGCGCGGTCTGGTCGGCGCGCAGCCGGGCGGTCTCGGCCGCGTCGCGGTGGTTGCGGACGCTGACGCCGGTGATGGCGGGGGCGAACGAGACCAGTCCGGTGACGATGCCGATCAGCAGCGCCTCGGCGGTGCGGAACCAGGCGAGGAAGCCGATCGTGACGGCGACCGTGATCAGGAACGTGGTCACCGGGATCCGGCGTGCGGCGGCCGGGGTTCCGTACACCACGGCGGCGTACATGATGTCGGTGAACATCAGCGTGGTGGCCAGGCTGCCTGTCGTGCACTGATCGGCGACCAGTGTGAGCGTGCCGAGGACCAGCGCGGTCTGCGGTGCGGTCCGCCGCAGCAGTTCCATCCCGGCCATCGACGCGAGCGGCACGAGAGCCGTCCAGTGCGCGGTGAGGAGCCGGCCGCCTTGGGGGTGCAGGCCTGCCAGCCAGAGCACCAGACCACCGGACAGCCCGATGACCGCGATCAGTACGTCGTGACGGTGCGGGCGCACAAAGGTGGACACCCGTCCATCCAACACGCCGGGGCGGCGCCGGACGTCCGTTCGAGGGGTGAGGTGCGGCTACATCGAACTATGCAGTCACGATTCGTCACTGCCGACGACGATCCGGTGCCCTGCGGACGGGAGGCTGGAGGGGACCGGAAGGAGAAGTGCCGTGATCGTCACACTGATCGTGCTCTGCGAGGCCGGCTTCTGGGTGCTGCTCGCCGCCGGACTCGGACTGCGCTACGTCGCGAAGAAGCCCCGGCTGGGCGCGGCCGTGCTGCTGTGCGAGCCCCTGCTGGAGGTCGTTCTGCTGGTGGTGACGGCCATCGACCTGAAGAACGGCGCCGAGCCGGGCGTGAAGCACGGCCTGGCCGCCGTCTACATCGGCTTCACCGTGGGACTCGGCCACTCCACCATCCAGTGGGTCGACGCCAGGGTCGCCCACCGCTTCGCGGGCGGTCCGCCGCCGGTGAAGCCCCCGAAGTACGGGATGGCGCGGGCGGCCCACGAGTGGCGCACCGCCGCCCGCTGGATCGTCGCCGCGGTGACGGCCACGGCGCTGCTGCAGGCGGCGGTCTGGTACGTGGGCGGGGACGGTGACTCCGGCTCGCTGCGGATGTGGCAGCAGAAGATGCTCTGGGTGATCGGGATCAACCTGATCATCGCCGGGGGTTACACGCTGTTCCCCAAGCAGGAGCCCAAGGGCCGGGTCGGGGCGGGTCGCTGATCAGCGCTCGCCGCCCGGCACCCACAGCACGTCCCCGACCTCCTGGTTCGCCGTCCGCGCGAGGATGAACAGGAGGTCGGAGAGGCGGTTGAGGTACGTCGCCGTCAGCGCGTTCATCACATCGCCGTGCACCTCCATCGCCGCCCAGGTGGACCGCTCGGCCCGCCGGACCACCGTGCACGCCTGGTGCAGGAGCGCCGCTCCCGCAGTACCGCCCGGCAGGATGAAGCTGCGCAGCTTCTCCAGGTCCTCCAGGAATGTGTCGCAGTCCCCTTCGAGCTTGTCGATGTAGGACTGCTCGACCCGCAGCGGCGGGTACTTGGGGTCCTCCACGACCGGCGTGCTCAGATCCGCGCCCACGTCGAACAGGTCGTTCTGGACGCGGACGAGGACCTTCACGACGTCCTCGGAGAGCTGCCCGAGCGCGATCGCCGTGCCGATGGCGGCATTGGCCTCGTTGGCGTCGGCGTACGCCGAGATCCGCAGATCGGTCTTGGCGGTCCGGCTCATGTCGCCGAGGGCGGTGGTGCCCTGGTCGCCGGTACGGGTGTAGATGCGCGTCAGATTGACCATGCGGCCAGACTAGTTACGCTCCGGCCTTGCGGAAGACCCGTGTGCCGACCGTCACGGCCAGGAGGGTGAAGCCGAGCGACACCGGCACCCCGTACAGCATGTGCGCCGTGGCGTACGAGCCCCCGTACGCGTCCCGCACAGCGTCCACCGGATACCGGAGCGGCGTGAGGTGCGACAGAACGTCCCGCCACGCCGGGGCCGGTGTCATCGGCCGCATCAGCCCGGAGAGCAGCATGGCCGGCATCGTGAGCGTGTTGATCACGGGCCCGGATTCCTGCGGCGTACGGACCTTCATGGCCAGGGCGTACGACAGCGAGGCCGGCGAGACGGTCGGCAGGCCGACGAACGCGAATTCGATCAGCACCCCGGGCAGCGGTGCGCCCACGCTCAAGGCCCGCCTCCGGTACCTCCAGCAGGAGGTGCTCGACGCCGTCGTCACGCCTCTTTGCGAGGAGACGGGCACAGCCGCCGAGGACCCGATGCCGCTGCTCGTCGGTGGCCAGATCGCCTGGATCGAGAGCGCCGTCGTCGGATTCATCAGCAAGGAGATGAGGGCCGGCCGCAAGGCCGTCGACGTCTCCGGGGACGCGCGTGCCGTCCTCGACGACATCGAGGGGCTGCTCGGCGCGGGCGTACTCAACTACGCGCGGCGCGCCGCCGAATGACCTCCGCCGGTGTGATGTCCGTCATGTGAGACGTGACGCGCATCTCTTCGCAGCCCCAGCGCCCCTCACGGGTACTAATCTCCGCCGGAGAGCATGTGGAAGAACCGTTGCTGAATGCATAGGGGTGCGAACGTGGCCAGGAAGCTCGCCGTCATCGGCGCCGGACTCATGGGGTCCGGTATCGCGCAGGTCTCCGCCCAGGCGGGCTGGGACGTCGTGCTGCGTGATGTCACCGACGCGGCCCTGACCCGCGGCCGCGACGGCATCGAGGCCAGCTACGACAGGTTCGTCTCCAAGGGCAAGCTGGAGGCGGCCGACGCCGAGGCGGCACTCGCCCGCATCACCACGAGCACCGACCTCGACGCGGTGGCGGACGCCGATGTCGTCGTCGAGGCCGTCTTCGAGAAGCTCGAGGTCAAGCACGAGATCTTCCGGGCACTGGACAAGGTCGTACGGGAGGACGCCGTCCTCGCCTCCAACACCTCCGCCATCCCGATCACCAAGATCGCGGCCGTGACGGAGCGGCCCGAGCGCGTCGTCGGTGTGCACTTCTTCTCGCCGGTGCCCATGATGCAGCTCTGCGAGCTGGTGCGCGGCTACAAGACCAGCGACGAAACCCTCGCCACCGCTCGGGAGTTCGCCGAGTCCGTCGGCAAGACGTGCATCGTGGTCAACCGTGACGTCGCGGGCTTCGTCACCACCCGGCTGATCTCGGCACTCGTCGTCGAGGCCGCCAAGCTGTACGAGTCGGGCGTCGCCTCGGCCGAGGACATCGACATCGCCTGCAAGCTGGGCTTCGGCCACGCCATGGGCCCGCTCGCCACGGCCGACCTGACCGGCGTCGACATCCTGCTGCACGCCACCGGCAACATCTACACCGAGTCGCAGGACGAGAAGTTCGCCGCTCCGGAGCTGATGCGCCGAATGGTCGATGCAGGTGACATCGGCCGCAAGAGTGGGCAGGGCTTCTACACCTACTGATCGTTTCGAGGCCCCCGGATGCCTGATCTGCCGTCAATCAGGCCCGGGAGCTCCGGGGCCCGGCGCTGTCCGGGATCCGGAGCGGGCTTTTCCGGCGGACCGCTGTCACCCCTCAGGGTGAATTCGGTATCGGTTCGCTTACAGACGGCAACTTCTCCGTCGCTGCGGCAGTCAGTGGTGACAGAAGCAGACGAGAAAACCAGACCGACCGACCTTGCTACGGAGTACTTCCGGGGAGCGCATATGTACATCAGGGGCGACCACGCCGAGCTGGTCATCGGGGGCCGCCTCGATGTCCGAAGCGCGGCGGACGCCCGTACGGTTCTGCACTCGGCCGTCGACGACGGAGCCGGCGACCTCGTGCTGGACCTGACCGAGCTGGACTCGTGGGACGCCACAGGACTCGGCGTCATCATGGGCGCGCACCGCAGAGCCGGCCGGGCAGGCCGGCGGCTGGTGCTGCGCGGCGTGCCGCCGCAGATGCAGCGCCTGCTGGTGGCGACCAGACTGCACCGCATTCTGGCCATCGAGGGCGGAATCGCCGCAGACTCCCTGCCGCGCGTATAACGCGGCCGAGCGGCGGATCAGTCACAATCCTCACGAGACTGTGACGTCTTGGGCGGCGCGGCCCCCCACTCGTTCGTAGATACTGTGCGAAGGTTTAGGGTTCGGCCGTCTGCTGATCGACGGAACCCATGGAGCAGACACCGGACCGGAAACGACAGCGGGGCGTGCGAGGCCGGGAGGGGCAACCGCGCGCTACGCGTCTGGGGGGCTTTGACGATGGACCCGACCAACCGGGGGCCGGAAGAGTACGGCCGTGAACACGACCGTTCCGGGGAGGACGCCGCGCGGCGACGGCAGTCCCGCGATCCTCTGACGCCCGACTTCGCGCACCAGACACCACAGCAGTCCCGCACGGTGCAGCTCATATCGGGCGACTTCCTGCTCACGGTCAATCCGGTCGACGGCAGCGAGATCGAGCCCTGCAGGCCGGGGGAGCAGCCCGCCACGCCCGTACGGCACACGGCCACGGAGCGCGCCGACCGCGAGCGAGCCACCGCACCGCCCGTACCGCCGGGGCCTCCCGGACCGCAGCTGCCTCTCCTGGAACGCCAGGAGGAGCGGGAGCGGCTGGTGCGGCTGCTGGCACGGGGGCGCTCGGTGCGGCTGACCGGCCCGGCCGGTTCCGGCCGCACGGCCCTGCTCACCGCCGTGGCCGCGGACTGCGCGGACCTGGCACCCGACGGGGTCGTACACCTCTCCGGATACAAGCGCACCACCACCGACCTGCTGTACAACCTCTTCGAAGCCGTCCACCAGGCTCCGCTGCACCGGCCCGACCGCGAGGGCCTCCTGGCTCTCGTCCACGGCATCGGCGCCGTCGTCGTCCTCGACGACCTGGAGTTCGGCGGCGCCGCGCTGCAGGAACTGCTCGACGCGACGCCCGAGTGCGCGTTCCTGTTCGGCACGACACCCGACGTCGCCGCGCCCACCGCCGACTCGAACCTCGAAGAGGTCTTCCTCACCGGACTCGGCCGCAGCTCCTCGATCGAGCTGCTCGAGCGCGTCGTGGAGCGCCCGCTCACCGATGACGAGGCGAACTGGGCGGGCGACCTCTGGTTCGAGTCCGAAGGACTGCCGCTGCGTTTCGTCCAGGCGGGCGCGCTGCTGCGCCAGCGCGACCAGCTGCGCACCGACCCGGAGATATTCGCCGACGGATACGACGACGAGCCGGCCGACGCGCCCTTCGGCCGGTCCGAGGCCCAGGAGATACCGCTGCCCAGCCTCGGTGAAGGTGCGGCGCCCGCCGCCCTGCTCGCCTCCCGGCTGAGTGAGGCCGCGCAGGACACCCTGCACTTCGCCGTCGCACTCGGCGGGGAGGTCCCGCACCAGGCGCATCTGCCGGCGCTGGTGGGGGACACCCATGCCGATGCCGCGATGGGCGAGCTGGCCGCGTGCGGGCTGCTCTCCCCGGCGGGCTCCCGCTACCGGCTCGCCGCCGGTGTGCTGGCCCAGCTGGAGGCAACCGGCTACGGCGAGGACGCGGACGTGCGCGCCCGGACCGCCGCCCAGCACTACGCCTGGTGGGCGGGGCACCCCTCCGTCACCTCCGAGCGGGCGGTCGCCGAGGCCGATGCCATCCTCGCCGCCCTGGCGCACCTCGTCCTGGGCGACCGGGCCGGGCAGGCCAGCGCTGCTGTTCTGCTGGCCCGTAGCGCCTCTCCCGCCTTTGCGGCGGGGATGCATTGGGGCGCCTGGGAGAAGGCCCTCAGGGTCGGCCAGGAGGCCGCCAGGATCGCCGGAGAGGTGGCCGAAGAGGCCTACTTCCACCATGAGTTGGGCGTCCTCGCGCTGTGCACCGGCAATCTGGACCGGGCCCGGGCAGAGCTGGAGGCCTCCGTCGGCATGCGCGGCGCACTCGCCGACAAGTCCGGTGCGGTGGCGGGACGCAGGGCGCTCGCCCTGGTCGCGGACCGCTCCGGCGGTCCGGTGCAGATCGGTCGCACCCCCGCGGGCGAGGAGGTGCCGGCCGCGCGCCACGAGGAGTCGGCATCGCCGCCCGGTGGCATACCGGCAGCCATGCCCCTGTTCCCCCGGCAGGCAGAGGAGTCGTCCACGCTGGTCTCCCGGCAGAGTGCTCCCGGGGCCGGCAAGGGATCGTTCGGCGGGCGTATCGCGGTACTCCAGGGCGCCCGGCGCAATCTGGTCGCGGTGGGTGCGGGTGCCCTGCTGGCCGCCGTGCTCGGCACGGTGGTGACCCTGGGCGCGACGTCCGGCAGCGAGGACCCCGAGGGCCAGAACGTCACGACCGAGCAGTCCGCGAACGAGGACGACAGCGAGAGCGGCCTCTCCGCGGACGAGCCGACGGACGGTACGGCCTCCGGCGACGCCACACCCGGCGGAGCCAAGAGCCCGGGAGCATCGGGCCGGGCAACTCCGTCCGGCAACGGCACCCCGTCCCCGGGCGCATCGGGTCCGGACTCGGGCCCGACGACGGGCGCCACGTCGAGCGGCCGTCCCAGCGGCCGGCCGACGTCAGGCAACCCCTCGCCGACGGGTAAGCCGACGAAGTCGCCGACCACTGCGCCCACCACGCCGCCGCCGACGCCCTCCACGAGCCCGACGACGCCTTCCACGAGCCCGACTCCTACGGAGGAGCCCCCGACCGAGCCGGAAATATCCAACTCGGCGAGTGGACCGGCAGAGTCGACGACCGCCTCGGCAACGAGCGCCGGGCCCAGCACGGCGGGGACATCCGACGGCACTCCGACGGTGGCGTGAAACCCAGAAAGCCGCCGGACGGGACACTCGGGCCCTTCCGGCGGCCGAGGACACCCGCACCGGCCGTCGGCCGGGCCCCCTACGACGTGGTGCACGACAGCGAGCGGGCGCAGGGCGCCCTGCGCCTCCGCCTTGGATGCGGAGCCGCAGGACGTCGCTCGCTGATCCACTCGCTGTCGTGCACCAGATCGCTATCGCCGGACGGTCCGGAATTCAAGCCCGTCCGGCGGCCGGGAACACCGGCACGGCTCAGAACAGCCGCAGCTTGTCGTCCTCGATGCCCCGCATCGCGTTGTAGTCGAGGACCAGACACCCGATCCCGCGGTCCGTCGCCAGCACGCGGGCCTGCGGCTTGATCTCCTGGGCGGCGAACACACCCCTGACCGGGGCCAGGTGAGGGTCCCGGTTGAGCAGTTCCAGGTAGCGGGTCAGCTGCTCCACGCCGTCGATGTCGCCCCGCCGCTTCAGCTCGACGGCCACGGTCTTCCCGTCCGCGTCCCGGCACAGGATGTCGACCGGACCGATGGCGGTCGGGTACTCGCGGCGGATCAGGGTGTAGCCCTCGCCGAGCGTGTCGATCCGGTCGGCGAGGAGTTCCTGGAGGTGCGCTTCCACACCGTCCTTGATGAGCCCTGGATCGACACCCAGCTCATGGGACGAGTCGTGGAGGATTTCCTCCATCGTGATGATCAGTTTCTCGCCCGCTTTGTTCACCACGGTCCAGACGCCTTCGCTGTCGTCGGCGCCCTCCTTCAGGGTGCACGGCGGGGACATCCAGTTGAGAGGTTTGTAGGCCCGGTCGTCGGCGTGGATCGAGACGCTGCCGTCCGCCTTCACCAGGATCAGACGGGGGGCGGAGGGCAGGTGGGCGGTGAGCCGGCCCGCGTAGTCGACGGAGCAACGGGCGATGACGAGACGCATGGTCGGCAACGCTACTCGACTGCGGGCGGTCCACGCGATTCCCCTACCCCGCAGCGGACACCCCCCTTGACGGCCGCGCTTCTGGCTTGCCCCTCTTTGCGACCGTTCGTTATTGGCCGGTTGTGTTCCCAATCTCCTGGTGCGGCCCGGACTGCACCCTTAACGTGGAAGCAGGAGGTCGCCGTCTGTGCACACAGCGTCGCCGTCCTCCTTCCCTGCCCGTAAGGCCCCGGCCACCGTCGGGGTCGCGAGAGGAGAACCCATGTCGCTCGACGTCTCACCGGCGCTGTTGGAACAGGCCGAGCGAGGCGAGGTCGACGAAGCCGACTTCGTCGACTGCGTCCGGACCTCCCTGCCCTACGCATGGGAGATGATCAGCTCTCTGGTGGCCCAGCTGAAGGTCGACGGCGGTCAGTTCGCCGACAACCAGACGCCGCCGCCGGACGAGCAGGCACGTGGTCAGCTGCTGCGTGCGCTTGCGAGTGATGCGATACGCGGCGCGCTGCAGCGGCACTTCGGGGTGCGTCTGGCATTCCAGAACTGCCACCGCATCGCGGTGTTCCCACTGGACGCCTCGGTCGACGAACGATTGGCCCGATTCACCTCGGTGAGGGGCCAGTTGCTCAACCAGTCGCCCGAACTACGGGACTGCTGAACACTCCTGCTGCCGCTTCGGGCCGCGGGAGGTGCAACTGGCTCCGGGGCGGCAGCTCCCGTACCACCGCACCACCAGGGCAACCTGTATGAACAGATCACTTCAGCAACGGCAGCACCTCGGTGCCCAGCCGCTGCACGTTCTCCTCCGTCGCCGCGAGATCGCCCGATCCCTCCACCAGGAGGGCGAAGCGGGTGATGCCCGTCCGCTCCGCCGTCGCCGCCAGCCGGTCGGCCGCGAGCCGGGGCGGACCCACCGGATGCAGACCGCACAGGAACTCCGTGTACGCCACGGGGTCGCGCATCACCCGGTGCCTGCCGTCGACCGTCACATGGGCGCCGAGCCCCTGCCGCAGCCAGCCAGGCATCGCCTTCACGAGGGTCTCCACCGCGTCGACGGGACGGTCCGCGATCTGGGCCACCCCTGCGGACACATGTCCGACCTTCTCCACCACCTCCGCCGGCTGACCGGCCTCCCGGGCGGCCGACCGCCACAGAGCGACCATGTCGGCCTTCTCCGCATCGTCGCAATGCATCCCGAGAAGCATGGGCAAACCCTTTTCAGCGGCGAGTTTCACGCTTTTCGGCGAGGTGCAGGCCACGATCACCTCAGGGCCGGCAGGGCCGTCCCCGAGGAGCTCGTCCGCCCGGGGCACGACCGCCACCTCGCGGAAGTCGTAGCGCTCCCCGCGGCCCGCCACACGCGGCTTGCCGAGCCAGTCGAGCAACAGCTCCAGCGACTCGGGGAAGCCCTTCTCGTACGCATCGAGGCCGCCTCCGAACACCTCCAGATCCACCCAGGGCCCGCCGCGCCCCACACCCAGCGTGAAGCGGCCGCCGCTGGTCAGATGCAGCAGTGCGGCCTGCTCGCCGAGCGCGACCGGATGCTGGGTCGGCAGCACGCTCACCGCCGTGCCCACACGGATTCGGCGGGTGCGGCCGAGCAGCAGAGCGGCCAGTGTCACGGCCGACGGGCACACCCCGTACGGCACGAAATGATGTTCTGCCAGCCAGACCGAATCGAGTCCGGACTCCTCCGCGACCTCGGCGGACCGGACGGCCCGGTGCAGGGCTTCTCCCTGTCCCTGGCCCGGAAACTGCGCTGCCAGTACGAATGTTCCTACGCGCATCGCTTTTTGCCTCCTTGCGGCCGACGCGACTCCCCCTACCCGCAACAACGTCTGACACGTGCCAAAGGCACGGTCCGGAGAGAAGTTGTTGCGATTTTCCGGTAACTCACACGTCTCGCGGGTGCACACGGGCCACAAGCGGGCACGAAGGCTCTGCCGATGGCTCTACGCTGGATGGAATCTGCCCGTACCGCCCCGTGAGGTGTCACGTGTCCCCGCGCCGCAACCGCCCCCGAGGCGGCGAGAGTCCCACCGGCAACGCAGGAGAGGCGGCGGAGCGGTACGGCGGGGGCGGAGCCGGCGAGAGCTGGCAGGGCGAGGAGTGGTCGGTGCGCCCGGTGAGCGGCGCGAGCGCGATGGGCAAGCGGTACCGCTGCCCCGGCTGCGACCAGGAGATCCCGTCCGGCGTGCCGCACCTCGTCGCCTGGCCCGAGTTCGGCGGGATCGACGACCGCAGGCACTGGCACAAGGCCTGCTGGAACGCGAAGGACCGCCGCACCACGAGGGTGCAGCGGTCCAGGAACGCGCCACGCTACTGACCGCGCGTCGCGTGCGTCACACGTCGCGCCGGTCCAGGGACGCGAAGGCGCCGGCCATGGCCACGGCGGTCACACCGAGAATGATCCACAGCGGGTCCCAGCCGGTCGGTCCCGACGAGGTCACCGACTCACCGTAGAACGCGCTGAGCTGGCTGGGGATCGAGTACTCGAAGAGTGCCTGCTGGAGGTCGGCCAGCGTCTCGGAGAACATGAACATCGCCAGCACGAGCGGCAGCAGTACCACCGCGATCATGATCGTGATCGCACCCGCGGAGTGCCGGATGAGCGCACCGAGCGCGAGCGAGAGCAGCCCGAGCGTGGCGATGTAGAGGCCGACGCCCACCGTGGCGCGCAGCCAGTCGCTGCCGCTGGGCGTTCCGCCGTCCAGCATGGCCGTCTGCAGCACACCGACGATTCCGGTCGTGATCGTGGTGATGGTGAAGGAGAGCAGGAAGAAGACGATCGACTTCGCGATCAGCACCCGCGCCCGGCTCGGGCAGGCGGTCAGCGTCGTACGGATCATTCCCGTGCCGTACTCGGAGGCGATGGTCAGCACGCCGAGGGTGATCACACAGATCGAACCGAGCAGCACCCCGAAGAAGCCGAGACTGAGCACCGGGGTCTCGCCGAGATCGGCGTCCGAGGCGCTGACGGCGAACGCGGACAGCAGCCCGACGCCGAGCAGAAGCACGATCATCACGCCGAGCGTCCACATCGTGGAGCGGACGGAGCGGATCTTCGTCCACTCGGAGGCGATCGCGTCGCCCAGGCCGGGACGCCGCACCGGAATGGGCGAGGCGTACAGGCCGGCCGGGCCGCCGCCCTGCCAGTTCTGCTGTGCCGGGGGCTGCTGCGGCTGCTGGTAGGGCGCCTGGGGTGCCTGCGGGGACGGCGGAGTTGCCGGCGTAGTCATCGGGAGTCCTCGCTGGTCTCGCTCTTGATCAGGTCTGCGGGGGCGGCCGGTGCGGGTGCGGGCGGGCCGGCGTACGGGTTCTGTCCCGGGGGCGGCGGGGCGTACCAGCCCTGCTGCGGCACCTCCACCGGAGGCTGCGCATGGCCGGGCTGCTGCCCGTAGCCCGGCTGAGGAGGCCCGTAGCCCGGGTGCTGCCCGTAGCCCGGCTGCGGCTGCCGGAGCCCCGCCTTGGCGTCCGCCGTCGAGCGGTAGTCCACTGCGCCCTGCGTCATCCGCATGTACGCCTCCTCCAGGGATGCCTGGTGCGGCGAGAGCTCCCACAGCCGGACGTCCGAGGCGTGCGCCAGATCGCTGATGCGGGGCAGCTGGAGGCCGGTGACCCGCAGGGCCCCGTCCGGCTCCGACATGACCTGGCCGCCCGCCTCGGTCAGCGAGGCGGTCAGCTTCTCCCGCTGCTCCGGCTGGTCCGCGGGAACCCTGACCCGGGCGAAGTCCGCGGAGTTGGCGGAGATGAAGTCCGTGACGCTCATGTCGGAGAGCAGCTGGCCCCGCCCGATCACGATCAGATGATCGGCGGTGACCGCCATCTCGCTCATCAGGTGGCTGGACACGAAGACCGTGCGTCCCTCGGAGGCCAGCTGCTTCATGAGATTACGGACCCAGAGGATGCCCTCGGGGTCGAGGCCGTTGACCGGCTCGTCGAAGAGGAGGACCTGCGGGTCGCCGAGCAGTGCCGCCGCGATGCCGAGCCGCTGCCCCATGCCGAGGGAGAAGCCCTTGGACCGCCGCTTCGCGACGTCCTGCAGGCCGACGACACCGAGGACCTCGTCCACCCGGGCGCTCGGAATACCGGCCAGCTGGGCCAGCGAGAGGAGGTGGTTACGGGCACTGCGCCCGCCGTGCACGGCCTTGGCGTCGAGCAGCGCGCCCACCTGGCGCGGTGCGTTGGGCAGGCTGCGGAAGGCGTGGCCGCCGATCGTCACATGTCCCGCGGTCGGCCGGTCCAGGCCGAGCATCATGCGCATGGTCGTGGACTTGCCCGACCCGTTGGGACCGAGGAACCCCGTGACAGCCCCCGGCCGCACCTGAAAGGAAAGGTTGTACACGGCTGTCTTGGCGCCATAGCGCTTCGTCAGGCCGACTGCCTCGATCATTCTCCAGCCCCATCGACTTATCTGTCGGTCGGGGCCCAGGCCACTCGGCCGCACGCCCCCGTAAGAGTTAGGAGGATAACCAGCGCGCTGCGGTTCCGGCCAAGTGGTTGTGCCGAGCATCGGCTCTTCCCGTACGGCCGACCGGCGTCGCGCTCCTCGGGCCTGCTCCTGGGGCTACGCGTCCCGCTCCTTGAGTACGAGATAGCCGCCGGCCACCGCCGCCACCACCCACAGGGCCATGATGCCGAGCCCGCCCCACGGCCCGTAAGGCGCCGGATCGCTGTTCATGGCCTCGGGGACCACCTGCATGATCTTGGATCCGGCCTGGTCGGGGAAGTAGCGGGCCACGGTCTTGGCACCCGGGACCGCCGACAGGATCTGTGAGACGAGGAAGAAGAAGGGCATCAGGATGCCGAGCGAGAGCATGGAACTGCGCAGCATCGAGGCCACGCCCATGGAGAAGACGGCGATCAGGCCCATGTAGATCCCGCCGCCGAAGACCGCGCGCAGCACGTGGTCCGCGCCGATGTCCGTACGGTGGTCGCCCAGCAGGGCCTGACTCAGGAAGAACGTCACGAAGCTGGTGGCGAGGCCGACCACCAGGGCCAGGACGCCCGCCACCGCGATCTTGCTGAACAGGAACGAGCCGCGCTGCGGTACGGCCGCGAGCGAGGTGCGGATCATGCCGGAGCTGTACTCCGTACCGACCACCAGGACACCGAAGACGACCATCGCGAGCTGGCCGAGGATCATCCCGGAGAAGCCGACGAACGTGGGGTCGAAAGTGGCGCGCTCCGCATCGGACAGGTCGTCGAACTGGGCGTTCAGCAGGGCGCTGAGCGCCGCCCCCATCGCGATGGTGACGACGAACGCGGAGATCAGGGTCCAGGTGGTCGAGGAGACCGTACGGATCTTGGTCCATTCGGAGTTGAGGACCGCGGGCAGCGATGCCATCGCCGTCATACCCCCTTGGCTTCGTCGCCGGGCGTACCGCTGCCGGGCTGCTGGTTCCACTGGTCGCCCCAGTGCGGGCCCACGGGCGGCGGCTGCTCCTCGTCCCGGTCGGAATGTGCGTGGTACTCCACCGAGCCCGCCGTCATCTGCATGAACGCCTCCTCCAGCGAGGCCCGCTGGGAGCTGAGCTCGTGCAGCACGAACCCGTGCTCGGCGGCGAACTCGCCGAGCCGTTCCGTCGTGGCCCCGTCGATCTCCAGCATGCCGTTGCCCGACTCGACCGCCACCATGCCCGCGGAGTGCAGTGCGTCGCGCAGCCGCTCCTGCTCCGGGGAACGCATCCGCACATAACTGCGGGAGTTCTCCTGGATGAAGTCGGCCATCGAGGTGTCCGCGAGCAGCCTGCCCTGGCCGATCACGATCAAGTGATCCGCGGTGAGCGCCATTTCGCTCATCAGGTGGGAGGAAACGAAGATCGTCCGGCCTTCCGAGGCGAGCGCCTTCATCAGATTCCGGATCCAGTGAATTCCCTCGGGGTCCAGACCGTTGACGGGTTCGTCGAACATCAGGATTTCGGGATCGCCGAGCAACGCCGCCGCGATTCCCAGCCGCTGGCCCATGCCGAGGGAGAAACCCTTGGACTTCTTCCTTGCCACCGCACTGAGGCCGACCGTGTCGAGCACGTGGGAGACCCGGCTCGCCGGGATGCGATTGCTCTGCGCGAGACAGAGGAGATTGTTGTACGCGCTGCGCCCGCCGTGCATCGACTTGGCGTCCAGCAGAGCTCCGATGTGCTTCAGCGGCTCCTGCAGCTCGCGGTAGTGCTTGCCGTCGATGCGCACCGAGCCGCTGGTCGGGTTGTCGAGATCGAGCATCATGCGCATGGTGGTGGACTTGCCCGCCCCGTTCGGACCCAGGAATCCCGTCACCATTCCTGGCCTGACCTGGCATGACAAATGGTCGACGGCAACCTTGTTGCCGAAGCGCTTGGTGAGGCCGTCAAGCTCGATCATGCGTTCACGCTAGAACGGCCGCGCGCCCGGCGCCACCACAAAGGCGGAACCGGGCGCGCAAGGGGTACAGCTGATGTACGGGCGGGTCAGCGGGTCTGCTGGGCCGGGACGCCTCGGGAGGCGGGCTCCTCGTCCGCAGGGGAGCCGGCGGCGGCCACCGCGGCACCGGTCAGCGTCGCCAGCATCTCGCGGACGTTGGTCAGCTGCGCGTTGATCGAGTCGCGGCGGTTGGTGAGCGCCGCCAGCTCGCGCTCGGACTCGCTGCGGATCCGGTCGGCCTTGGCGTTCGCGTCGGCCACGATGTCCTCGGCCTGGCGCTGCGCGGTCTCCACCGTCTGGCGGGCCCGGCGCTCGGCGTCCGTGCGGAGCTTCTCGGCCTCCAGGCGGAGCTGCTCGGCGCGGTGCTCGATCTCGGCGAGACGCTTCTCGGCCTTCGCCTGACGGGACGCGAGGTCGCGCTCCGACTGCTCGCGGCGCTTGGCGAGGTTCGTCTCGAAGTCCGCGGCGGCCTGGGCGGCCTTGGCGCGGGTCTCCTCGAAGAGGGCGTCCGCCTCCTCGCGCTTCTGCTGGGCGTCCTTCTGGGCGTCGGTACGCAGCGTGCTCGCTTCGCCCTTGGCCTTCTCGACGATGCGAACGCCCTCGTCCTCGGCCTTCGACTTGCGCTCGGTCGCGAACGACTCCGCGTCGTTGCGCACCTGCTGGGCGGCCGACTCGGCCAGCTCGCGGTGCTGCTCGGCCGCGCGACGGGCCTCCTCACGCAGGTCCTTCGCCTCCTCCTCGGCGAGGCGGAGGATCTTCTCGACGCGGGCACCGAGGCCGGCGTACGACGGCTCGGCGTCGTTGACCTGGGCCTGGGCGTTCTGCGTCTCGAGGTGAAGCTCCTCGATGCGCTTTTCCAGAGAGGTGATGCGGGCGAGGGCACTATCACGGTCGGCGACGAGTTTGGTAATGCGGTCATCCACCTGACCGCGGTCGTATCCACGTCGCACGAGCTCGAAGCCGAAGGGGGAGGAAGGGTCGCTCATGGGGTTCCTGTCGAATGAGACCGGTGAGGTGTTAGGGGGAATCCTAGGGGCCTGGGCGGCGTGTCAACGTGAAGATGCCGCTTTGGTATGGAGAATGACACCCCTTTTGAGTGGCTGACCTCCGGAGTGCTTGCCACTCGAAGGGTTGAATGTTCATGCCGAAGCACGCGATGCCGCGGACCGATCACCCGTCCGAGGCCTTGCCACCCGATCGGTTACCTGCTGCGGCGCCCGCCTTGACGCCCGTGGCGCCGCCGCCCGCCGCCTTGGCGGCCCCGGCCGGAGCCTCGAAAGACTCCAACGCCTCGAGTACGTCCTGGACACGGGAAATTTCCGTATTGATGTCCTCGCGTCTGCGCACCAGCAGATCCAGCTCACGACGGCCCTCGTCGACCATCTGCTTCGCTTCCACCTCGGCGTCGGCGAGCAGCTTCTCGGCCTCGCGGGTCAGCCCGGCCTTCTTGGACTCGGCCTCCTTCAGGAGCGACTCGGCACGCTTCACGGCGGCGATACGGACCTTGCTCGCCTCCGAATTTGCGTCCGACAGCAGCTCCTTGGCCTTCGCCTCGGCCTCCGCGCGCTGTTCGGTCGCCGCCTTCATCAGCTTGTCGACGCGCTCGCCCGCCGTCTTCATCTGCTCGGACGTCTCCCGGCGGGCGCGCTGGTGCAGCTCCTCGATCTCGCTCTCCAGCCGGGCCCTGAGCTCCTCCGCCCGCTCCCGCGTCGCGGTCGCGTCACGGCGGGCGCCGACCAGGAGCTCGTCCGCGTCCGTACGGGCCCGCTCCACCAAGGTGTTGCCCTCGACCGTCGCCTCCGAGGTGATCCGTACGGCCTCGTTGCGCGCGGCGCCGACCATCCTGTCGGCCTGCCCCTCGGCCTCGGTGGCGGCGCGCAGCGCCTCCTCCTGAGCCTTGTTGACGAGCTGGTCGGCCTGTTCGGCGGCGTCGGTACGGCGCTTCGCCGCGGCCTCGCGCGCCTCGTCCAGCATCCGGTCCGCCTCCTGGCGGGCCTCCGCGCGCATCTGCTCGGCCGCGGACTCCGCGTCGGCGCGCATCCGCTCCGACTCCTCGCGGGTGCGGGCCGCGTGCTCCTGCGCCGAACCCACGGTCTGCGCGGCCTCCGCACGCAGCCGCTCCGCCTCGTCGGCCGCCTCACCGAGGAGGCGCTCCGTCTGCTCCGAGGCCTCGGTACGCAGGTGCTCGCTCTCGCTCGTCGCCTCACCGATGAGCCGGTCGGCCTGCGCCGCCGCCTCCGAACGGATCCGGTTGGCGTCCTCGCGGGACTCGGCGCGGGCGCGCGAGGCGTCCTGTTCCGCCGAGGCGAGCGCGTCGGACGCCTCGGTACGGACCCGCTGGCTGTACTCCGCACTGTCCGAGCGCAGCTTCTCCGACTCGGTGATCGCCTCGGAGACGGTCCGCTCGGCCAGCGACTTCGCGGCCTCCGACTCCTCGTGCGCGACCTGGAGGATCCGGTTGGCATCCTCGGTGGCCCGCTCGCGCTCGGCGTAGGCGTCGGCGCGTACCCGGTCCGCCTCCTCCTGGGCCTCGGTCCTCGTGCGTTCCGCGGAGTGGTCCGCGGCGGACCGCAGCCCGGCGATCTCCTGCTCGGCCTGCTCGTGGAGCCCGTTGACGGAGTCCCGTACCTGCTGGGCGGTCTGCTCGGCCGCGGAGACCATCTCGGTCGCCCGGGCGTCCGCCTCCTCGACCAGCCGCTGGGCCTCGGCCTGCGCCTCCTCGACCCGCTTGCGGGCGGAGGCCAGCAGCTCCTCGCTCTGCTCACGGGCCCGCTCGCGCTCCTGCTCCGCCTCGGCGCGCGCGGCACCGAGCGTCTCCTCGGCCTCGCGGCGGCGCCGGTTGGCCTCCTCCTGGGCGGCGGCGAGGGCCTCGGCGGCCTCCGTACCCACGCGCTCGGCGGCGGCGGCGGCCTCGGAGCGCACCCGGTCGGCGCTCTCCTGTGCCTCGGTCCTGAGCCGCTCCGCCTCGGTGGCGGCCTCGGTGCGCAGCCGTACGGCGACGGACTCGCCCTCGGCACGGGACTGCGCGGCGTCGGCGGCGGCCTCGGTACGCAGCCGGTCGGCCTCCGTCGCGGCCTGCTCCTGGAGCGTACGCAGCCGCTCGGCGGCCTCCGCGCGCAGCCGCTCGGACTCCTCGCTCGTCTCGCGGCGGATCCGCTCCGCCTCCGCACGGGCCTCGCTCAGCGCCTGCTCGGCGGCGGTGACCCGGGTCTCTGCCTCCGTGTGCAGACGGGTCAGCTCATCGGCGGCGTCGGCCGTGCGCACCTCTATGGCGCGCTCGGTGTCCGCGCGAAGGCCCTCCGCGGCCTGCTCGGCCGCGGCGGTCAGAGCGGTGGCCTGCTCCTCGGCCTCGGCGCGCAGCTTCTCCGTCTCGGTACGGCTGCGCTCCAGCGCTTCCTCGGCCTGCTTGCGCAGCGTGGCCGCGCGCTCGACCGCCTCGGTCCTGACCCGCTCGCTCTCCGCGCCGGCGGAGGTCCGCAGCTCGTCGGCGTCCGCCCTCGCCTTGGTCAGCAGCTCCTCGGCGGTGCGGGCACCCTCCTCGATCTGTTGGACGGCCTCGCGGCGGGCCTCGCCACGGATCCGCTCGCCCTCGGCGACCGCTTCGGAGCGCAGCTGCTCGGCCTCGCCGCGCAGCCGGCGCGCCTCCTCCTGCAGCTCGACCGTCTTGGCCCGGTACTCCTTGGTGTCGTCCTTGGCCGCGCCCTTGAGCTGGTCGGCCTGCTCGGCCGCCTCACCGCGCAGCCGGTCCGCCTCGGACTCCGCCTCGCGGCGGATCCTTTCGGCTTCCTCGCCGGCTGCCCGGGTGGTGGACCTGGCGTCGTCGGAGGCCTTGGTCAGGACCTCCTCGGCGGAGCGGGCCGCCTTGGCGAGCTGGGCGGCGGCGTCCTCGGCGGCGACCGTGCGGGCCTTCTCGGCGGCCTCGGCGACCAGCCGCTCGGCCTGGGCACGGGCGTCGGCGAGCGCCTGCTCGGCCTCTTCCTTGAGCGCCTCGGCGTTCTTCGTGGCCTCGCCGACCAGCCGTGCGATCTCGGACTTGGCCGTACGGGTGCGCTGCTCGTTCTGCGACTCGGCGCCGGCCAGCCGCTTGACCGCGGCCTCCTTCGCCTCGGCGAGGACCTTCTCGGCCTCCAGCCGGGCCTCGCGCAGCCGGGTCTCGGCCTCCTGCATGCGCTGGTCGGCGGTGCGGTTCAGCTCCGCGGTCTGCTGCCGGGTCTGGTCCGTCTCGGCGGTGGCCGTCGAGCGCAACTGTTCGGCGTGACTGGTGGCTTCCTGGGCCTGGGTGGAGGCGGCGCTGAGCAGCCGCTCGGCATCCCGGCGGGCCCGCAGCAGGGTGGCCTCGGCCTCGGCACGGGCCGACTCGGCCTCGGAGTTGACGCGCTGGCGGGTCTCGTCCGCGAGCCGGGTGGCTTCGGCACGGGCGCCGGTCAGGGACTGCTCCGCCTCGGCGCGCGACTCCTCCAGGAGTCTGCGGGCCTGGGACTCGGTGCGTGCCCGCAGCTGCTCGGCCCAGGCGACGTTCTCGTTGACATGGGACTCGACGGTCTGGCGGCGTTCCGCCAGCTCCTGGTCGAGCCGCTGGCGCCGCTGTACCGCCTCGGCGTGCAACTCGGCCTGCAGGCGTGCCTGGTGCTCCGCATGCTCCTGCAGGATCCGCTGGGTCTGTGCCCTGGCGTCGCGCAGCTCGCGCTCGGCGTCGGTGCGCAGCTGGTCGGCCTGGATCTGGGCATTGCGGAGCAGCTGTTCGGCCTGGTAGCCGATGTCCGCGCTGTCGTGCGCGGGACGGGTCGCGAGATTGCGCCGGGCCTCGTGCAGCTTGGCACGCAAGACCTCGACCTGGTAACCGAGGTCCTCGGCGTGCTGGACGGCCTTCTCCCGGTCGGTCTTCAGCCGGTCCATCTCGGCTTCGAACCGCGAGAGATGGTCGTCGTCAGCTCGGTGGCTCTGCTGGCTTTCGTAGCCCCGCACTGCGCGGTCCCATCCGTCCCCTGGTCGCAATTCTCCAAACGAGTACCGCTCGCCGGCGAACGGTCCCCCGGGGAATGGTGACAGATCAACGGCGAGGACGCGGCGCGGCCCCGACCCGGCCCCGGCCCGGAACCGCCCACTCTACCGGGCCGGGTATCGGTCAGGTCAGTGCTCTGCCCGGGCCGTGACCAGTTCCGTCAGTACGCCGTGGCAGTCCTTGGGGTGGAGGAAGGTGATCCGGGACCCCATCGAACCGGTCCTGGGCTCGTCGTACAGCACCCGGACGCCCTTCTCGCGGATGTCCGCGGCGTCCTCGTCCACGCTCGCGGTCCCGAACGCGATGTGGTGGACACCCTCCCCATTCTTTGCCAGCCACTTGCCCACGGCCGAGTCCTCACGGGTCGGCTCCAGCAGCTGGAGGTACGAAGCCCCGCCGTCCGAGGTGTCGTTGATCTTGAGCATGGCCTCCCGGACGCCCTGCTCCTCGTTGATCTCGGAGTGGTGCACCTCGAAGCCGTAGGTCGCGCGGTAGAACTCCACCGTCTTGTCGAGGTCGAAACAGGCAATCCCGATGTGGTCGATTCGCGTCAGCATGGAACCAGTGCAGCGCCCCGGGGATGGTTACGCAACGTGCGCGCGATCACACCCGCTGCCGGATGACGGGCGCGGTACTGCTCAGTACATTCAGGTAAACCCTCGTTCACAACCAATCCAAGGGGCTGCGCCTCATGTCAGGAACGACCGGTACCACCTCAGTGATCGTCGCGGGCGCCCGTACGCCCATGGGCCGTCTCCTCGGCTCGCTGAAGACCTTCTCCGGAGCCGACCTCGGAGGCGTCGCCATCAAGGCCGCGCTCGACCGGGCCGGGATCGGCGGCGACCAGGTCGAGTATGTGATCATGGGCCAGGTGCTCCAGGCCGGGGCAGGGCAGATCCCGGCGCGCCAGGCAGCGGTCAAGGCCGGGATCCCGATGAACGTTCCCGCGCTCACCATCAACAAGGTGTGTCTGTCCGGGCTCGACGCGATCGCGCTCGCCGACCAGCTGATCCGCGCCGGTGAATTCGATGTCGTGGTGGCCGGCGGCCAGGAGTCGATGACCAACGCCCCGCACCTGCTGCCGAAGTCCCGCGAGGGCTACAAGTACGGTGCGATCGAGCTGCTCGACTCGATGGCGCACGACGGTCTGACCGACGCCTACGAGAACATCCCGATGGGCGAATCCACCGAGAAGCACAACACCCGCCTCGGACTGGACCGTGCGGCCCAGGACGAGATCGGCGCCCTGTCCCACCAGCGTGCCGCGGCCGCCCAGAAGAACGGCATCTTCGAGGCCGAGATCACCCCGGTCGAGATCCCGCAGCGCAAGGGCGACCCGATCCTCTTCTCCAAGGACGAGGGCATCCGCCCCGAGACGACCGCCGAGTCGCTCGGCAAGCTGCGCCCCGCGTTCGCCAAGGACGGCACGATCACCGCGGGTACCTCCTCGCAGATCTCCGACGGTGCGGCCGCGGTCGTCGTCATGAGCAAGGCCAAGGCCGAGGAGCTGGGCCTGGACTGGATCGCCGAGATCGGCGCCCACGGCAATGTGGCGGGCCCGGACAACTCGCTCCAGTCGCAGCCGTCCAACGCCATCCGGCACGCCGTGAAGAAGGAGGGCATCGGCGTCGAGGACCTCGACCTCATCGAGATCAACGAGGCCTTCGCGGCCGTCGCGGTCCAGTCGATGAAGGACCTCGGTGTCACCCCCGACAAGGTCAACGTGAACGGCGGCGCCATCGCCCTCGGCCACCCGATCGGCATGTCCGGCGCCCGTGTGGTGCTGCACCTGGCGCTGGAGCTGAAGCGGCGCGGCGGCGGCACGGGCGCGGCTGCGCTGTGCGGCGGCGGCGGTCAGGGCGACGCATTGATCATCCGCGTTCCGGGCAAGTAGTCAGCCGTACGTATGAGCGAGCGAGGAGACCGAGCGTGATGGTGGACGTCCCCACCCTGGTCGAGCAGGCACGCCAGGGCAGGCCACGTGCGGTGGCCCGGCTCATCTCCCTGGTGGAGGGGGCCTCGCCCCAGCTGCGCGAGGTGATGGCGGCCCTGGCCCCGCTCGCGGGCCATGCGTACGTCGTCGGGCTCACGGGTTCGCCGGGTGTCGGCAAGTCCACCTCGACCTCGGCACTGGTCTCCGCCTACCGGAAGGCCGGGAAGCGGGTCGCGGTCCTGGCCGTCGACCCGTCCTCCCCGTTCTCCGGGGGCGCGCTCCTCGGCGACCGGATCCGGATGTCGGAGCACGCCTCCGACCCGGGCGTCTACATCCGCTCGATGGCCACCCGCGGGCATCTGGGCGGCCTCGCCTGGTCCGCTCCGCAGGCGATCCGGGTGCTGGACGCGGCGGGCTGCGACGTGATCCTCGTGGAGACGGTGGGCGTCGGCCAGTCGGAGGTGGAGATCGCCTCCCAGGCCGACACCTCCGTCGTCCTGCTCGCCCCGGGCATGGGCGACGGCATCCAGGCGGCGAAGGCCGGAATCCTGGAGATCGGTGATGTGTACGTCGTCAACAAGGCCGACCGGGACGGCGCGGACGCCACCGCCCGCGAGCTCAACCACATGCTCGGGCTCGGGGAGTCCCGGGGGCCCGGCGACTGGCGGCCGCCGATCGTGAAGACGGTCGCGGCCCGGGGCGAGGGTATCGACGAGGTCGTCGAGGCGCTCGAGAAGCACCGGGCCTGGATGGAGGAGCACGGCGTCCTGACCGAGCGGCGCACGGCACGTGCGGCCCGCGAGGTCGAGACGATCACCGTCACCGCCCTGCGTGAGCGGATCGCCGATCTTCACGGAGACCGCCGACTGGACGCGCTGGCGGCACGGATCGTGGCCGGCCGCCTCGACCCGTACGCGGCGGCGGACGAGCTGGTGGCGGGACTCACCGGGCTCCCGGCCGGCAGCTGACGGCTCCCGGGCGGCGTGCGGGCCGCCCGGGAACCGCCGCCGAAACGGCACGGCGCGTTGCGGGGAGAGCGTCAGTCGTCGTAGCGGCCATCGCGGTCATCGTGGTCGTCGTCCCCGTCGTCGTGGCCCCGGGTGACCTGGGCCGTCTTCGCGTCCACGTCCAGCTCGTGGTCCCTGCCGCCCTTGCCCGCGATGTCGACGTCCCAGACCAGGGCGCCGCCGTCGCCGTCCAGGTCCACGGACGTCACCGTTCCCGGCTCGGCCCCGCGTGCGGCGTCCACCGCGGCGATCAGCGAGACCCGGACCGAACCGGGCACCGGGCGCCGGTTGTCGTCGTCGCCCCGGTCGGACAGCACCTTCGCGCTGCCCGCGTCGACCGTCACGTCGTGCCAGACCTCGTCGGAGCCGTACACATCGAGCTCCCAGACCAGCCGTTCGTTGTCGTCGTCGTCCAGCTCCGCCTCGGTCACCCTGCCCGGGACGGCCTTCAGCGTGGCGGCCACGGCGTCGTCGACGGTGATCACGCCGCTCGTCGCCCCGGCCGGGGCCGCGTGCTTCCCGCTGCTGTTGCCGCCGCTGCTCCCGTTGTCCGTGAACGCCGCGGCAGCTGCGGCTCCACCGCCGATGAGCACGGCTGCGGTGACGGCGATGACGGCGATGTTGCGCTGCATGAGGGTCCTCCCCGATGGGTGTGTGGCTCGACGGGATCCACACTGGCAAAGCGATCCTGAACTCAGCCTGAAGCCACCTGAAGCCGTCTTCAGGTTCGGTTTGGGAGGCTGTCCCCATGCGCCTGTTGATCGTGGAGGACGAGAAGCGTCTGGCGATGTCCCTGGCCGGGGGACTCGCCGCCGAGGGCTTCGCCGTCGATGTCGTGCACGACGGCCTCGAAGGGCTGTACCGGGCCCGGGAGGGCGTCCACGACCTCGTGGTCCTGGACATCATGCTGCCCGGGATGAACGGCTACCGGGTCTGTGCCGAGCTGCGCGATGCCGGCCACGATGTGCCGATCCTGATGCTGACCGCGAAGGACGGGGAGTACGACGAGGCGGAGGGCCTCGACACCGGCGCCGACGACTATCTGACCAAGCCGTTCTCGTACGTCGTTCTCGTCGCCCGGATCCGGGCCCTGCTGCGCCGCCGGGGCAGCGGCACCGCCTCGCCGGTGCTCACCGTCGGCACCCTGCGGATGGAGACCGCCGCCCGCCGGGTCCACCGGGGGGAGGACGAAGTAACCCTCACGGCCAAGGAGTTCGCCGTGCTGGAGCAGCTCGCACTGCGGGCCGGTGAGGTGGTCAGCAAGGCCGACATCCTGGAGCACGTCTGGGACTTCGCGTACGACGGCGACCCGAACATCGTCGAGGTCTACATCAGCACCCTGCGGCGCAAACTCGGCGCGGCGTCCATCCGTACGGTGCGCGGTGCGGGCTACCGCCTGGAGGCGCTGTGAGGTCCGTACGGGCCAGAGCCGCCCTGGGCGCCACCTTGGTCGTCACCGTGGCCCTGATGGCCGCCGGGCTCGTCGTGCTCCAGGTGCTGCGCGGCAACCTGACGGGCCGCGCCGGCCTGGAGGCGGAGGTCGTGGCGCGCGAGGTGGCCGGACAGGTCGCTCTGGACGTGCCGTACGAGGATCTGGACCTGAGCGACGAGGACATCCACCCGGTCCAGGTGACCGACGAGGAAGGGCGCGTGCTGGTCGTCTCGGAGGGCCTGGAGGCCATTTCGGGGACCGCCACGTCAGAGGTGACCCCGGCCCCCTCGGCGTCGGCCGGGAGTCCCGGGGGCGAGACGTCCGGTGACGACAAGGGTGGCGACGACGACGGCGACGATGACGACGGCAGCCGCGGCAACGACCCGGACCGCGGAGAAGTCTCCTCCGACGACCCCGACTTCAGCAACGGCAGTGCCACTGTCGAGGGCGACACGGCCGACTACCGCTTCGCCGCCGTCGAGGCCGTCACACGCGCGGGCCTCCCCGTGATCGTCCACGCGGGCGCCCCGCTCACCGCCGAACAGGAGGCCGTGGACTCCGTACGCACCACCATGCTGACCGGCCTGCCTGTCCTGCTCCTCGTCGTCGCAGGGGTCACCTGGCTGGTCACCCGTCGCGCGCTGCGCCCGGTCGAGGGCATCAGGCGGGAGCTGGCGGCGATCACCGCGTCCCAGGATCTCGGCCGCCGGGTGCCGGAGCCGGGCTCGCGCGACGAGATCGCCCGGCTGGCCCGTACCACCAACGAGACCCTGACCGTGCTCGAGGCCTCGGTGGACCGGCAGCGGCGCTTCGTCGCGGACGCCTCGCACGAGCTGCGGAGCCCCATCGCCTCGCTGCGCACCCAGCTGGAGGTGGGCGCCGCGCATCCGGAGCTCCTGGACGTGCCCGGCGCGGTCGCCGACACCGTACGGCTGCAGGTACTGGCCGCCGATCTGCTGCTGCTGGCCCGGCTGGACGCGGGGGAGCGGCCGGGGCGGGCGGTGGTCGATCTGAGGGCGTTGGTCCGCGAGGAGGTCCCGCACCGTACGGGGGACAGGATCGCGGTGGCGGTGTCCGTCACGGCGTCCGGGCCGCTGGAGGTCCGCGGTTCGCGCGGGCAGCTGACCCGGGTGATCGGCAACCTGCTGGACAACGCCGAGCGCCACGCGGAGCATTCGGTGGCCGTCTCCGTGACGACCGACCGGGGCGATGTCCTCGTGGCGATCGCGGACGACGGCCCCGGTGTGCCCGAAGAGGAACGCGAGCGGATCTTCGAGCGCTTCGTCCGTCTCGACGACGCACGGAGCCGGGACGACGGCGGGGCAGGCCTGGGCCTTGCCATCGCCCGCGATGTGGCGACCCGCCACCGCGGCACGCTCACGGTGGGCACGGCGCCGCAGGGCGGGGCGCTGTTCACGCTGCGGCTGCCGCACTCGTAGCCGGTCCTGCGGGCCGTTTGTTACGGCTTGCCGCGCCGCCCGCGCAGATGGCCCGCGATCGGTGTCAGCGCAGCGTGCAGATCGGCGAGCGCCGCCGGCGACAGCAGGTCCATGAAATGCCTGCGCACCGATTCGACGTGGTGCGGCGCGACCTTGCGCATCGTCTCCGCACCGAGCTCGGTGAGCACCGCGTACAGCCCGCGCCGGTCCGACTCGCAGTGCTCACGCCGCACGAGACCCGCACTCTCCATGCGGGTGATCTGGTGCGAGAGCCTGCTCTTGGACTGCAGGGTGGCGGCGGCGAGGTCGCTCATCCGCAAGCGCTGGTCGTCCGACTCCGAGAGGTTGACCAGGATTTCGTAGTCGTTCATGGTCAGCCCGAATGGCTGGAGGTCTTTCTCCAGCTGGTGGGTCAGCAGCCTGCTGACGTCCAGGTGGGTGCGCCAGGCACACTGCTCCGCATCGGTCAGCCAACGGGTGGCCGTCTCGGTCTCCATGTATGGATTCTACCTAAGAAGTTGAAAGACGGACGAAATTGGGGGGTGTGACACCGCGCACGCGATGCCCCGCGTCACACTCCGCAGACTACCGCTCACCATCCGAAGCGACGCTGGAGGTCCCCCAGCTGACCGGGTATGCGGGGCGTGGACCCGGGTTGACCCGTGCCGCCGGAGCCGCCCGGAACCCCCGGCTGGTGCGGGGTCGCACCCGTCGCCTGCTCGGGCATCAGCACCTCGGTCGACTGCAGCAGGACCGTGCCCGCCCCGACGAACTCGAACTGGTGCTCCTCGCCCGACGTACCGCCGATGCCGGTCAGCGACCGGAGGCCGCCCATCACGCCCGCCATGTAGCCGTGGTCGTAGTGGTGGCACGGCGAGGGACAGTCCGCCCAGCCCACCAGGGCCTGCGGGTCGACCCGCACCGGCGGCTCCATGAAGACGACAGGGCCGTTGGAAGCGGCCACGAACTTCCCCGTGCCGATCAGGGTCAAAAAGCCCGGCACGATCGACTGCTTCAGCGCCAGCGTCGGCTGGTACGCCAGCAGATTCCCTGATCTGATCGTCAGATTCCCGTTCTCCAGGTCGAAGGAGTTCACATCGAAGGCCCGGTCCGCCAGCAGCATCTTCCCGCTGCCCTCGGCCACCACCCAGTCGCTCGCGTGCAGCGGGGAGTGGAAGCTCGTGCGGATCAGGCGCTCGAAACGGCCGTGCCCGATCCCGTTGAAGTCGATCTGCCCGTAATAGGCGATCATTTTGCCCTTCTGCAGGAACCACCGGCTCCCCTTGAGCTCCACGCAGAAGGTGTACGCGTTGACGTTGTCGTCCGACGGCAGCGTCATCGGATCGAAGATCACGGGCGTGCTCACCGGCAGCCTCCGTCGGGGTGGCGGGACGGGGTCCTGTGGGGCAGGGCGGAGAGAGGTGAATCGCTGTCAGGGTGACCCGTCTTCCTTCTCTGCGGTGGCGTGCTCAAGCTCCAGGCGGTAGACGATCTCGGAGTTGAGTGATCTGCGAGCCGACTTGGCCTCTGCGGCCAGCCACTCATGGAGGTCGCCGGGGAGGCGGAGCGTGATGCGTGTTGTCTCATCCATGACTCCATAGTAGTGACAAACCGACGGGTGGATGGTGGTATTGTGACACCATGACGACGCAGCGGGAAGTCGAGGGCGCCGGGCACGCCCGGTACACCTACAGGCTCCGCGTGTCGTCCACCGCTGGTACGGCCCTGGTCGACGAGTGGGCGCGGTGTCGGTGGATCTGGAACGAATGCTGCGCCCGGTCGAAGAAGGCCCACGCCATAGGTGAGAAGTGTGGTCCGGCGCGCCTGGACAAGATGCTGACCGAGGCCCGCGCGGCGAACGCATGGCTGAGTAAAGGCAGTTCGGTGCCACAGCAGCAGATCATTCGGGACTTCGCCAAGTCCCGTGCGAAAGCACTGAAGGACATCAAATCCGGGATGCCGCAGCGGCAACGGGCCGGGATGCCGAAGTGCAAGAAGAAGCGCGCGGCCGACCCGAGCCTGAACTACACCCAGCGCGGATTCCGCTTGAAGAACGGCCGCCTGCACCTGGCGGGCGGCATCGTCCTGACAGTCGTGTGGTCGCGGGACCTGCCAAAGGCGCCGTCTTCGGTGCGGATTTATCGTGACGCCCTGGGGCACTGGTATGCCTCGTTCGTCGTGGAAACAACCGTTGAGGCGCTGCCTGTCACCTGGCGGGACATCGGCGTCGACTGGGGTGTCAAAGAAACCGCGACCACTACCAGTGACACGCATGATCTGCCGCATGCCCAACACGGCAAGCACGCGGCTCAGCGCCTCGCTCACTATCAGCGGATGATGGCCCGCCGACGCACACCGAAGGGTAAGCCCCAGTCGAAGGGGTACCGCGCGGCACAAAAGCAGGCGACGAAGCTTTACAAGAAGGTCGCCCGGCAGCGGCAGGACGCCGGCCGTAAGTGGGCCAAGACTGTGGTCCGGGACCATGACCGTATTGCGGTTGAGGACTTCCGGCCGAGGTTCCTGTCCAAGTCCACGATGGCTCGCAAGGCGGCCGACGCCGCGATCGGGGCCACCAAGGCCGCCCTGATCCATATGGCCCGCAAGCATGGTCGTGGACTGCATCTCGTACACCCCGCGCACACCACCATGGACTGCGCACAGTGCGGAGCGAGAACCAAGCACGCGCTACCTCTTTCGGAACGTACCTATACCTGCACCGCGTGTGGGGCTGTCTCTCCCAGGGACAAGAACTCCGCACGCGTGATGCTCGTCCGGGCTGGTCTCAACCCGGCTGGTGCTGATCGTGTAAGAACTGACGGGCCGCCGGTCCTCAGCCAACGTGAGCCAGGGATCCCCGGTCTCCAGGCCGGGGAGGATGTCAAAGCTTCTCCTCCGACGCCTGGACGTACACCGCGCCATAGCCGCTGAGCTCCAGCTGGAACGCCTCGCCGGAGCCGCGCCCCACCATGTCGCGCCAGCCGAGCGCGGTGGAGAGCTTGTTCGTCACGTCACCGTGGTGGGCGACATACGCCTGCGGGTCCACATGCACCGGGCGCCCCGGGGTGATCGGCAGCTCGATCACTCCGCCGTGTGCCATCACGGCGACCGCCCCGTGCCCCTTGAGCGTCGTCGTGAACAGGCCCTGGCCGGTCACCTGGCCGCGCACCATGCCCATCACGCCGCCCTGGGATCCCATGAACATCGTGCCCTGCTGGAGCGTCCCGTCGAAGGCGAGCAGCCGGTCGGCCTCCACGTAGAGGGTGTCGCCGGCCAGTCCGATCACCTGGACGTGGTGACCGCCGTGGCCGAACATCACCGTGCCGTTGCCCTCGACCGTCATCAGCGGGGTCGCCTCGTTGGCGACCCGCCGGCCGATCATCGAGGCCAGGCCTCCCTGCCCGCCCTGGATGTTCGGGGTGAACGACACATCGCCGCGGTAGGCGAGCATCGCGCCCCGCTGGCTGTACATCTTCTGGCCGGGCACCACCGTGGCCTCGACCATCTTCGAGTTGATCTCACGGAACGGCATCAGACATCGCCTCCGACGGTGTTCCGCTCGCTCGGCTGTACGTAGACGAGGCCGTCGCCCTCGAAGCGGATCTGGAACGACTCGCCGGAGCCCTCTCCGATGAACGTCCGGAAACCGACCCCGGACTGGAAGTGCTGCTGAAGGTTGCCCTGATGGGCTATGTAGGCACCCGGGTCGACGTTCAGCGGGTACTGGGGTGTCACCCGCAGCACCACGGCCGAGCCGTCCGACATGATCGCCGCCTGGCCCGTGCCCTCGACGGTGGTGGTGAACAGGCCGTTGCCGCTCGCTCCGCCGCGCAGGCCGGTGAAGGTGGTGCCGGTGCGCAGCCCGCCGTCGGTGGCCAGCAGGTTGCTCGCCTCGACGTGCAGCTTGTCGCCGTGCAGCGAGACCAGGCTGATCTCGCTCGCCCGGTCGGCGAAGTAGCAGGTTCCCTGTCCCTTCACCTCCATCATCGTCATCTGCTCGCCGGTCAGCCGGCGGGTCACCATGCCGCGGACGCCCTCACCGCCGCCGGACATCTTCTTGAAGGCCATCCGGCCGTCGTACGCGACCATCGAGCCGTTCTTCGCTCTGACCGCATCGCCCGTGAGGTCGACGGCGAGCGTCTTGCTGCCCTGGAGCCGGAACATTGCCACGATGCGACGGTAGCCGCAGCGGCGCCCGGCGGACAGGGCCCGTAAGGACGATCCGGACCCCGACAGGACCCTGATATGCGCCGATACGTGCAATCGCGGCCCGCCCGGCGGCTACCGGGCCCCGCCACCGGAGCCGGTCGGGGACGATGCCACAATGGCGGTGCTTGTGCCTGCGTTCACAAGCCGTACCGCCCCCTCCCACCGAAGGTGCCCTCGTGGACATCAAGACCGCTTCCGCCCTGCACCGGCTGCGCCTCATCTCGGTTCCTGAGGCGCTCTCCTTCCCGGCGCTGCTCATTTTCGGCTCGCTCCTGATGCGCGTCTCGGACATCGACTTCCTGATGCCGCCCCTCGGCGCCCTGCACGGCCTGCTCTTCACGATCTACGTGGTGTTCCTGCTGGACGTGTGGGTCAAGGCCAAGTGGCCGCTCAAGCGTGTCGCGCTGTTCTTCCTCCTCGCGGTCGTGCCCTTCGGTGGCTTCTACGGCGACAAGCTGCTCAAGCAGTACGAGGCCGACGGTGTCATCGCCGCCCGCGCCCGCGCCGAAGGCAAGGTCAGCGCATGATCGTCGCCTTCTCCGTGAGCCCGCTGGGCGTGGGCGAGGACGTCGGTGAGTACGTCGCCGACGCCGTGCGGGTCGTCCGCGAGTCCGGACTGCCCAACCGTACGGACGCGATGTTCACCTCCATCGAAGGTGAGTGGGACGAGGTCATGGACGTCGTCAAGCGGGCCGTCGCCGCTGTCGAGGCCCGCGCCGGACGGGTGTCCCTGGTGCTGAAGGCCGACATCAGGCCGGGTGTCACCGATGGCCTGACCTCCAAGGTCGAGACGGTCGAGCGGCACCTCGCGGGCTGACGCCCCGTCCGCCCACCGAGCACACCGAGCCCCCGGCGCCTGCCGGGGGCTCGTCCCGTTCGGGGGATGAAAGCCCCTCACACGGACCTGCTAGCTCGACATGTAGCCGTCTGTCACCTTCTGTGGGGATATCAACCCATTCGACAGTTGGAGGTGTGGTGCCGTCGGAGGGCTATGACTACGCCGGCTACAGCCGGCTCGCGGGGCCGCTCACCGAGCCGGCCGCGAGCGGGTACCGGGTGCAGTACCGCAGCCTCCTCTCGGCGGAGAAGCACCGGACGAGAGCAGTCCTCCTGATGACGCTCGCCCCCGTCCTCGCCGGACTCCTCCTGCTCTACCTCGTCTGGCCCACGCACTGGACGGAGCGCGAGAACGGCGAACGATGGCTCGTCCTGGCCGACACGGGGATGCTCGTCTCCATCGGCCTGATCGAGCTGTTCATGCTGGTCAACGTGGTCTCGATCGCCCACGCCACGATGGTGGCCAGAGACCCCGTCCCGGTGACGCCCGAGCCCGGTACCAGGGTGGCCTTCCTCACCACGTACGTCCCCGGCAAGGAACCGCTCTCCATGGTGCGGGCCACCCTGCAGGGCGCCGTCTCGGTGCACCACTCCGGGCCGCTGGACGTCTGGCTGCTCGACGAGGGCGACGACCCCGGGGCCAGGATGCTCTGCGCCGAGCTGGGGGTCCATCACTTCACGCGCAGCGGGGTGCCCGAGTGGAACTGTGCGAAGGGCCCGCACAGGGCAAGGACCAAGCACGGCAACTACAACGCCTGGATCGCCAGACACGGCGACGCCTACGACTTCTTCGCATCCGTCGACACCGACCATGTACCGCAGCCCAATTTCCTGGAACGGATGCTCGGCTACTTCCGTGACCCGGACACCGCCTTCGTCGTCGGCCCCCAGGTCTACGGGAACTACGAAGCGGCCGTCACCAAGGCGGCCGAGTCCCAGCAGTTCCTCTTCCACGCGCTGATCCAGCGTGCCGCCAACCGCTACGGCTCGCCCATGTTCGTCGGCACGAACAACGTCGTACGCATGGCGGTACTGCGCCAGGTCGGCGGGCTCTACGACTCGATCACCGAGGACCTGGCCACCGGCTTCGAGATCCACCGCCACCGCAACCCGCTGACCGGCCGTCACTGGCGTTCCGTCTACACCCCGGACGTGCTGGCCGTCGGCGAGGGGCCCGCTTCCTGGACCGACTTCTTCAGCCAGCAGCTGCGCTGGTCGAGGGGGACGTACGAGACCCTGCTGAGGCAGTACGGGAAGGCGTTGTTCCGGGTGCCGCCCGGACGGCTCCTCAGCTACACGCTGATGCTCGTCTACTACCCCATGAACGCCGTCAACTGGCTGCTCGGTGTGCTGAGCTGCATGCTGTTCCTCTGGCTCGGAGCCTCCGGCACCCAGGTCGCCGCCTCGCTCTGGCTGATGCTGTACAGCGACGCCGCGGCACTCCAGATCGGGCTCTACCTGTGGAACCGCCGCCACAACGTCTCCCCTCACGAACCCGAGGGCTCCGGCGGTCTGGCCGGCATGGCGATGTCGGCGCTCTGCGCCCCGATCTACCTGAAGTCGCTGGGCGCGGCCGTACTGCGTACCGACGGCCGGTTCGTCGTCACCCCCAAGGGCGGTTCGGTCAGCCCCGACCGGCTCCGCACCTTCCGGGTGCATCTCTTCTGGGCGGCACTGCTGCTGGCCTCGCTGATCGCGTCGGCGGTGCTGGACCACAGCCATGCGGCGATGCGCACCTGGGCGGTGCTGGCCATGGTGATCGCCCTTTCCCCGGTCGCCGTGTGGTCGTTCGGCCGGCTGCGGCACCGCAGGGCGCGCGCCGCCCGGCCGGCCGGCTCCGTGCAGGAGACGGAACCGGCGATCGTCACCACCACGAGCGCGAGCACCCCCGCAGGAGGGAACTGATACATGCCCTTGTCCTACCGGCCCACGCAACAGATGAAGAAGACCCTCCTGGGCGGCGGCGCCGTGGTCGTTCTCGCCGGGCTCAACGCCCCCGCGGTGCTGTCCTTCGCGGAGCACAGGTATCGCGCGTACAAGATCGACCGGCCGGCGTACAAGGCCGAGTACGGCTCCTGGGAAAGGGTCGTCATCCCCGGTGAATACCGGACGAACGCCATTCACGCGGCCCTCCTGCACACCGGGAAGGTGCTGATCGTGGCGGGCTCGGGCAACGACGAGAAGCACTTCGACGCGGGCACCTTCGACACGGTCCTGTGGGACCCGGCGGCCAACACCTTCAAGAAGATCGACACCCCGGAGGACTTCTTCTGCGGCGGCCATGCCGCCCTCCCGGACGGCCGTCTCCTGATCGCGGGCGGTACCGCGCGCTACGAGGTGCTCGACGGCAAGGTGCGGCACGCCGGCGGCGGGATGCGGGTGAAGAACGAGAACCCGGACAAGCCGCTCACCCTCAGGAAGGGCACCGTCTTCCGGTCACCGGCCGGTGTCGAGTACGTATCCAGGTTCGACGTCACCGTGCCGAAGGCGAAGCGTGCCTTCGAGGTGGACTACTTCGGGAGCGGCGCGATGAAGCCGTGGAAGACGAAGGTGACCGCCTCCGAACAGCGCGTCTTCGTGGAAGCGGTGAAGGACGGTCCGCGGGCGGTGGCCACCGGGGCCGCCCAGTACAGGATCCAGGGCCTCAAGGGGAAGGCGGCCGACAACGCGTACGGGCTCGCAGAGAAGATCACCATGGACAAGCAGGACTTCCAGGGGATCAGGGCGGCGTACGAATTCGATCCGGTGGCCGAGAAGTACATTCCGGTCGCCCCCATGAAGGAGGCCCGCTGGTACCCGACGCTCGTGGGCCTGGAGGACGGCAAGGTGCTCGCGGTGTCCGGGCTGGACGACGTCGGCGAGATCCTGACCGGCGACAACGAGATCTACGATCCGAGGGCGAAGAAGTGGTCCAAGGGGCCCTTCCGCTACTTTCCGACCTACCCGGCGCTCTTCCTGACCAAGGGCGGCAAGCTCTTCTACCCGGGAGCGAACGCCGGCTACGGGCCCGCGGACAAGGGGCGGATCCCCGGGCTCTGGGACCCGGAGAAGAACACCTTCACGGCGACCGGCGGGCTGACCGACACCGACGAGCTCGAGACGGCGGCCTCCCTCATGCTGCCGCCCGTGCAGGACCAGAAGGTGATGGTCCTCGGCGGAGGAGGGGTCGGCGAGTCCGGGAAGTCGACCGCCCGCACCGCGATCGTCGATCTGGCGAAGGACAACCCGGTCTTCGAGCAGGGCCCCGACCTTCCGCAGGGCACCCGCTATCTGAACAGCGTGCTCATGCCGGACGACACCGTCTTCACCACCGGGGGCTCCAGGGACTACCGGGGGCGCGGCGCCAGCAACATCCTCAAGGCGCAGTTCTACGACCCGGGGACCAACGAGTTCACGGCGGCGGCCGATCCGACCATCGGGCGCAACTACCACTCGGAGGCGCTGCTGCTGCCCGACGGGCGGGTGGCGACCTTCGGCTCCGACTCCCTGTACGGCGACAGGGCCAACACCAGGCTCGGCACGTTCGAGCAGCGGATGGAGGTCTTCACACCGCCCGCCCTGCACCGCGGCAAGGGCGAACGGCCTGTGATCGGGAGCGGGCCCGAGGCCCTCGTACGCGGTGGCTCGGCGACGTACGCCGTCGAGGGCTCCGGGAGGATCGCCGCAGCCCGACTGCTGCGGCCGAGCGCGGTCACGCACACCACGGACGTCGAGCAGCGCTCCATCGAGCTGGGTCTGAAGAGGACCGCGGGCAAGGTGACGGTCGCGGTGCCGCAGGATGCCACGCTGGTGCCGCCCGGCTGGTACATGCTCTTCCTCACGGACGCCGAGGGCACGCCCTCCGAAGCGAAGTGGGTCAAGGTCGGCTGAGCACGCTCACGGGTCCTGCGCCGTCAGGGCGGTGCCGGGCGGTGTGCGGTCGGTACCGCACCGGCATGGCCCTGGCCGGCCTTGCCGCCGAGTTCTTCCCGGTGCACCGGGAAGGTCGCGGCCTCCGGGGCGATCGGGACCGTGCGCACCCTCTTCCTGGTCGCGGAGGTCGGTAGAACAAGCGTCCGGTACCGAAGTGCGAGACAAGGCTGACCGGCATGTGACCAGTGGGTAAGGTCGTGCCGTGCCGAAGCCGCTCAGCCTTCCCTTCGATCCCATCGCCCGCGCCGAAGAACTCTGGCACCAGCGCTGGGGGCCGGTGCCCTCCATGGGCGCCATCACCTCGATCATGCGGGCGCAGCAGATCCTGCTCGCCGAGGTGGACGCGGTGGTCAAGCCGTACGGGCTGACCTTCGCCCGCTACGAGGCACTGGTCCTGCTCACCTTCTCCAAGGCCGGTGAGCTGCCGATGTCCAAGATCGGCGAGCGCCTCATGGTGCACCCCACCTCCGTGACCAACACCGTCGACCGCCTGGTGAGGTCGGGGCTGGTCGACAAGCGCCCCAACCCCAACGACGGCCGCGGAACCCTCGCCTCCATCACCGGCAAGGGCCGTGAGGTCGTCGAGGCGGCCACGCAGGACCTGATGGCGATGGACTTCGGGCTCGGGGTGTACGACGCCGAGGAGTGCGCCGAGATCTTCGCGATGCTGCGCCCGCTCCGGGTGGCCGCCCAGGACTTCGAGGACAGGTAACCGCAGGGGCAGGGCGCTGCAAGATCGCCACGGTCGTCCGGTTAGGCTCGATGCCATGAAACGCAGTGTGCTGACCCGCTACCGGGTGATGGCCTATGTCACCGCCGTCATGTTGCTGGTGCTGTGCACCTGCATGGTCTTCAAGTACGGATTCGACACCGGCGAGGGACTCACCCTCGTGGTCTCGCAGGTCCACGGTGTCCTCTACATCATCTACCTGATCTTCGCCTTCGACCTCGGTTCCAAGGCGAAGTGGCCGATCGGCAAGCTGCTCTGGGTGCTGGTCTCCGGCACCATCCCCACGGCCGCGTTCTTCGTCGAGCGCAAGGTCGTCCAGGACGTCGAGCCGCTGATCACGGACGGCTCCGCGCAGGCCGTCAAGGCCTGACCGGACTGCCGGACCGTACCGCTCCGCGCCGTACCGAACCGCCCCGTGCAAAGCACCGGGCGGTTTGCCATCGACATTTACTAGGACGTCCTAGTAAATTTGAACCATGGACGCTCACGCGATCGAGGAAGGCCGCCTCCGCTGGCAGGCCCGTTACGACAAGGCCCGCAAGCGCGACGCGGACTTCACCACGCTCTCCGGGGATCCGGTGGAGCCCGCGTACGGGCCCCGCCCCGGCGACACGTACGAGGGGTTCGAGCGGATCGGCTGGCCCGGCGAGTACCCGTTCACCCGGGGGCTCCACCCGACCGGGTACCGCGGCCGCACCTGGACCATCCGCCAGTTCGCCGGCTTCGGTAACGCCGAGCAGACCAACGAGCGCTACAAGATGATCCTGGCCGCGGGCGGCGGCGGACTCAGCGTCGCCTTCGACATGCCGACCCTGATGGGCCGCGACTCCGACGACCCCCGCGCGCTCGGCGAGGTGGGGCACTGTGGTGTGGCCATCGACTCCGCCGCCGACATGGAGGTCCTCTTCAAGGACATCCCGCTCGGCGACGTCACCACCTCGATGACGATCAGCGGCCCCGCCGTCCCCGTCTTCTGCATGTACCTGGTCGCCGCCGAGCGCCAGGGCGTCGACCCGGGAGTGCTCAACGGGACGCTCCAGACCGACATCTTCAAGGAGTACATCGCGCAGAAGGAGTGGCTCTTCCAGCCCGAGCCCCACCTGCGCCTCATCGGCGACCTGATGGAGCACTGCGCCCGCGACATCCCCGACTACAAGCCCCTCTCCGTCTCCGGCTACCACATCCGCGAGGCCGGAGCGACGGCCGCACAGGAACTCGCGTACACGCTGGCCGACGGCTTCGGCTACGTGGAGCTCGGCCTCTCCCGCGGGCTGGACGTGGACACCTTCGCACCGGGCCTCTCCTTCTTCTTCGACGCGCACCTCGACTTCTTCGAGGAGATCGCCAAGTTCCGTGCCGCCCGCCGCATCTGGGCCCGCTGGATGAAGGAGACGTACGGAGCGCAGACCGACAAGGCGCAGTGGCTCCGCTTCCACACGCAGACAGCCGGTGTCTCGCTCACCGCCCAGCAGCCGTACAACAACGTCGTGCGCACCGCGGTCGAGGCGCTCTCCGCCGTCCTCGGCGGCACCAACTCGCTGCACACCAACGCCCTGGACGAGACCCTCGCGCTCCCCTCCGCGCAGGCGGCCGAGATCGCCCTGCGCACCCAGCAGGTGCTGATGGAGGAGACCGGCGTCGCCAATGTGGCGGACCCGCTGGGCGGTTCCTGGTACGTCGAGCAGCTCACCGACCGTATCGAGGCCGAGGCCGAGAAGATCTTCGACCAGATCAAGGAGCGCGGCACCCGGGCCCACCCGGACGGCAAGCACCCGATCGGCCCGATGACCTCGGGCATCCTTCGCGGTATCGAGGACGGCTGGTTCACCGGTGAGATCGCCGAATCGGCCTTCCAGTACCAGCAGTCGCTGGAGAAGGGCGAGAAGCGGGTCGTCGGCGTCAACGTCGCGCTCGGCTCGGTCACCGGTGACCTGGAGATCCTCCGCGTCAGCCACGAGGTCGAGCGGGACCAGGTGCGCGACCTCGCCGGACGCAAGGAGGGCCGGGACGCCGCCCGGGTCGGTGCCGCGCTGGACGCGATGCTCGCCGCCGCCCGCGACGGCTCGAACATGATCGGGCCGATGCTGGAGGCCGCACGGGCCGAGGCGACCCTGGGCGAGATCTGCGGCGTCCTGCGCGACGAGTGGGGCACCTACACGGAGCCGCCCGGTTTCTGACGCACCGTCCGACGTACCGTCCGATGCGCCGTCCGCCCGTGACGTCTAGGCGGACGCCGCTCCCAGTCCCGAGAGCAGCAGCAGGGTGAAGCGCCGGGCCCAGTCGGCATCGACGGGCTCGGCGCTCACCAGCGCCCGGTGCACGACGGCACCGGCGATCACATCGAAGATCAGATCCGCGGTGCGGGCCGCCGCCGACGGGTCCGGCTCGGCGGGCAGTTCGCCGCGCTCCTGCGCCCGCGCCCGGCCCTCGAGGACCAGCCGTTTCTGCCGGTCCACGATGGAGTTCCTGATCCGGTCCCGCAGCGCCTCGTCGCGGGTCGACTCCGCGACCACCGCCATCAGGGCCGTCTTGGTCTCCGGCCGCTCCAGCAGCGCCGCGAACTGCAGCACCACACCCTCCACATCGGCCGCCAGGCTGCCCAGGTCGGGCAGCTCCAGTTCGTCGAAGAGAACCGCGACTGCGTCCACGACCAGCTCGTTCTTCCCGGCCCAGCGGCGGTAGAGGGTCGTCTTGGCGACCCCCGCCCGGGTCGCCACGTCACCCATCGTCAGCTTCGACCAGCCGAGGTCGACGAGTGACGCACGGGTCGCCTCCAGGATCGCCTCGTCGGCGGCGGCACTGCGCGGACGTCCCGATCGGGTGGGTTTGGGGTGGCTGCGGCTCAGCATGCGGTGACCATACCGGCCAGTAAGTACTGCTGGCGGGTTCCGGTACCCGTGAGACAGATCACCGGACGCTCTTGCCCGGAAGGGGGTCCGGCCAGTTACGCTACGGGTCGTAGCGTAAGGACGATGGTTCATCCGTCCTGCGTCACGACTGATCGACAGCCACAGGTGCCGGGTGGGGATCCGGCGCCGAGAACGGGGTTTTTCAGGGCCCCGGAACCGTTTCCGTCCGCGCGCCGCGCACACCGGCGTGGCTGTGGACGGAGGCGGTTCGCGGATCGCTTTCCGAATCCGTGCGCACAGGGGGGAGGATGTACATATGCAGCCTAGGAACATGTCCATGAGCGGCGTCGTCGACCTCGCCGCTGTGAAGGCGGCCGGCGAGGCCAAGGCAAAGGCGGAGCAGACCCGCGCGGAGTCCGCCAGGCAGGGCGGTGGTGGCAGTGTCGCCCCGGCCTCCCTGGTGATCGACGTCGATGAGGCGGGCTTCGAGAGCGACGTCCTCCAGCGCTCCGCCGAAGTCCCGGTAGTCATCGACTTCTGGGCCGAGTGGTGCGAGCCGTGCAAACAGCTCAGCCCGCTCCTGGAGCGCCTCGCCACCGAGTACAACGGCCGTTTCGTGCTCGCCAAGGTCGACGTCGACGCCAATCAGATGCTGATGCAGCAGTTCGGGATCCAGGGCATCCCGGCGGTCTTCGCCGTGGTGGCCGGACAGGCCCTCCCGCTCTTCCAGGGCGCGGCCCCCGAGACCCAGATCCGCCAGACACTGGACCAGCTGATCCAGGTGGGCGAGGAGCGGTTCGGTCTCACCGGGATCGTGGTCGATCCGGATGCCGCGGCGGACGTGGCGGCGGACAGCGTCCCGGCCGAGGTGCCCGCCGGGCCGTACGACGCGCTTCTGGAGGCAGCCGCGCAGGCGCTGGATGCCAATGACTTCAGCGGCGCCGTCCAGTCGTACAAGAGCGTGCTCGCCGATGACCCGGTCAACACCGAGGCCAAGCTGGGCCTCGCCCAGGCCGAACTGCTCGGCCGGGTCGCCGACCTGGATCCGCAGCGCGTCCGTAAGGACGCCGCGGAGAATCCGGCCGATCCGGCGGCTCAGCTGGCCGCCGCCGACCTCGATCTCGTCGGCGGTCATGTCGAGGACGCGTTCGGACGCCTCGTCGAGGCGGTCCGCCGCAATTTCGGTGACGACAGGGACCTGGTCCGGGTACGGCTTCTCGAGCTCTTCGAGGTGATCGGCCCCGACGATCCCAGGGTCACCGCAGCGCGGACGGCCCTGGCGCGCGTCTTGTTCTGATGTGACAACACGGCCGTGGTGCCCGCGGGGCGCCGCGGCCGTTTTCGCGGGCCGACGACAATGGATGCCCTCGCTTTACCAAATCTTGATAAAAGTACGCGCTGTTACTCGCAGTAAATCGCATCCTGGGATCTGTCCGCTTTAGGACGTCAATCTCACTATTCGCACGCCCCTTCGGCGCCACCCTGTGTGGCCGGACGGTACCCCCCTGTCGCACCCTGGTTATCGGGTCGTTACTAGCGAGTAACGACCCCCCTTGTGTCGCGGCCGCGAATGCACCACGATCGGCCACGCTCGGTCCAATACCCGCCAGCCCGACGGCCAGTCGGCGTCGGCGGCCAGTTGGGTCCCCACCGAGTGGTCGGCGGCAGTGGTGCCGATCGCGGACAGGGGGGTTCCTGCCCATAGGCAGGGCCTGTCCGAACCGGTTGCGCAGACGCGTGACCAGTGGTTGTCGCTCGGGGGTGATCGCCGGTGATTCGGATGCGGTACGCGCCTCCGGTCCGGGCGCTCTCCTTCCCGAGGACGTAGCACTTCTCCCATCCCAGGACGGGCACGATGCCCGCACCGGAGATGTACGTCCGAGAAGGAGGAAATTTATGAGTTCCCAAGTTCGCGGTGGAACCAGATGGAAGCGTTTCGCTCTGGTCATGGTGCCGAGTGTTCTCGCGACCGCCGCGGTGGGCGTCGGGCTGGCGCAGGGTGCGCTCGCCGCGTCGTTCAGCGTGTCGGGCCAGTCGTTCAAGGTGTCGGCCGACTACCTCGACGGTCATGGCTTCGCGCAGTACGGCGGCATAGACGCCGGCTACGCGGAGATGAAGGGTGACAAGAAGACTCTGCACCCGGTCGCGATCTCGTCGTTCAAGACGGCTGAGATCACGAACATGTGCCAGTCCGTCGTCACGCCGGACATCCCGCTCCTGGGTTCGGTCAGCCTTCAGCTGAAGGCCGGTGGCGGCAAGACGCCGGTTCAGGCCGAGAACCTGTACATCGATGTCGCGGACCTCCAGGCCGATGCCGAGTTCACCAACATCGACATCGGTGTTGCGGCCAAGGACGCCTCCAAGGGTCCGGCCATCAAGTCCGGCGAGAACGTCAACGAGAACGGTTTCGCCCAGCAGGCGGACCGGGCGCAGCTGCGGAACGTGAAGCAGACGGCGTGGGCAACCACGGCCGGAACCTTCAAGCTCAGCGGTTTGAGCATGAAGCTCTACAACGGCGTCAAGGAGTGCTACTAAGCACTCCGCCCGGACGGGCGGGGCGGCGGCCACGCCGGCCCGCCCGTCCGACTCCCTCTTCTTCTCACAGCACGACCGGTTCCAGGGAGCTGTTTCCATGAGCGCCGAGACCACAGGCACCCGCGACTTCGCCTATTGGCAGCTGCGGTTCCGTGACTGGCGGCACACCCGGCCTTTCTGGGCGGGCCTCCTGACCGCGCTCGGTGGCGGTCCGATCGCGTACCTCCCGTACGCGAATCTCAAGATCGGCCATCTGACGCTGGCCATGGCGACCACGGCGGGCGCGGGCTCACTGATCATCGGTGTACTGCTGATCACGCTCGGTCTGACCATGTGGTACCACCACATCGTCCGGGTGTTCGCCGGTGTGGCCACGATCCTGTTGGCACTGGTCTCCATTCCGGTGTCCAACCTCGGCGGCTTCCTGATCGGGTTCCTGCTGTCCATGGTCGGCGGCTGCCTCGCCCTTTCCTGGGCGCCGGGCATACCCGACGCCGAGCGGACGACGGCCAAGCACGCGGCCGGGTATGCGCCGCAGGAGCCGGAGACCGAGTCCCAGTACGGCGCCGATCGGGCGCAGGCGGCCGAGCCGTCGCACGGTGCCGACGCATCCGAAACGTGGAGCGACGGCAGCACGAACGGACACGTTGACGCCAACGGCGGGAGGAACAGTGCGGGGTGACGAGACGCAGCCGAACTCGACCGGGGAGGACGACCGGGTGAGAAGCGGGCCGCGCCACGCGGCCCCCAGGAAGTCGCTGCTGACGAAGCTGCACATGCCCGCAGGCAAGAAGGCGTTCGCGCTCGCCGCGATGCCCACGGCGGTCTTCGTGGGCATGGGGCTCACGCCCAGGCTCGCCCTGGCCGACGACAGTGCGGACATACCCTTCGCCCCCGGTCCCTGTGTGACACGCTCCGACGAACCGAGCGAGTCGCAGGAGCCGGAGGCCAAGCCGACCCCGAGCGCCACGTCCACCGGCGAAGCCGCCGACAAGGACGAGAAGCCGGGCAAGGAGGAGACCGCCGAGCCCAAGCCCTCTGCGAGTGCGAGCGCTCCGGCAGCGGGCGACACAGCAGAGAACAAGGCTCCGGCGACGCCCACTCCCACGCCCACGCCCACCCAGTCGAAGAACCCGCTCGACCCGCTGGGCGTCGGTGACGCGCTCAAGGACCTCCTCGACGGACCGGACAAGGCGACGGCCAGCCCGTCCCCGAGTGCCACCACGGAGGCTCCCGAGCAGGCGGAGAGCGCCGCCACGGAGGCTCCGAAGCCGACGGAGAGCGCCACCACGAAGCCCGTCGAGAAGGTCACGGAGGAAGCGAAGGACACGGTCGACAAGACCGCCGACGCCATCCGTGACGCGGCCGACAAGGCCGGCCAGGGCGTCGAGGAGCTCGAGGACGGCGCCAAGGGCCTCGACCCGGTGAAGGACGAGGACATCCCGGACGGCGCCAAGGAGCGCTTCCCGTGCCCGACCGCCGACCCCGAGGCGCTCGCCGCGGCCGACCTGGAGCAGGGCATCCCGCTGCTCCCGAACGACCCGTGGATCCTGGAGTCGTCCAAGCTCACGCTCGCCGGGCTGGACTACAAGGGCATCGTCGAGGTGAGGAAGGGTGACGGCAGCACGAAGAAGGTGCTGAAGTTCACCGCGAGTTCCATCGACATCAAGGACCTCCACCAGCTGACGGTCGGTCCCGCGGGCACCACCGGTCACGTCAAGTCGCGGGAAGGCTCCACGTCGACCATCCGCAACGGCACGGTGACGATGTACACGGAGGAGCTGAAGGGCAACCTCTTCGGTCTCATCCCGATCACCTTCAGCCCGGAGACCCCGCCGCCGCTGAACGTACCTTTCGCCTTCTTCACCAACGTGAAGGTGACCCAGGCCGGTCAGTTCGGCGGCACGCTCGCCGTGCCCGGACTGCAGAACTTCTTCACCGGCGGCAACAGCTAGTCACAGACCCTTTCGGGAGCCGCAAAACGACTGCGGGCCGCGCCTCTTGTGGAGGCGCGGCCCGCAGTCGTGAGCAGAGAACTGCGTCCCGGATCGTGGCGGACTTCCTCCGTGAGGCACGGCTCTCGAGAGGTGTGGGCTTCGATCCGTCTCAACGGCAGCCGTTCGGGGCGGCATCCTGGGGTGCCCAGGGTGCCGCCCTTCGTTTCCCGGACTTCCGCAGTCACCGACCGGTGACCGGGGCCGACCGGCCGACGATCCGCGAGGAGGTGCGGACCGTGGGCTCGTCAGTCGCGCTTCTCGCCGCCCAGGTGGTGGACCCGGACCATGTTCGTGGTGCCGGGGACACCGGGGGGCGAGCCGGCGGTCATGACCATGATGTCGCCCGTGTTGTAGCGGTTCAGCTTCAGGAGCTCCTCGTCGACCAGGTCGACCATCTCGTCCGTGTTGGCCACGTGCGGCACCACGTGGGCCTCGACGCCCCAGCTCAGGGCGAGCTGGCTGCGGGTGGCCTCGTCCGTGGTGAAGGCCAGGATCGGCTGGGTCGTGCGGTAGCGGGAGAGCCGGCGGGCGGTGTCACCGGACTTGGTGAAGGCGACCAGCGCCTTGCCGTCCAGGAAGTCCGCGATCTCGCAGGCCGCACGCGCGACCGAACCACCCTGGGTGCGGGGCTTCTTGCCCGGCACGAGCGGCTGGAGGCCCTTGGACAGGAGCTCCTCCTCGGCGGCGACGACGATCTTCGACATCGTCTTGACCGTCTCGATCGGGTACGCGCCCACGGAGGACTCCGCGGACAGCATGACCGCGTCCGCGCCGTCCAGGATCGCGTTGGCGACGTCGGACGCCTCGGCGCGGGTCGGCCGGGAGTTGGTGATCATCGACTCCATCATCTGGGTCGCCACGATCACCGGCTTGGCGTTGCGGCGGCACAGCTCGATGAGGCGCTTCTGAACCATCGGGACCTTCTCGAGCGGATACTCGACGGCCAGGTCGCCACGGGCCACCATCACCCCGTCGAAGGCGGCGACAACGCCCTCCATGTGCTCGACGGCCTGCGGCTTCTCGACCTTGGCGATGACGGGGACCCGGCGGCCCTCCTCGTCCATCACCTTGTGGACGTCCTTCACGTCCTCGGCGTCCCGTACGAAGGACAGAGCGACCAGGTCGCAGCCCATCCGCAGGGCGAAACGGAGGTCCTCCACGTCCTTCTCGGACAGGGCCGGGACGTTCACCGCCGCGCCGGGCAGGTTGATGCCCTTGTGGTCGGAGATGACACCGCCCTCGATGACGATGGTCCTGACCTTGTTGCCCTCGACCGCGACGACCTTCAGCTCGACGTTGCCGTCGTTGATGAGGATCGGGTCGCCCTTGGAGACGTCGGTGGGCAGGCCCTTGTAGGTGGTGCCGCAGATCGACTTGTCTCCGGGGACGTCCTCCGAGGTGATGGTGAACTCGTCCCCGCGGACCAGTTCGACAGGGCCCTCGGCGAACTTCGCCAGGCGGATCTTCGGCCCCTGGAGGTCGGCGAGAACGCCGACCGCCCGGCCGGTCTCGGCGGCGGCCTTGCGGACACGGTCGTATCGACCCTGGTGTTCCGCATGGGAGCCGTGGCTGAAGTTGAAACGGGCCACGCTCATGCCGGCCTCGATCAGAGCGACGAGCTGCTCATGCGAGTCGACGGCGGGACCGAGGGTGCAGACGATTTTGGAACGGCGCATGAGGCGGATCCTATCGGTTTGTTTCGCTGCGGAATATTCCGTCTGGTGGAAGATACAAAGGGGCGCGGGCCCGCTCAGTTGTGGACCAGTGCGAAGGTCTGGCCGGCGATCTCCAGCTCCTCGTCCGTAGGCACCACGGCGACCGCCACCCGTGCGTCCGCAGGGGAGATCAGCCGCGGTTCACCGGACCGTACGGCGTTGAGATCCGCGTCCACCGCCAGGCCGAATCCCTCCAGTCCCGCGAGCGCAGCCTCCCGTACCGGAGCCGCGTTCTCCCCGACCCCCGCCGTGAACACCACGGCATCCACCCGCCCGAGGACCGCCGAATAGGCGCCGATGTACTTCTTCAGCCGGTGGACGTAGATATCGAAGGCGAGCGCGGCACGGTCGTCGCCCTCGTCCACCCGGCGCCGGATCTCCCGCATGTCGTTGTCGCCGCAGAGGCCGACCAGGCCGCTCTTCTTGTTCAGCAGGACATCGATCTCGTCCACCGACATCCCCGCCACCCGCTTGAGATGGAAGGTGACGGCCGGATCGATGTCTCCCGAACGCGTACCCATCACCAGCCCCTCCAAGGGGGTCAGTCCCATGGACGTCTCCACGCACCGGCCGCCGGCGACCGCGGAGGCCGAGGCGCCGTTGCCCAGATGCAGCACGATCACATTCACGTCGGCCACCGGCCTGCCCAGCAGCTCGGCCGTCCTGCGCGAGACATACGCGTGGGAGGTGCCGTGGAAGCCGTAGCGGCGGATGCGGTGCGCATCGGCCGTCTCCACGTCGATCGCGTACCGCGCGGCGTGCTCCGGCATCGTCGTGTGGAACGCCGTGTCGAAGACGGCGACCTGCGGCAGGTCCGGGCGCAGCGCCTGTGCCGTACGGATTCCGGTGATGTTCGCCGGGTTGTGCAGCGGGGCCACCGGGACGAGCCGTTCGATCTCGGCCAGCACCTCGTCGGTGATCACGGTGGGCTCGCTGAACTTCAGCCCGCCGTGCACCACCCGGTGGCCGATGGCGACGAGTTCGGGGGAGTCCAGGCCGAGCCCGTCGGCCGCCAGCTCCTCCGCCGCAGCCTTCAGGGCCTGCTCGTGGTCGGCGATCCTTCCGGTGCGCTCGCGGGGCCCGCCGCCGCCGGCCGAGGGGGTGTGCACCAGCCGGGAGGTCTCCTCACCGATCCGCTCGACCAGGCCGGTCGCGAGGCGCACCCGCTCACGCATGTCCAGGAGCTGGTACTTGAGCGACGAGGAGCCCGAGTTGAGGACGAGCACCCGGCCCGCCCCGCCGGTGTGTGTGGTGGTCATCGGGTTCACTCCTCGCCCTGCGCCTGGATCGCCGTGATGGCCACGGTATTGACGATGTCCTGGACGAGGGCCCCGCGCGACAGGTCGTTGACCGGCTTGCGCAGCCCCTGCAGGACCGGGCCGACCGCGACGGCGCCCGCCGAGCGCTGCACGGCCTTGTAGGTGTTGTTGCCGGTGTTGAGGTCCGGGAAGATCAGGACGGTCGCCCGCCCCGCCACCTCGGACGCCGGCAGCTTGGTCGCGGCGACGGACGGCTCGACCGCCGCGTCGTACTGGATCGGGCCCTCGATCCTGAGGTCCGGCCGCGAGGCGCGTATCCGCTCGGTGGCCTCCCGCACCTTGTCGACGTCCGCGCCCGTGCCCGAGGTGCCCGTCGAGTAGGACAGCATCGCGATCCGCGGGTCCACGCCGAAGCGCGCCGCGGTGACCGCCGACTGCACGGCGATGTCCGCGAGCTGCTCCGCGTCCGGATCCGGGTTGACCGCGCAGTCGCCGTACACCAGGACTCTGTCGGCGAGGCACATGAAGAAGACCGAGGAGACGATCGAGGCGTCCGGCTTCGTCTTGATGATCTCGAAGGCCGGGCGGATGGTCGCCGCGGTGGAGTGCACCGAGCCGGAGACCATGCCGTCGGCCAGCCCCTCCTGGACCATCAGGGTGCCGAAGTAGTTGACGTCCGCGACGACGTCGTACGCGAGCTCCACCGTCACGCCGCGGTGCGCGCGCAGCTGGGCGTACTGCTCGGCGAAGCTCTGGCGCAGCTCGGAGGTCTGCGGGTCGATCAGCTGGGTCTCGGCGAGATCGATGCCGAGGTCGGCGGCCTTCTTGCGGATGACATCCACATCGCCGAGGAGCGTCAGATCGCAGACGTCCCGGCGCAGCAGCACATCGGCGGCGCGAAGGACGCGCTCCTCCGTGCCCTCGGGCAGGACGACCCGGCGCCGGTTCGAGCGGGCCTGTTCCAGCAGCTCGTGCTCGAACATCATCGGGGTGACCCGGCCGCTGCGGGCCACCGAGATCCGCTCCAGCAGGGCGCCGGTGTCCACATGGCGTTCGAAGAGGCCGAGCGCGGTCTCCGCCTTACGGGGCGTGGCCGCGTTCAACTTTCCTTCCAGTGCGAAGAGTTCGGCCGCCGTGGGGAAGGAGCCGCCGGCCACCGCGACGACCGGGGTGCCCGGTGCGAGGCGGGCGGCCAGCCTGAGTATCTCCTCGCCGGGACGCTCGTCCAGGGTCAGCAGGAGGCCCGCGATGGGCGGGGTGCCCGCGCTGTGCGCGGCGAGCGAACCGATGACCAGGTCCGCCCGGTCGCCGGGGGTGACGACCATGCAGCCCGGGGTCAGCGCCTTGAGGAGGTTCGGCAGCATCGCGCCGCCGAAGACGAAGTTCAGCGCGTCCCTGGCGAGGCCCGCGTCGTCGCCGAGCAGAACCGTTCCGCCCAGTGCCGTGGTGATCTGGGCGACGGTCGGCGCGGAGAGCGCCGGATCGTCGGGCAGCACCGAGCAGGGGACCGGCAGAGTGGCCGCGAGCCGCTCGGCCATGGCGGCACGGTCCTCGGAGGCCACCCGGTTCACGATCATCGCCAGGACATCGCAGCCCAGACCGGCGTACGCGCGGTAGGCGTTGCGCGTCTCGGCCCGTACGGACTCGGCGTCCTGGCCCCCGCCGCCGACCACCGCGATCACCGAGGCGCCGAACTCGTTGGCGAGCCGCGCGTTGAGTGCGAGCTCGTCCGGGAGCTGGGTGGCGGCGAAATCACTGCCGAGGACCAGCACCACCTCGTAGTCGCGTGCCACCCGGTGGAAGCGCTCGACGAGCCGGGAGACCAGCTCGTCCGTACCCTTCTCCGCCTGGACGGCAGAGGCCTCGTGGTAATCCAGCCCGTAGACGGTCTCCGGGCTCTGCGAGAGCCGGTAGCGGGCCCGCAGCAGCTCGAACAGCCGGTCGGGTCCGTCATGGACCAGCGGCCGGAAGACACCGACCCGGTCCACCTGACGCGTCAGTAGCTCCATGACTCCCAGATCGACGACCTGACGGCCGTCTCCCCGGTCGATCCCGGTCACGTACACGCTGCGCGCCACGCGTGCTCTCCCGTCCTGGCTGGCTGGCATTGCCCTCTTGACGATACCTACGGAGGCGGGTAAGTCGCCCGCCGGGCGGCACCCGTGCGCGGCCTGCCCCGGGCCATGCCCGGTCCCGGTCCCGACTCCGTGCCCACCTGCGCCGCCCTGCGCCGGAGCAGCCGGAAGCGCGAGTGCCGGACCGGGCGTGGGACAATCGTCGTGGCTCACGGTACGGGGGTTTGTCCAGCGGCCCCCGAAATGCATGGCCCCAGCGAGCAGGAGACAGAGCACGATGCGCATCGGAATTCTCACCGCAGGCGGCGACTGCCCAGGCCTCAACGCCGTGATCCGGTCGGTCGTGCACCGTGCCGTTGTGGGGCACGGCGATGAAGTCATCGGATTCGAGGACGGGTTCAAGGGCCTGCTCGACGGGCACTTCCGGCCCCTCGACCTCAACGCGGTGAGCGGCATCCTGGCGCGCGGCGGCACGATCCTCGGCTCGGCCCGGCTGGAGCGCGACCGGCTGCGTGAGGCCGCCGAGAACTGCGAGGAGCTGTCGCGCCGTTACGGCATCGACGCCCTCATCCCGATCGGTGGCGAGGGCACACTCACAGCCGCCCGGATGCTGTCGGACGCCGGAATGCCCGTCGTGGGCGTCCCGAAGACGATCGACAACGACATCTCCGCCACCGACCGTACCTTCGGCTTCGACACGGCCGTGGGCGTCGCCACCGAAGCCATAGACCGTCTCAAGACGACCGCCGAGTCGCACCAGCGGGTCATGGTCGTCGAGGTGATGGGCCGCCATGCGGGCTGGATCGCGCTGGAGTCCGGCATGGCCGGCGGCGCCCACGGAATCTGCCTTCCGGAGCGGCCCTTCCAGGTCGACGACCTGGTCAAGATGGTGGAGGAGCGCTTCGCGCGCGGCAAGAAGTTCGCCGTCATCTGCGTCGCCGAGGGTGCGCACCCGGCCGAGGGCTCCATGGCGTACGCCAAGGGCGAGATCGACCAGTTCGGCCACGAGCGCTTCCAGGGCATCGGCAACCGGCTCGCCGTCGAGCTGGAGAAGCGGCTCGGCAAGGAGGCCCGACCGGTCATTCTCGGCCATGTGCAGCGCGGCGGCACGCCGACCGCGTACGACCGGGTGCTCGCGACCCGCTTCGGCTGGAACGCGGTGGAGGCCGTCCACCGCGGTGATTTCGGCCGCATGACGGCCCTGCGCGGCTCCGACATCGCCATGGTCCCGCTCGCCGATGCCGTCACCCGCTTGAAGACCGTGCCCAGCGACCGCATGTATGAGGCCGAGTCGGTCTTCTGAGCCGGGCCGAGTCGGTCGTCCGAGCCGGGCCGGTCCTGCGAGCCGGAGGCGGGCCGGTCCTGTGAGCCGGAGCCGGGCCGGTTCCGTGAACCGGAACCCGGGGCACGCTCAGATGCCCGCCGTCCGCCAGAACTGCTCGACCACCCGGTCCAGGAACGCCCGTCCCGCTTCGCCCGACGCCCCGGACCGCTCCCGGCCCGTGCTGTCCCAGCTCAGCGTCGTCACCATGAGGGCCTGGTAGTCGGCCTGCAGCTGCTCCAGCACGTCCTGCACCAGCACCCGGTCCAGCGGTACGAGCTTGGCCACCGGCCGGACGTACGCCTGCCAGCGCGTCGTCACCGCCCTGTTCAGCAGCTCCGCCATCTCCTCGTTGCGGCCGGTCGCCGTGACGAACTGCGCTGCCGACATGTCCAGGGTCTCGCAGAGCGTGAAGGCCTGGCGCTCGTTGCCGCGCCAGCGGCCGGACTCCTCGATCCGCAGATACGCGGCACCGGTCATCCCGAGCTGCCGCGCGAGGTCGTCCACGGCCATGTCCCGGGACAGCCGGTGCTCGCGCAACGTGCTTGCAGCGCCCAGTAGTTCACCGGGAGCGCACCACAGCACACCGGCGAGCGCCATGAGTTCGCGTTCGCCGGGCAGGGCGACTCCGCGCTCCCAGGCCATCACGGTCTCGGCGGTGATCTGAAGTCCGTACTGGGCGCCGAGCCCGTACGCAACATGGCCGGGAGCCATTCCCAGCGCCTCGCGGAGGCGGCGCGCGGCGGGGGCATTGAAGGGCGGAGTGGGTTGCACGGCCCCACCGTAGGAGCACGGGAACCGCCTGGCTACAGGCTGTTCCTAACAGTTCACCCTTCGTATGATCCTCCTAGGAGGGCCGCTCGGAGGCCTCCCTACGGTCGACGAGTTTCAGCCACCCACCGGTACCGCAGTTCCGGCCGCCCGACGTGGCCGTAGCTCGGCCGGCGCTCGGCGCGGCCCGCCGTCACCAGGTGCTCCAGATACCGGCGGGCGGTGATCCGGGAGATCCCGAGTTCCTCCCCGGCGACCGACGCCGTCACCCCGTCCGGCGACTCCCGCAGCGCCCGGGTCACCGCCTGAAGCGTCGGACCGCTCAGTCCCTTGGGCAGCGAGGCCGGGTGCGCGATCCGCAGCGCGCCCAGCGCCCGGTCCACCTCCTCCTGGCCGCTCGCCTCACCCGCCGCCGCCCGGAACTCGGCATAGCGCACCAGCCGGTCGCGGAGGGTGGGATAGGTGAACGGTTTCAGCACGTACTGCACGACCCCGAGCGACACGCCTTCCCGCACCACCGCCAGATCACGGGCCGACGTCACCGCGATGACATCCGCACCGTGCCCGGCCGCCCGCAGGGCCCGCAGGAGCTGGAGTCCGTGTCCGTCGGGCAGATACAGATCGAGCAGCAGCAGATCCACCGGCATCCGGTCCAGGGCCCGCACTGCCTCCGCCCGCGTGTGTGCGACGGCGGCGACCTCGAAGCCGGGTACGCGGCCCACGTACAGCTGATGGGCGTCGGCCGCCACCGGGTCGTCCTCCACGACCAGCACCCGGATCATGCCCGGACCACCTGCGCCGGCCGGCCGGTCAGGGGCAGCCGCACCGTGAACTCCGCGCCGCCGTCCGGCCCCCGGCCGAGCACCACCGTCCCGCCGTTGCGGTGGACCGTCTGCCGCACCAGCGCCAGCCCGAGCCCGCGCCCCGTGCCGTGCGTGCTCCAGCCGCGCCGGAACACCTCGTCCACGTCGTCCTCGCCGACCCCGGACCCGGTGTCGGCGACCCGCAGCAGCAGCTCGCCGCCCTCCGTGAGTGCGGTGACAGTGACGCGGGCCCGCGTCGCACCGCGCTGGGCGGGTACGGGAACGTCACCGCCTCCCGCTCCCGTCTCCGACGCCGCGTCCACCGCGTTGTCGATCAGATTGCCCAGGACCGTCACCAGATCACGCGGTGCAAGGGCCGGCGGCAGCGCCCCGTCGTCGATCAGGCTGTCCTCCGCGAGGACCAGCTCCACGCCGCGCTCATTGGCCTGCGCCGCCTTGCCGAGCAGCAGCGCGGCCAGCACCGGCTCGGCGACCGCTCCGACGACCCGGTCGGTGAGGACCTGCGCCAGCTCCAGCTCCGCCGTGGCGAAGTCCACCGCTTCCTCGACCCGGCCCAGTTCGATCAGTGACACCACGGTGTGCAGCCGGTTCGCCGCCTCGTGCGCCTGCGAGCGCAGCGCCTGCGTGAAGCCGCGCTCCGAGTCGAGCTCGCCGGACAGGGCCTGCAGCTCCGTGTGGTCCCGCAGCGTCACCACCGTGCCGCGCTGCTCCCCGCCCACCACGGGGCTGGTGTTGAGGACGATCACGCTGTCCGTGGTCAGATGGACCTCGTCGACCCGCGGCTCGGACGCCAGGAGGGCTCCGGTGAGCGGCGCGGGCAGGGCGAGCTCGTCGACCTTCCGCCCGACCGATCCCGGCGCCAGCCCCAGCAGTTCCCGGCCCGCATCGTTGATCAGGGCGATCCGGCGCTGCCCGTCCAGCATCAGCAGCCCCTCGCGCACCGCGTGCAGCGTGGCCTCGTGGTAGTCGTGCATGCGGCTCAGCTCACGGGCGTTCATCCCGTGCGTGTGGCGCCGCAGCCTGGCGTTGATCACATACGTCCCGAGCCCGCCGAGCGCGAGTGCGGCGCCCGCCGCCATCCCGAGAGCGCCGAGCAGTTCGCGTACCTGCGTGGAGACGCGTTCGACGGTGATGCCCGCACTGACCAGACCGACGATCCTGCCGCCGTCACGGATCGGCGTCACCACCCGTATCGAGGGCCCGAGCGTGCCGGCGTACGTCTCCGTGAACGTCTCGCCGTGCAGGGCCCGGGCGGTGTTCCCGATGAAGGTCCTCCCGATCTGGGAGGCGTTCGGATGCGTCCAGCGCACCCGGTCCGGATCCATGATCGTGACGAAGGCGATCCCGGTGTCCTCGCGGACCTTCTCCGCGTACGGCTGGAGCACGGCGGACGGGTCCGGAGTGCGGATCGCCTCCCGGACGGAGGGTGAATCGGCCATCGCGACGGCTGCGGCCCGCACCTGCCGTGCCGCGGTCTCCTCCGCCTGTGCGGAGCCGGAGACGTACGTGAAGAACGCGCATCCGGCCACGACGGCGGCGATGAGCACGACCTGCATCGCGAACAGCTGGCCGGCCAGGCTGTGGGGGCGGGCACGGGGGAGGCGCATGGCCCCCAGTCTGCCTGGCGGCGACCGGCGGCCCAAGGTGGCTCGAATGCGTCCGTGAACGATATGAACGCAAGGGTGACCGCTGTCACAGGTAAGTGAATAGTCACCGGGGCCCCCAGGGACGGGGAGCGACCGCAACCCCGAGGAGGCCCCCGTGGCAGAGAAAGCCGCACGACGGGACCGCACGCACTATCTCTACCTGGCCGTGATCGCTGCCGTGGTGCTGGGCATCACGGTGGGCTTCGTTGCTCCGGGCGTCGCCGTGGAGCTCAAGCCCATCGGCGCCGGCTTCGTCAACCTCATCAAGATGATGATCTCGCCCATCATCTTCTGCACGATCGTGCTGGGCGTCGGCTCCGTACGCAAGGCCGCCAAGGTCGGTGCCGTCGGCGGCCTGGCCCTCGGCTACTTCCTGGTGATGTCGACCGTCGCCCTGGCCATCGGCCTGGTCGTCGGCAACATCCTGGAGCCCGGCTCCAGCCTCCACCTCACCGAGGCGGCACGCGCCGCCGGTGAGAAGCAGGCGGCGGGGGCGAGCGAGTCCACGGTGGACTTCCTGCTCGGCATCATCCCGACGACCATGGTCTCGGCCTTCACCGAGGGCGAGGTCCTGCAGACCCTGCTCATCGCCCTGCTCGCCGGTTTCGCCCTGCAGGCCATGGGCTCGGCCGGCGAACCGGTCCTGCGCGGCATCGGCCACATCCAGCACCTCGTCTTCCGCATCCTCGCCATGATCATGTGGGCGGCCCCCGTCGGCGCGTTCGGCGCGATGGCGGCGGTGGTCGGTGAGACGGGCGTGGACGCGCTGAAGTCCCTCGCGATCATCATGGTCGGCTTCTACGTCACCTGCGCGCTCTTCGTGTTCGTGATCCTGGGCACGATCCTGCGGGTGGTGGCCGGGGTCAACCTCTTCTCCCTGCTGAAGTACCTGGGCCGCGAGTTCCTGCTGATCCTCTCCACCTCCTCCTCCGAGTCGGCCCTGCCGCGGCTGATCGCGAAGATGGAGCACATGGGCGTCAGCAAGCCGGTCGTCGGCATCACCGTGCCGACCGGCTACTCCTTCAACCTCGACGGCACCGCGATCTACCTCACGATGGCCTCCCTCTTCATCGCCAACGCGACGGGCGACCCGCTGAGCATCAGCGAGCAGATCTCGCTGCTGATCTTCATGGTGATCGCCTCGAAGGGTGCCGCGGGCGTCACCGGCGCCGGACTGGCCACCCTCGCGGGCGGCCTGCAGTCCCACCGCCCCGAACTGGTCGACGGCGTCGGCCTGATTGTCGGCATCGACCGCTTCATGAGCGAGGCCCGCGCCCTGACGAACTTCGCGGGCAACGCGGTGGCCACGGTCCTGGTCGGCACCTGGACCAAGGAGATCGACCGGACTCGGGTGGACCAGGTCCTCTCCGGCCTCCTGCCGTTCGACGAGAAGATGATCGTGGACGAAGGCCCCACGGAGCCGTACGCCCCGGAGTCCGGGCACGGCGACGAAGGGAAGACGGTCCCGGAGTCCAGGGACGGCGACGGGGACAAGCCGTCGCTGGCGAAGGTCTGAGGCCCTCGAAACCAACCGCCCGCGAGGCCTCCGTCGAGGGACTCCCCCCGGAACCCGACCGCCTCGCCCCGAACCGCCCGCACCGTCACGGTGCGGGCGGTTCGCGTTGGTGGGGCGGGGCGCGGGTGATGCCCGTCCTTGCCTTGACGTCGGCGTCAAGGATTACCGTCGGCGTATGCGAATCGGGGAACTGGCCGAACGCGCCGGGACGACCACACGGACGCTGCGCTACTACGAGTCGCGCGGCCTGCTGCCCGCACGCCGCGCGGAGAACGGCTACCGCACGTACGACGAAGGTGACCTGCGGCTGATCCAGCAGATCCGGACCCTCCAGGACTTCGGGTTCGACCTGGAGGAGACCCGCCCCTTCGTCGACTGCCTGCGCGCCGGCCACCCGGCGGGCGACGCCTGCCCCGCGTCCCTGGCCGTCTACCGGCGCAAGCTCGACGAGCTCGACGCGCTCATCGGGCAGCTCCGGACGGTCCGTAGCGAGGTGGGCGCACAGCTTGCGCGCGCCGAGCTGGAGGCTTCCGCAGATCTGCCGGGCGGCCCCGAACCACGATGTGAACTGAACTGGGAGGACGACAGATGATCCACGCAGAAGGTGTCGCCGAGGTCACCGACACGACGTTCGACGAGGAGGTCCTGGGGGCAGACCGTCCGGTTCTGGTCGAATTCACCGCGGACTGGTGCGGCCCCTGCCGCCAGCTCGCCCCGGTGCTCAGCTCGATTGCGGCGGAGACCGACCACATCAAGGTCGTGCAGATCGACGTGGACGCCAACCCCGGCATCACGAGCCGCTATGCGGTGCTGTCGATGCCGACGCTGATGGTGTTCCGGGACGGCGAACCGGTGAAGTCGATGGTGGGTGCCCGCCCGAAGCGCCGGCTGCTCCAGGAGCTCGAGGACGTGCTCGAGACGGTCTGAGTGCTGCTCGAGACGGTCTGAGTGCTGCGCGGGGCGGCGGGCAGCGAGCGGCGGGATTCAGCCGCAACGCGTCGTCGGCCTCCTCGTGGCAGTCCCACGTACGTCACTTCCTGCGGACGGCCCATGTCACCGCGAGAGCCAGGGCCGCGAACATCACCGTCACCACGAACGAGGCGAAGAAAAGAACCTCGACCCACCCTGAGTCCGCACCGGTGACCACGCCGTTTGCGGACACGCACGTCACCTCCGGGGGAAAGACCTGTCTGCGCACGTGGCCGCAGGTGTTGGGCAGGTCGTCGTTGATCACATACGCCTTGATCCAGCTCAGGCCCCAGGCGATGAGGAAGACGACGAACGAGGCTATGGCGATGCCCCGCAGCTGATTCGGGCCGGCCGGCAATGCTTCGGACCCTGCCGTGGGTGTCGTGGGCCGTGTCATGGGCGGAAGGGTATCCGCCCGGATTCGGAGCGCCTGCCGGTACGCGTCCGTGGTCGCGCGGGGATGAGTCCATGACATGGACAGCACCGCCGGTGGAACGTACGGCGCAGCTCGGCAGCCTGGGCACCGTGGGCGAACGCCGGATGCTGCAGGGCTGGTTGACCAGGCATCGTGAGACCTGGCCGGCCAAGCGCGCCGGACTGGATCCGGTGCGGCCGGCCCGGAGCCGTCGAGCCTCTCGCTCCTCGGCCTGGTCCGCCAGATGGCGGAAGCGGAACGCTGGTGGTTCCGGCGGCAGTTCAGGGGTGAGGATCTCGGCGATGTCCGTGCGTGCCCCTCGGACGGGGACGAGGAACTCGACGGAGTCGACCCGGCAGACGCGGAGAGGACTTCGGACTCTTCCGGGCCGAAGACGCCGCCTGCGATGCGGCAGTGGCGGGACACGGTCTCGACGAGGTCTTCGCATCCACGGACGGATGCCCCCTGAGTCGGCGCCGGGTCCACCTGTTGACGATCCAGGAGTACGCCCGCCACGACGGCCACGCCGACCTGCTGCGGGAGCGGACCGGCGGGGTGACGGCCGCGCCGACAAGGACGTCGCGTTCACACACGCCGAGTACTGCGGTGCGCAACCGAAGGCGAACGGTGCCCGGTTCACGATCACCGACGTCGGCGACCACGACCACAACGGTTCCGTACAGGAGGCCGTGCCACGCATCCGCTTCTTCGGCAAGCGGTGAGGGGCGTGGCCCCGATGGGGTGGCCAACGGGATGTGCGCCACCACCGGCAGGCGGGGACGGGGCCCCTGCGGGTGTGCAGCGGGGCCCCGTCCTCGCAATGTGGTTCCGGCTGTCGGGCCGGGCCGCCTCCGCACCCGGCCGCTCGTGTCGCCGGCAGAGGCGGAGCTCAGTGGCCCGGAGCGTGACAGACCGCTCCGGGCATCCGGCGCGGCAACCTCTGGACCGCAGGAGCGCCGTCGGCCATACTTCCAGCATTGCTATGCTCAATAATGTTTACAGTCGGCTCCTGGCGTGCAATTTCACGCACCGTTGTGGGATGTCGTCGTCACTGGCCCGCTTCCCCTCCGAGGAGTCGTCCACATGTCCATCACAGCGTCTTCCCGCACAGGTGTCGAGATCGCCTCGCAGCCGGACACGTGGCTGCAGGCCGTGGAGTCCCTCGGCCTCTTCTCCGATGTTCTGCCGCGGCGTGGCGAACGCGTCGCCGTCGTCGGTTGCGGAACGTCCTGGTTCATGGCCCTGGCGTACGCGGAGCTGCGTGAGAGCGGTGGGCACGGTGAGACCGATGCCTTTGCCGCTTCGGAGTTCCCCTACGGACGCACCTACGACCGCGTTCTCGCGATCAGCCGGTCGGGAACCACGACGGAGGTCCTGGACCTCCTGGCGCGGCTGAAGGGAGTCACCCGGACCGGTGTGATCACCGCGGATCCGGAGAGCCCCGTCATGCGGACGGCCGACGGTGTCGCCGTGCTCGGATTCGCCGACGAGGAGTCGGTGGTGCAGACGCGATTCGCCACCACCACCCTGGTGTTGCTGCGGGCGCATCTGGAGGCGGAGGGTGCACTGCCGGCCGGTACGCGTCCGGTCGATCTGGCGATTGCGGATGCACGGCGGGCGATCGCGGTGAGCCTCGACGTCGCGGTGTGCGCCGCCGAGCAGTTCACCTTCCTCGGCACCGGCTGGACCTACGGTCTCGCGTTGGAGGCCGGGCTGAAGATGCGCGAGGCCGCCGGAGCGTGGACGGAAGCGTACCCGGCGATGGAGTACCGGCACGGGCCGATCAGCATCACCGGTCCGGGCCGGGTCGCCTGGGTGTTCGGCCCGACTCCGCAGGGGCTGGACGGCGACGTCACCCGGGTCGGCGGAACGATCGTCGCCGGGTCGGGGAACGCCACCGGTGATCTGGACCCGTTGGCGGACCTGATCCTGGCTCAGCGGCTGGCCGTCCACCTCGCCGAGGTCCGCGGCTACGATCCCGATCGTCCCCGTAACCTGAGCCGCTCCGTGATTCTCGGCCACCTCCATGCGTGACAGCGGCGACGAACGCGACTGCGTCATCGCTCTGGACGTGGGCGGCACCAGCATGAAGGGGGCGCTGCTCGACCGCGACCTGAAGTCCCTGCGGACCGTGCGAAGAGCGACGCCCCGCCGGTCGGGTCCGGACGCGGTGATCACCGAGATAGCCGCAACCCTGCGTGGCCTCGACCGAAGTGCGGCGGAACGGGGGCTGGCCGTACGGAGTGTGGGGTTGGCAGTGCCGGGCATCGTCGATGAGGAACGAGCGACAGCTGTCCACTCGGCCAACCTCGGCTGGCGTGACGTGCCGTCGGCCGCCTTCCTCGAAGGAACCTCTGGCCTTCCTGTCGCCCTGGAGCACGACGTGCGGGCCGGAGGCGCCGCCGAATGCCGTCTCGGTGCAGGCCGCGGAGCACAGAACGTCCTGTTCGTACCCGTCGGGACAGGGATCTCCGCAGCCGTCTTCTGTGACGGGAGGCCGGTCCGCGCCGGCGGCTACGCGGGCGAGCTCGGCCATGTCGTCGTCGAGCCGGACGGAGAGGCCTGTGCCTGCGGCGCCCGGGGATGTCTGGAGACCGTCGCATCGGCAGCAGCGATCGCCTCGGCGTACGGCGCACGCTCCGGGCGCCAGGTCGACGGCGCAGCCGCCGTTGCGGCACAGCTCTCGCACGGCGACCCCGATGCCCAGGCGGTCTGGGACCGCGCGGTGGAGGCGCTCGCCACAGCGCTGGCGAGCGCCGTGACGCTGCTCGCGCCCGAGGTCGTCGTCCTCGGCGGCGGCCTCGCCGAAGCCGGCAGCCGGCTCCTGGACCCGCTGCGCCTGTCCCTGGCCCGGCGGCTCACCTTCCAGCGGGAGCCCAAGCTGGTCCGCGCGGCGCTCGGCGACCTGGCCGGCTGCCTGGGCGCGGGGCTTTCCGCATGGCACGCGGCGAACGACGCGAGAACGCCTCGCCGCCGGCCACAGACCTCGGCGGTGCCGACGTCGTGATCCTCACCGTCACCCTCAACGCGGCCCTCGACGTCACCTACGACATCGACGCTCTTGTGCCGCACGGCTCACACCGTGTCAGCCGATCCTCCGAACGGGCCGGGGGCAAGGGCATCAACGTTGCTCGCGTTCTGTCGGCCCTGGGCGCACCGACGGCAGTGACCGGGCTCGCGGGCGGTTCGACAGGCCGTGCGCTGCGGAACGGCCTGAGCGCGGCCGGTCTGAGGGACGAGCTGGTTCCCATGCGAGGCGAGTCGCGGCGAACGGTCACGGTGGTGTCCCGCGAGGACGGCGATGCCACCGTTTTCAACGAGCCCGGACCTCACGTCGAGATGTCGGCCTGGGTGGACTTCGTGACGCGGTTCGCCGAGCTGGTACGTGACGCCCGGGTGGTGGTCCTGTCCGGCAGCCTGCCTCCCGGCCTGCCGTCCGACGCGTACGCGCAACTCGTCCGGCTGTCCGCCGGGACGGGGGCGACGACGATCCTGGACGCCGCCGGACCCGCCCTGCTCGCGGCCCTGGGCGCCCGTCCGACCGTCGTCAAGCCCAATGCGGCGGAGATCATCGAGGCCACCGGTCGCGACGATCCCGCAGCCGCCGCCGAAGCCCTGCGGGAACTGGGCGCCCGAGCCGTCGTTGCGTCGAGGGGGCCGGACGGCCTCCATGCCGTCACACCGGGGGGAACCTGGCGCGCCGCACCCCCGCGCCGGCTGACCGGTAACCCGACCGGTGCCGGGGACGCCTGCGTCGCCGCGATCGCCGCCGGGCTCCACGCGGGAACGCCGTGGCCGAGCATCCTGCGCGAGGCCGTGGCTCTCTCGGCCGCCGCTGTTCCCTGTCCCCTGGCCGGCGACTTCGACGCCGGCGTCTACGACCAGTTCCGAAGCACCGTCTCCGTGGAGAGAACCCATGCCCCTGTCACCCATTGACGACATCATCAACCCCGCGTACGCCGGTGTTTCGGGCGTCGGGGCATTCAATGTCGTACAGATCGAGCACGCCGAGGCCATAGTCGCCGGAGCGGAGAGCGCCGGACTGCCCGTCGTTCTCCAGATCAGCGAGAACACCGCCAGGTATCACGGCTCGCTCGCTCCGATCGGGCTCGCGTCCATCGCCCTGGCCCGGATGGCACAGGTCCCGGTTGCGGTCCACCTCGACCATGCGGAATCGGCCGGCCTGGTCCGCCAGGCCGTCGAACTCGGCTTCACCTCCGTGATGTTCGACGCCTCCAAGCTCCCCTACGGCGAGAACGTGGCCGCAACCCGGGAGATCACGGACTACTGCCACCGCGCGAACGTCCTGGTCGAAGCCGAACTCGGCGAGGTGGGCGGCAAGGACGGCGCGCACGCCCCCGGTGTGCGCACCGACCCCGACGAGGCCGCGGCCTTCGTCGCGGCGACCGCCGTGGACTCCCTCGCCGTCGCTGTCGGCAGTTCTCACGCCATGCTCACCCGGGACGCCGTCCTCGACTTCGAGCTCATCGCACGTCTGCGGGCAGCCGTCGGCGTTCCCCTCGTCCTGCACGGATCGTCCGGGGTCGGCGACGCGGGCCTCGCCGAGGCGGTCGCCGCGGGTATGACCAAGGTGAACGTGTCCACGCACCTCAACAAGACCTTCACCCGCACCGTGCGTGAGTATCTCGGCGCCCACCCGGACACCGTCGACCCCCGCTCGTACCTCGGCCCCGCACGCGCTGCGGTCGCCGGGGAAGTAGCACGACTCCTGGGAGTCCTCGCGTCCGCGCCGGTTCAGGTGTCGTCCGGTCCCCGCAGTACGTCGAGTACGTAAGGCCAGGCGGCAGCGCCGAGTGCCGCGTCGGCGACGGGCGAACCGCCGTGCAGGAACCGCTCGGAGACCGGCGCAGGGCCCTCTCCGGGGAAGCGCGGGCGGTGTCCGGCGTCGGCACGGGCGATCACCCGTACCGGCAGGCCGGCCGCCCGCCGCCGGGCGGCCAGATCCTCGGCGCAGCGCAGCGACGGCCACATCGCATCGTCCCCGCCCGCGACGATCAGCAGGTCTGCGGCGGACCGTTCCACCGGGATCGCAGCTGCGTCGAGGCGGTCGGCGAAAGTGCGCCGGCTGCGTTCGTACCAGCCGAGGACGGCGACGGGATCCCCCTCCGCCCCGGTCGGCGTCCAGCTGTCGTCGTAGGGGACGAACGGCAGCCCCTCGCCCCGCCAGGTCCAGGAGGACCGGTAGGGCCGTGTCCGGCCGTCGCGGCCGGGGCCGATGTTGGCCCACGTCAGCGAGGTGGGGGAGAGCACCACCACGGCATCGGTACCAGGGTCCAGCACCGAGAGGTGCAGGGCGGCCTCCGCTCCCTTGGAGACGCCCAGCACCCCGATACGCCGGGCACCGCGCGACCGGAGCAGTTCGGTCGCGGACACGAATGTCTCCAGCGGGACTTCGCAGATGCCCGGCGGCTGCCCCGGACCGCCGAACCAGCGGACCGACAGGGCGGTCATGCCCTCCCGTGCCAGGATCCGGCATCGCTCGTCCTCGATCCGGCCGCTCGACCCGGAAAGGACGAGGACGTTCGGGCCCGCCGCCCCGTACCGGAGCGGCGAGAAACCCCTCGCAGGTGCCGCCACGCCCACCGTTGTGCGCAACGGTGAGCGTGCGCTCGACGATGTTCATCCGCCGGTCAGGCGTCCGCGAGGATCACCGCGCGGGTCAGGTGGCGGGGGCTGTCGGGGTCGATGCCCGCGGCCTCGGCGCGGGCGATCGCCAGGCGTTGTACGCGGACCAGCTCGGCCAGCGGGTCCAGGCCGCTCTCCACCCAGCGGGCCCCGGTCGACAGCACCTGGCTGTCGAGCCCTTCCGGCGCGGCTCCGAACATCCAGGTGGCGGTGCCGGTGGTGGAGATGCTGATCGGTCCGTGGCGGTACTCCATCGCGGGGTACGACTCCGTCCAGGACAGCGATGCCTCCTTCATCTTGAGCGCGGCCTCGTTGGCAAGACCGGCCGTCCAGCCCCGGCCGAGGAAGGTGAACTGGGTGCAGTCCAGCAGTCCTTCGGGCAACGGCTCGGCCAGTGCCGTCTCCGCGTCGCGGACCACGGCGTCGGTGTGCAGGCCGAGGTGGGCGCGCAGCAGCGTGAACGCGGTCGTGGCGAACCGGGTCTGCACCACGGACTGCTCGTCGGCGAAGTCGAGCACGACGACAGCGTCGGCCGAGGTCATCACCGGGGTGGTCGGGTCGGCCGTGATCGCGACGGTAGGGGTGACGCCGCGGAGCCGGCCCAGCAGGTTCAGCACCTCGGTCGTGGTGCCCGAGCGAGTGAGCGCGACGACCCGGTCGTAGCTGCGGCCGAAGGGGAACTCCGAGGCGGCGAACGCGTCGGACTCGCCCTGCCCGGATTCCTCGCGGAGTGCGGCGTAGGCCTGCGCCATGTAGAACGACGTGCCGCAGCCGACGACGGCGATGCGCTCACCGGTCACGGGCAGGGCGGCCGACTGGCTCGGTGCCAGGTCGGCGGCGCGACGCCAGCAGTCCGGCTGGCTGGCTGTCTCGATCTCGACAAATGACACTTGTGCACTCCGAACTCGTGATGGGATGCTCGTTTACGTGCGCTAATCGCAATGTGCGAGCATTGTAGAGCATTCTTATTGCAGATGACTTGACTCGTTGGAGTCTTGTGCGACGCTTGCGCGTGTCCGGTGACCGCGCCCAAGGGGATGGGTGCTCGCATCCCGGACCCGTAAGGAGATTTCTCTTGTCCAGGGATGCCCGGTGGAACGAACTGCTGGAACTCGTCGGTAAGAACGGCAGGGTGGACGTCGAGGACGCCGCCAGGACACTGGATGTCTCGGCCGCGACCATCCGCCGCGATCTGGACCAGCTTGCCGAACAGCAACTGCTCACCCGCACCCGGGGCGGCGCGGTCGCGCACGGCGTCAGCTACGAGCTGGCGCTGCGCTACAAGACGGGACGCAACGCTCCGGAGAAGCAGGCCATCGGCCGTGCCGTCGCCGACCTGGTCGCGGTGGGCGAGGTGGTGGGGCTGACCGGCGGGACCACCATCACGGAGGTGGCCCGCTCGCTCGCTGTGCGCTCGGATCTCGTGGGTGACGGTGTGGTCGGGGCAGTCGGCCAGCCGACCCTGACGGTCGTCACCAACGCCCTCAACATCGCCAACGAGCTGGTGATCCGGCCGCAGATAAAGATCGTGGTCACCGGAGGCGTGGCCCGGCCCCAGTCGTTCGAGCTGACGGGCCCGCTGGCCAGTGGCGTACTGGGTGAGATCACCCTCGACGTCGCCGTGCTGGGCGTCAACGCGATCGACACCGAGCGGGGCGCGTACGTCCACCACGAGGGCGAGGCCAGCATCAACCGGCTGCTCGCCCAGCAGGCCCAGCGAGTGGTGGTGGCGGCCGACTCCTCGAAGATCGGCAAGCGGGCCTTCGCGCGGGTCTGCGATCTCGGGCAGGTCGACTTCCTGGTCACCGACACCGGCATCACCCCCGAGGCGAGGGCCCGCTTCACCGAGGTCGGTGTCACCGTCATCGCTGTGTGACCGTGACACCGGCCCGTCCGGGTGGGCCGCTCCTCCGCAGGATCAGCTGCGGGGCGCGGTCCACTCCTGGTCCGCCTTGCCGGTGCAGTCGCGCAGCTCCACGCGGTGCCCGGTCTCGTCGCCGCCCGGCGCGTACAGGCACCGGCCGGTCGCGTCGTTCACGATCGAGCCGCGTGCGCCGTACGTCCAGGTCGTCAGCGGCCCGGGCGCGCCCGCGCAGGTCGTGATCGTCACCGGGACCTTCTTGCCGTTCCCGAGCGGCTCGGGCGCGGCGGTCAGACAGAAGTTGTTCACCAGGCGCAGCGTGCGGTCGGCGCCGTGCACCCAGCCCTGGTCGGTACGCCGGTGGCAGGTCTCGACGACGGCGGCCCGGTTCTCGTCGGCGGCCAGATCGGCGTCCTCGGCCCATTCGAGCTGGGGGTGGTCCACGCCGTCCACATCCAGGCAGTTGCCGGCCCGGTTGGTCACGGCGTCCCGGGTCGAGTTGCCGATGCCCAGCACCTGCACACCGCCGTCGGGACCGACCGTGCTGGTGACGTTGGCGCAGTCGCCGTTGTTCTCGGGTCGGGTGGCCCTGGCGGTGACCTGGGTGTTGTCCAGGGTTGTGGCCTCGGGCAGACCGAACGTGGCCGCACTGTAGGGCTGCTGCACGCAGGTGGAGCGGGTCATGCTCCACTCGTAGTACTCGACCCAGTCGACCATGCCGGCCGTCTTGATGCCGGTCGCCGGGGTCAGGATGCTGCCCAGCTTGAACGAGGTGTGGGCGGTGGTGTCCTCGACGGTGGCGCCGAACCAGCCGCCACCCTCCGACGTCACGTCGAACGTGTAGGTGTGACCGGCCTTCCACGGGACGTTCATCCGGCAGCTGTAGCCGGTGCCCTCACCGCCGAAGTCCTGGCACCAGCTGCCACTGCTGCCCGGCCTGGCCTGGTTCACGTCCCAGACGGAGAAAAGGAACAGCTGGTCCTCGCCCCCGTTGTCCTGCATGCCGATGTAGCCGCCGTTCCCCTGGTTGAAGCCGAACTGGTGCGACCAGAAGGTGTGCGAGGTGAAGCCCGGGTCGGCGGTGACCGTGGTACTCCACGTCACGGAGGACAGGTCCGGGGTCCCGGCGGGAAAGTCGTAGTGGGTGTACGTGCCGGGGGTGTCCCCCCAGCCGTCCTCATTGGCGTGTGCCGTGCCCGCCGTGGACATTCCGATGCCGGCTGCGAGTGCCAGTGCCGTGAGGGCACTTCCGGCGATGCGGCCGAGCCGACCGAGGCCGGACGTGGGCGTACGGGAGCTCATACGGGCTCACCCATCTCTGCTTGAGGATGTTGGAAGGTATGCCTTCTGGTGCAAGTTCGAGCATCGGGACGCATCCTGGACCCGTGATGAATGCTCTGGCAAGAGATTCGACGATCACGTTGAGGCAATCCCTTGCCCCGTCCGTGGCTCGCCCGTGCACGATGCGTGCCTGACTTCGGGCCCAAGCGAGGATAAATCGGACCATCTGCCGAACTTTTACATGTCTGTAGGTGTTCGTTATCTCTGCGAAATGAACAACTCTTGCCATGGAGGTGCGCTGTCATGAACTATGTGGCTGTCGCCGCGAGGGAGCCGTGGCCGCACCGTCACCGGTGCGTGCCGCATCCGCGATCGCGGGACGATCCCTTCGCTCCATCAGCCCTGGAGGTGCCTGTGACGATGGCAGATGCGCCGGTCACAGCCGTGCGGTCGCCCGTGCCGCAGCCCCGTGACCCGGACGACGCGGACCGGCCCGCCGGGAAGAAGCGCAGGAAGACCGGCATGCGGAAGCCGCTCCGATTCCGCCTGAAGCGGGACAGGGCACTTCTGATGCTCTGCCTTCCAGGTGTTCTGTACTTCGCGCTGTTCTTCTACCTGCCGCTCGCGGGCAACGTCATCGCCTTCCAGGACTACCAGCCGTTCCTGGGCTTCAAGCAGAGCCCGTTCGTCGGCCTCGCGAACTTCACCGCGCTGCTGGCCGAACCGGAGTTCTGGAGCGCGGTGTCCAACACGCTGCAGATCACCGCGATCCAGCTCCTGCTGTACTTCCCCGCACCGATCGCCCTGGCGCTGCTGCTCAACTCGCTGATCAGCGAGAAGATCAAGCGGTTCATCCAGACCGTCGTGTACCTCCCGCACTTCCTGTCCTGGGTCGTCGTCGTCGCGATGTTCAAGCAGGTGCTCGGTGGCGCGGGCTCGGTCACCACGCTCCTGATGGCGCACGGGGTCGACATCGGCAACGTGATGACGGACCCCGGCACCTTCAAGCTGCTGATCACCGCCCAGGCCATCTGGAAGGACTGTGGCTGGGGCACGATCATCTTCCTGGCGGCCATCGCCTCCATCGACATGGGCCAGTACGAGTCCGCCGCGATGGACGGCGCCGGCTGGCTCCGCAGGATCTGGCACATCACCCTGCCGGGCATCCGGCCGGTGATCCTGATGCTGCTGATCCTGCGACTCGGCGACATTCTCTCGGTCGGCTTCGAGCAGATCATCCTGCAGCGTGACGCGGTCGGCCCGGACGCCTCCGAGGTCATGGACACCTACGTCTACTTCCACGGCGTCATCGACGGCAGCTGGGGCATGAGCACCGCCGCCGGTCTGATGAAGGGCGTCATCGGATTCGCCCTCATCCTCGCCGCCAACAAGCTGGCCCATCGCTTCGGCGAGCAGGGAGTGTACCGATGAGTCAGCAGTCCGTCGCGACCCGACTGCGCGCCGCGCGGTCCGGCTCCCGGGGCCGTGCGCGCGGCCGCGCCTCCCACGGCAGGCCGCCGTGGATGGAACGCCCCCACTGGTACGGGCAGGGCGCGAAGGCGGCGGCCCTGGCCGTCCTCACCGTGATCGTGCTCTACCCGTTCGTCCTCGCCATCGGCACCAGCCTGGCCGGCCGGGAGGAGCTGAACGCCAACGGCGGATACGTACTGCTGCCGCACCACCCGACGCTGGAGGCGTACCGGGTCGTCCTCTCCGGTGGCGTCGTCACCCAGGCCGCCGTGGTCTCCATCTTCGTCACGCTGATCGGTACCGCGCTCAGCCTCGCGTGCACGGTGATGATCGCGTACGGCACCTCGCGCCCCGGCACGGTCCTCGGCAAGCCGATCCTGCTGCTGGTGCTCGGCACGTTCCTCTTCGCCCCCGGCATCATCCCGACGTACCTGGCGGTCCAGCAGTTCAGGATGCTGGACACCTACGCCGCGCTGATCCTTCCCGTACTGCTCAACGCGTTCAACATCGTGGTCGTCCGCTCCTTCTTCCAGAGCATTCCCGAGGAGCTGTACGACGCGGCGCGGATCGATGGCGCCGGTGAGGTCACCGTCCTCTTCCGGATCGTTCTCCCGCTGTCCAAGGCGGTCCTCGCGGTGGTCGGCCTGTTCTACGCGGTCGGGTACTGGAACAGCTTCTTCAACGCGGTGCTCTACCTCAACGACGCGAGCAAGTTCCCCATCCAGGTGATCCTGCGCAGCTACGTGCTCAACGGACAGAGCATCAACGCGCAGGCCATGGGCGTCCATGCGGTGCCGCCTGCGACGTCCCTGCAGATGGCCGTGCTGATCATCGCCATCGTGCCCATCTTCTGCGTCTACCCCTTCCTTCAGAAGTTCTTCGTCAAGGGCGTCCTCACCGGGGCGATCAAGGGCTGATCAGCCCACCCGGCCACCGCCCCCCGGCACTTCACCCACTTCAAGGAGCCTCCATGTCCACCAACTTGTCCAGGCGCGGTTTCATGGGCGCGGCGGGGATCGCCGGCCTGACCGTGGCCGGCCTGTCGACCTTGAGCGCATGCGGCAGCGGTGCCACGGTCAACAAGGGCGGTGCCAAGGCGTCGGCCAAGCTCAAGCTGCCGACGTACGTGGCCGCACAGACCGCCCCCGCGGACCTGGCGGGCAACGCCGCCGGTCTGGACGCCACGTATCTGCGCTACCCCAAGGCCCTCACCAAGTCGGTGGCCAAGGCACCCGGTGACGGCAGCCGCATCACAGCCCTCACCGAGACCTTCACCACCCCCGCCCCTCCGCAGGCCAAGAACGCCTACTGGCAGGAGCTGAACAAGCGCCTCGGGTCGCAGTTCGACATGACGATCGTCGTGGACCAGGGCGTCGACGCGTACTTGACCAAGTTCAACGCCATGATGGCCGGCGGCGACATACCCGACCTGGTCTGGTTCCCCCCGAACCAGGGCATCCAGCGCGTGCCGGAGCTGCTGGACGCCAAGTTCCACGACCTCACCCCGTATCTCTCGGGCGACGCGGTCAAGGACTACCCGAACCTGGCGAACCTGCCGACCACCGCGTGGAAGACCGCCGTGGTCAACGGCAAGATCCGCGGCGTCACCGTGGCCTACGGCTCCATGGGCCAGGTCTACGTCGTCAACCAGGACTTCTGGAAGCCCGTCGGCGGTGCCGAGTTCAGCAGCGCCGAGGACTTCCTCGCCAAGGGCAAGGAGCTCCTGGACGTCAAGCGCAACAAGTACGTCCTGGAGCCGGCGTACGTGAACCACATCGGCATGTTCGGCCAGTGGTTCGGCGCGCCCCTCGGCTGGCGGCTGGAGGGCGGCAAGCTGACGCACATGTACGAGACGCAGGAGTACCAGGAGGCCGTGGCCTTCGCCGTCAAGGTGGCCAAGGCCGGTCTGTTCTGGCCCGACCCCAACCTCAGCACCACCATGGAGAAGATGGCGCAGGGGACCCTCGGCGCCTATGTGCAGTCCTTCCCCAGCTTCCTGGTGGACGCCAAGACGTACGACTTCCCGTTCGGCGTCATCGTGCCGTTCGCTGCCACGGCCGGCTCGAAGCCGCGGTACAACATGGGCTACGGCTCGGTGGGCTACACCGCCATCAACAAGAAGGCCGACGCCGAGCGCGTGAAGATGCTGCTGGGCGTCATGGACTACCTGGCAGCCCCCTTCGGCACCGAGGAGCGGCTCTTCCTCGACAACGGCATCGAGGGCAAGCACTTCACCCGTACGCCGAAGGGCGACGTCGAACTCACGGCCAAGGGGAACTCCGAAGCGGTGACCACGGCCATGCCGCTGGCCTTTCTCGCAGCGGGCCCCGAGTACATCTACCTGCCGGGCAGGTCGGAGCTGGCCGGGAACATCCACGGATGGCAGCAGGAGCTCCTCAAGATCAGCCAGACGAACCCGACGAGCGGGCACTTCTCCGACACGTCCACCAGCAAGAGTCCCTCGCTCACCACCGCGATGAGCGACTGCATGCTGGACATCGTCGCGGGCCGCAAGCCGCTCTCCGCGTACAAGGAGCAGCTGAGCAAGTGGCGCTCCGGGGGTGGCGACAAGATGCGTGCCGAGTTCGAGGCCTCGCTCGCCGGTAAGTAGTCACCGCCCGCACGACCCGTACATACAGAAGGGACTCCCGTGTCAGACCTGCGACTCGGCGTCATCGGGCTCGGCCTGCGCCGTTCCATCGCGATGTCCGCCCACCACCCCGGACAGGGTTCCGCGATCACCGCGGTCTGCGACCTCGACCCCGAGGTGCGCCGACGCGAGGCCGAGCGCTTCGCCGCCGATGTCGCCGTCGAGGACTACAAGCTGCTCCTCGACCGGGACGACCTCGACGCGATCATCATCGCCACCCCGGACGACACCCACGAGGTCATCGCCATCGATGCCCTCCGGGCCGGCAAGGCGGTCTTCGTCGAGAAGCCGCTCGGGATCACCGTCGAGAGCTGCGACAACGTCCTGCGCGCCGCGTACGAGACGGGGTCGCGGCTGTACGTCGGCCACAACATGCGGCACATGGGCGTCGTGCGGCTGATGCGCGACATCATCGCCCGCGGTGACATCGGCGAGCCGAAGGCCGTCTGGGTGCGGCACTTCGTCGGCTACGGCGGCGACTACTACTTCAAGGACTGGCACGCCGACCGGACCCGCACCACCGGTCTGCTCCTGCAGAAGGCCGCGCACGACATCGACGTCCTGCACTGGCTGGCAGGCGGCTACACCCGGCGCGTCAACGCGCTGGGCGATCTCCTCGTCTACGGCGACCTGCCGCGCCGAGAGGCGGACACCCCGCGGCCTGACAACTGGCTGCGGGAGTTCGACTGGCCGCCGACGGCACGCAAGGACCTGCACCACATCGTGGACGTCGAGGACGTCTCGGTGATGAACATGCAGCTCGACAACGGCGTCGTGGCTGCCTACCAGCAGTGCCACTTCACCCCGGACTACTGGCGCAACTACACCGTCATCGGCACCGAGGGGCGGCTGGAGAACTTCGGCGACAGCCCGGGTGACGAGGTCAAGGTCTGGAACACCGGTCCCAGTGGTTACCGCGCCGAGGCCGACATCACCTACCGGGTGCCGGAGGCCGACGGCTCGCACGGCGGCGGGGACAGCCGGATCATGGAGGAGTTCTGCCGGTTCGTCCGCGACGGCGGCGTCACCGACACCTCGCCGGTCGCCGCCCGGATGAGCGTCGCCGCCGGTGTGCTCGCGACCCGCTCGCTGCGCGAGGGCGGTGCACCGTTCGACGTGCCGGCTCTCGACCCCGGGCTGATCGCGTACTTCGAACGCGGTCAGGTGCGCTAGGAAGAGCCCGGGCCGGAATCCGAGGAGGGGATGGGGTCGTCGCGTGGCGCTGCTTTCGCTCCGGCCCCATCCCCGCACGTGTGGTTGCGGCGGTCAGGCCGGCCGGAACCACACCGTCGCCAGCGGCGGCAGCGTCAGCGTCACGCTCGTCCCCCTGCCGTGGGCCGGCACCGCCTCCGGCTTCAGCGGGTCCTCGTTGCGCACGTCGCTGCCGCCGTACCGCGCCGCGTCCGTGTTCAGGATCTCCACCCAGGCCTCCGGACCATCCGGTACGCCCAGCCGGTAGTCGTGCCGTACCACCGGGGAGAAGTGCGAGACCGCGAGCAACGGCGACCCGTCCGCGTCGTAGCGCAGGAACGCGAACGCGTTGTCCTCCGCCGCGCCGCCGTCGATCCAGGCGAAGCCCTCCGGGTCCGTGTCGCGCTGCCACAGCGCGGGCAACGCCCCGTACACCGCGTTCAGGTCCGTGACCAGGGTGCGTACGCCGCGGTGGTCGCCGGATGCCTCGTACGTCGGGTCGAGCAGCCACCAGTCGGGACCATGGCCCTCGGACCATTCGGCGCCCTGGGCGAACTCCTGTCCCATGAAGAGGAGTTGCTTGCCCGGGTGGGCCCACATGAAGCCGAGATAGGCGCGGTGGTTGGCACGCTGCTGCCACCAGTCACCGGGCATCTTGCTGACCAGGGCCTGCTTGCCGTGCACCACCTCGTCGTGCGAGATCGGCAGCACGTAGTTCTCGCTGTACGCGTACACCATCGAGAAGGTCATCTCGTCGTGGTGGTACTTGCGGTGGACGGGCTCCTTGGACATGTACACGAGAGAGTCGTGCATCCAGCCCATGTTCCACTTCAGGCCGAAGCCCAGGCCGCCGTGTTCCGTGGCGCGGGTGACGCCGTCCCAGGCGGTGGACTCCTCCGCCATCGTGACGACACCGGGATTGCGCCGGTAGACCGTCGCGTTCATCTCCTGGAGGAAGGCGACCGCGTCCAGGTTCTCCCGGCCCCCGTGCTCGTTCGGCGACCACTGGCCGTCCTCGCGGGAGTAGTCGAGGTAGAGCATCGAGGCCACCGCATCGACCCGCAGCCCGTCGATGTGGAACTGCTCGCACCAGTACGTGGCGTTGGCGACCAGGAAGTTGCGGACCTCCTTGCGGCCGTAGTCGAACTCCAGGGTGCCCCAGTCCGGGTGCGCGGCCCGGTTCGGGTCGGAGTGCTCGTACAGCGGGCGGCCGTCGAACTCGGCGAGTGCCCAGTCGTCGCGGGGGAAGTGCGCCGGCACCCAGTCCATGAGGACGCCGATGCCCGCCGCGTGCAGCGCGTCGACCAGGGAGCGGAAGTCGTCCGGGGCGCCCATACGGGAGGTGGGGGCGTAGAAACCGGTGACCTGGTATCCCCAGGAGCCGCCGAAGGGGTGCTCGGATACCGGCATCAGCTCGACATGCGTGAAGCCGAGGTCCCTGACGTACGCGGGCAGCTGCGAGGCAAGCTGACGGTATGTCAGGCCGGGTCGCCAGGAGGAAAGATGAACCTCGTAGACGGAGAACGGGGCCTCGTGCACCGGGCGGTCGCCGCGGTGGGCCATCCAGTCGGCGTCCTGCCACTCGTGGTGCGAGGCCGTGACCACCGAGGCGTTCGCGGGCGGCACCTCGGCGTAACGGGCCATCGGGTCGGCGCGCTGGGTGTGCGAACCGTCGGGACGGCAGATGTCGAACTTGTACAGGGTGCCCTCACCGACCGCCGGGACGAACAGCTCCCATACGCCGGTCGAGCCCAGCGAACGCATCGGGAAGCCGGTGCCGTCCCAGAAGTTGAAGTCACCCGTGACGCGGACCCCGCGTGCGTTGGGTGCCCAGAGCGTGAAGCGGGTGCCTGCGACGCCCTGGTGCTCCATCGGCTGCGAACCCAGCGCCGTCCACAGCTCCTCGTGACGGCCCTCGCCGATCAGATGCAGATCGAGGTCGCCGAGCGAGGGCAGGAACCGGTACGGGTCCTCCACCTCGATCTCGTTGTCGTCGTACGCGACCAGCAGCCGGTACTCGGGGACGGCCGGTGTGGGGAGCACACCCGAGAAGAAGCCGTCACCGTCACTCTGCAGTTCCGCCCGCAGCCCCTTGGCCAGGACGGACACGGAGCGCGCGAACGGGCGCAGTGCCCGGAACTCCACCCCGCCCCGGGTCAGGTGCGCGCCGAGCAGATCGTGCGGGGCGTAGTGCTCACCGGCGAGCAGCCGGGCGCGGTCCCCGTCGTCGAGGGCCGTCGCCGGCAGGACGCCCTTGCTGCCGCCGCCGCGCCGGGGCCGGGGCGGGGCGGGGGTGGTGGCGGCACTGCCGGCGGACACCGGCTGTTTGGCCCGGGGGCGCTTGGCGGGGGCCGGGCGGGCCGAGGTGGCCGAGCGGGCCGAGGCGGCCGTTGAGGCGGGCTCGGCCGGTGCGGCGGACGGGGCCTTGTGGTCGGCCGCGACCGGCTGAGGGGCGGTGATCTCGGTGGTGATCTCGGTGGTGACCGGCTGGGGAGCGGCCGGGACCTCGATGGGCTCGGACGACTTGCGGGACGGCTTGCGGGCGGTCACAGGGACTGCCTCCTAGGAGAGTGAGGAGGGGAGGGGTGCGGGTGCCGGGCTCACGCGGTCGTCGTGGCCAGGCGGTGGATGGCGGCCATCGGGACCGGCAGCCAGTCGGGGCGGTGCCGGGCCTCGTACAGCACCTCGTACACCGCCTTGTCGGTCTCATGGGCGCGCAGCAGTTCCGGCTCGCTGCGCGGATCGGCTCCCGCGCCCCGTGCGTAGCCCTCGCAGTACGCGGCGCGGCAGCGGGCCGCCCACTCCGGATTCCACGGGTGGTGCGAGCGGGCTGCGTAGTCGAAGGAGCGGAGCATCCCCGCGACGTCGCGCACCGGGGACTGCGGGCTGCGGCGCTCGGGCAGCGGCCTGGCCGGTTCGCCCTCGAAGTCGATCAGTGACCAGAATCCGTCGGGCCCGCGCAGGGTCTGGCCCAGATGCAGATCACCGTGGACCCGCTGCGCGGCCCAGCTGCGGCCCGTGTGCCCCAGCGCGGTGACGGCGTCGAAGGCGGTACGCAGACCCGGCACGTAGGGCGCGAGTGCCGGGACCGCCTGTGCGGCGGCGTCCAGCCGCTCGATCATCCCGGCCACCAGGTGCCTGGTCTGCGCATGGGCGAGAGCCGGTGTGGGCAGCGCGGCGGCGAGCGCCGTGTGCACCTCGGCCGTGGCGCGGCCGAGCGCATGCGCCTCGGGCACGAAGTCGCGCCCCCCGCCGAGCGAGGAGAGGGCGAGCTGCCAGCCGTCCTGTGCACCGCGCAGGAACGGCTGCAGCACACCGAGTGTGAGCGGCTCCGCAGCGGTCGCGTCGGGCGTCGTCGCCTCGAACCAGGCAACCGGGGCCGGCACCCGACCGCAGCCCTCACGGCTGAGGGCGAGCGGCAGCTCCAGATCGGGGTTGGTGCCGGGAAAGACCCGGCGGAAGATCTTCAGGATGTAGGCGTCGCCGTAGACGAGCGAGGAGTTGGACTGCTCGGTGTCCAGGAAACGGGGAGCGAGCCCCGAGGGGATCGGCGCCGCCCGGTCGAAGCGGAGCAGACCGAGGGACCCGGGGCGGCGGAATCGTTCCAGCAGGAGGTCGGCGACGCGCGGGTCGTGCAGCCCCTCGTACAGGGTGCGGCCCGCCAGCGGACCGTCCGCGACCTGGCCGATCCGGGCGGCGGCCAGTCGTGTGGGCAGCGCGGTGCGTACGCCGAGCAGGAGTTGGTAGCAGTCGCCGTGCGCCTGCGCGGCCGTGTCCGGCTGGTGGGCCCGGACGAGCAGATGCAGCAGTCCGGGGCCCGTGCCGGCGGCGTCCAACGGCAGTATCTCGGTCGCCGCCACGAGGGAGAAGCCGGTGACCGGCCTGCCCTTGCCCGCGAACCATCGCTGCCGGGGGAGCCATTCGTGGAGCAGGGGGGCGAGCGACGGGAGAAGGGCCGCCGACGTCGTCCGCGCGTTCGTTCTTCTCTTGGTGTTTCTCGCAGTGCTCTTGGCCAGGGCGACTCGAGTGGATGCAGCCTCCGACATGGCATCGCGTCCTTTCCCCGGGCACACCACAGGATGCGAAGAGTGTCCCGGATTGCGGCAATGGCTGTCCGGCTGTGCGGGACGTGTCGGGTGAAGAAAGGTCCGTACGGACTCGACAGAAGGGCCCGAAGGGCCCTGAGGAGCCCGGAAGAGCTCGATATGTGGGGAGAGTTCCCCGTGCGGGGCGGCGGAAACCGCCCCGCGGGTGGCGCCGGAAAGTGAGACGCCGTCAGCTGACCGGAGCTTCCTTTCGCAGCCGGAACCAGTAGAAACCGTGACCCGCGAGAGTCAGCAGGTAGGGCCACTGACCTACGGCCGGGAAGCGCACCCCGCCGATCAGCTCCACCGGATGACGCCCGTTGAACGCCCGCAGATCGAGCTCCGTCGGCTGCGCGAACCGCGAGAAGTTGTGGACGCACAGCACGAGATCGTCCTTGTACTCGCGGGTGAACGCGAGCACGGCGGGATTCGACGACGGCAGTTCGCTGTACGAGCCGAGGCCGAAGGCCGGATTCTGCTTGCGGATCTCGATCATCCGCCGCGTCCAGTGCAGCAGCGACGAGGGCGAGGCCATCGCCGCCTCGACATTGGTGACCTGGTAGCCGTAGACCGGGTCCATGATCGTGGGGAGGTAGAGCCGCCCCGGGTCGCTCGAGGAGAATCCGGCGTTGCGGTCGGGCGTCCACTGCATCGGGGTGCGTACGGCGTCGCGGTCGCCCAGCCAGATGTTGTCGCCCATCCCGATCTCGTCCCCGTAGTAGAGGATCGGGGAGCCGGGCAGGGACAGGAGCAGCGCCGTGAACAGCTCGATCTGGTTGCGATCGTTGTCCAGGAGGGGCGCGAGGCGGCGGCGGATGCCGATGTTGGCCCGCATCCGCGGATCCTTGGCGTACTCCGCGTACATGTAGTCGCGCTCTTCGTCCGTGACCATCTCGAGCGTGAGCTCGTCGTGGTTGCGCAGGAAGATGCCCCACTGGCAGCCGGACGGGATGGCCGGGGTCTTCGCCAGGACTTCCGAGACCGGATAGCGACTCTCGCGCCGTACGGCCATGAAGATCCGCGGCATCACCGGGAAGTGGAACGCCATGTGGCACTCGTCGCCGCCGGCCGGGAAGTCGCCGAAGTAGTCGACGACGTCCTCGGGCCACTGGTTGGCCTCGGCCAGCAGCACCGTGTCCGGGTAGTTGGCGTCGATCTCCTTGCGTACCCGCTTGAGGAAGTCGTGGGTCTCGGGGAGGTTCTCGCAGTTGGTGCCCTCGCGCTGGTAGAGGTACGGCACCGCGTCGACGCGGAAGCCGTCGATGCCGAGGTCCAGCCAGAAGCGGAGCGCCGAGATGATCTCTTCCTGCACGGCCGGGTTGTCGTAGTTGAGATCGGGCTGGTGCGAGAAGAACCGGTGCCAGTAGTACTGCTTGCGCACCGGGTCGAAGGTCCAGTTGGACGTCTCGGTGTCGACGAAGATGATCCGCGCGTCCGGGAACTGCTTGTCGTCGTCGGCCCAGACGTAGTAGTCGCCGTACGGTCCGTCCGGGTCCGTGCGGGACTGCTGGAACCAGTCGTGCTGGTCGCTCGTGTGGTTCATGACGAAGTCGATGATCACGCGCATGCCGCGCTGGTGCGAGGCGTCGACGAACTCCACGAAGTCGGCGAGGTCACCGAACTCCGGCAGTACGGCGGTGTAGTCGGAGACGTCGTAACCGCCGTCGCGCAGCGGGGACTTGAAGAACGGCGGCAGCCAGAGGCAGTCGACGCCGAGCCACTGCAGATAGTCCAGCTTGGCGGTGAGACCCTTGAGGTCGCCCACGCCGTCGCCGTTGGAGTCCTGGAAGGACCGGACGAGTACCTCGTAGAAGACGGCGCGCTTGAACCAGTCGGGATCGCGGTCCTTGGCGGGAGTGTCCTCGAACAGGTCGTGGACGGGCTCATTGACGATCATGGCGTGGGTGACCCTCCGGTCGGCGGGGACGGTCGCAGGACGACGATGTGCGCGGGTGTCACACCCGGTTCCAGGCGCACATAGAAGGACCTGCCCCAGTGATAGGTGGCGCCGGTGAGCTCGTCGCGCACCGGCACGCTCTCGTGCCGGTCGAGGCCGAGGCGCGGCATGTCCAACGAGACCGTGGCCTCGTGGGTGTGGTGAGGGTCGAGGTTGACGATCACTAGAACGGTGTTCGAGCCGGAGCGCTTGCTGTACGCGATCAGCGCCTCGTTGTCGACGGAGTGGAAGTGGACGTCGCGCAGTTGCTGGAGAGCCGGGTGGCGTCGCCGGATGCGGTTGAGGGAGGTGATCAGGGGTGCCAGTGAGCGGCCCTCACGTTCCGCCGACTCCCAGTCCCTGACCTTGAGTTGGTACTTCTCCGAGTTCTGGTACTCCTCGCTCCCGGGATGCACCGGGGTGTTCTCGCACAGCTCGAAGCCCGCGTACACGCCCCAGGAGGGGGACAGCGTGGCGGCGAGCACGGCCCGCGCCTCGAAGGCCGGGCGGCCGCCGTCCTGGAGGTAACCGGGAAGAATGTCGGGGGTGTTCACGAAGAAGTTGGGCCGCATGTACGAGGAACTGTCGCCCGAAAGCTCCTGGACGTAGTCGGTGAGTTCCTGCTTGGAGTTACGCCAGGTGAAGTACGTGTACGACTGCTGGAAGCCGACCGCGGCCAGCGTGCGCATCATCGCGGGGCGGGTGAAGGCCTCGGCCAGGAAGATCACATCGGGGTCGGTGCGGTTGATGTCGGTGATCACCTTCTGCCAGAAGATCACCGGTTTGGTGTGCGGATTGTCCACGCGGAAGATCCGTACGCCGTGATCCATCCAGAAGCGCAGGATGCGGACGGTCTCCGCGACGATGCCGCGCAGATCCTTGTCGAAGGCGATCGGATAGATGTCCTGGTACTTCTTCGGCGGGTTCTCGGCATAGGCGATGGACCCGTCGTGCCGGTGGTGGAACCACTCGGGGTGTTCCGTCACCCAGGGGTGGTCCGGGGAGCACTGGAGCGCGAAGTCCAGCGCGATCTCCATCCGCAGGGTGCGGGCCGTCTCCACGAAGTGGTCGAAGTCGTCGAGCGTGCCGAGGTCCGGGTGGACGGTGTCGTGGCCACCCTCCGCCGAACCGATCGCCCACGGCACACCCGGGTCCCCGACGCCGGGGGAGAGGCTGTTGTTGGGGCCCTTGCGGTGGGTGGTGCCGATGGGGTGGATCGGGGGAAGGTAGACGACGTCGAACCCCATGGCGGCGACGGCCGGAAGCCGCTCTGCGGCGGTACGGAAGGTGCCGCTGATGATCCTGGGGGGCGGCGGAGGGAGCTCCGCCTTCACTGCCGCGCTCCTCTTCGACGCCGCGGAGGCCGCAGGGACCGCCGAGCCCGCGGCGGCCCTGGTGGCCTTCGTGGCTCGCGGTTTCCGTGCGGGCTTCGAGGGGGCGGCCGGCTCCGGCCTCGCGCCCTCGGAGCGCGGGAACAGCTCGTACCAGGAGCCGTACAGGGCGCGTCGGCGCTCGACGGTCAGGGGCAGGGGGCGGGAGGTGGTGACCAGCTCACGCAGGGGGTGACGGCCGAGCGCCTCGTTCACCTCGGGGGTGAGCGCGGCGGCGAGCCGGGAGGCCACCGGCCGGTTCGTGTCGCGCAGGGCGTCGACGGCGGCCAGCACCGCCTCGCGCCCGTCCCGTTTCGGTACGCCGGCGGCGGCCCGTTCGTACAGCTCGGCCCCTTCAGCGAGGACCAGCGCGGTGTCGATACCGGCCGGAATCTTGATCTGCGCATGTCCGCGCCAGGTGGTGACCGGGTCGCTCCACGCCTCGACGGTGTAGGTCCAGTGACCCTCGGCAGCCGGGGTGACATCGGCGCCCCAGCGGTCAGTGCCCGGAGCGAGCTCGCGCATCGGCGTCCAGGGGCCGGGCCGTCCGCTCGGATCGGCAAGGACGACGTTGGCGGCCACCGCGTCATGGCCTTCACGGAAGACGGTGGCGCTGACCTGGAAGGTCTCACCTGCGACGGCTTTGGCCGGCCTTCTGCCGCAGTCGACGAGAGGACGGACGTCCTGGACGGGAATGCGACCGATCATGGAATCACCTGGGGGCTGGAGCTCGGCATGCACGGAGCGCGGCGTGGGCGTGAAGGGCTGACCGCGCGCGCCGCGATGGTGGGGTTGCGTCCTTTGTAGCTGCTCAGTTGTCGGCTGGCGGGCTGTGTGCATGGCCGCTCCTGTCCGCGTTCACTCGAATGGCACTCGAATGGCAGGTGCGCGGGGGGTTCGTGCTCGGATCGGGGCACCTGGGACGTGCTGCGCGAGCCGTGGTCGGGCTGAGTACCGGGGAAGCCTTCCCACCGTCTTCGGGCGGCCAACCCGACGGCGTGTTAACTCCTGGGTGCACTCGGTGCACGCGCTGTGCGCCGCGCGCCGGTCCCCGGCCGTCGCGTGGACGCACCACCGCAGCTTTCCCTGTGGTGCGAAGCGCCACAAGGTCGCGCGACGAGGGGAAATCAGCCATATCGCCCGTGACGGATGTGTGCGCATCTGGCCCACGCGGCCACCGGGGCAGATGGGACGGTCGGGACCCAGGGGACGGGCGTGGCTCCCGAGGGGTCGGGGGAGGGCGCGCACGGTGCAACTGCCGGGCCGGGGGCGGGCGTGTCGACGGCCCCGGACCCACTGAGCCGGTCGTGCGCCGTGGTTGCGTACGGCGGTGCGCCGCTACCGTCGAGGGTGACGGAGAGGGCGTACACCGTGGTGCGTCCCCTCGGATCCGTACGTCCCCTGTAAAGGTGGGATACGTGAAGGCCATTCGTCGATTCACCGTGCGTCCCGTCCTCCCCGAACCCCTGCAACCGCTCAGCGACCTCGCCCGCAACCTGCGCTGGTCCTGGCACACCGAGACCCAGAATCTCTTCCAGGCCGCCGACCCGGAGGGCTGGCGGCCCGCAGACGCCGACCCTGTGCGCCTGCTGGGCGCCGTGTCCGCCGGACGCCTCGCCGAGCTGGCCGGGGACCAGCACTTCCTGCGTCGGCTCACCGAGGTGTCCGAGGACCTCCGGGAGTACCTCGGCGGCCCGAGGTGGTACCAGAACCAGCTCTCCCAGGGCGCGGAGCTCCCCGCCGCCGTCGCCTACTTCTCACCCGAATTCGGGGTCACCGCGGCCCTGCCCCAGTACTCGGGCGGGCTCGGCATCCTGGCCGGGGACCATCTCAAGGCCGCCAGCGACCTGGGTGTCCCGCTCATCGGAGTCGGGCTGCTCTACCGGCACGGCTACTTCCGCCAGAGCCTGTCCCGGGACGGCTGGCAGCAGGAGCACTATCCCGTCCTCGACCCCAACGAACTGCCGCTCACCCTCGTACGGGAGGCGGACGGTACCCCCAGCCGGGTGGTGCTCGCCCTTCCCGGCGGGCGCTCCCTGTACGCCTCGATCTGGCAGGCCCAGGTCGGCCGGGTCCCCCTGCTGCTGCTCGACTCCGACGTGGAGGAGAACGCACCGGGCGAGCGCGATGTCACCGACCGGCTGTACGGCGGCGGCAGCGACCACCGCCTCCTGCAGGAGATGCTGCTCGGCATCGGCGGGGTGCGCGCCGTGCGGACCTACTGCCGGCTGACCGGTCACGCCGCCCCCGAGGTGTTCCACACCAACGAGGGGCACGCCGGATTCCTCGGCCTCGAACGGATCCGTGAACTCTCCGAGACGGGCCTCGACTTCGACGCCGCCCTGGAGGTGGTGCGGTCCGGGACGGTCTTCACCACGCACACCCCGGTGCCCGCCGGGATAGACCGATTCGAACGCCAGCTCGTTGCCCGGCACTTCGGTGACGACGGTGAGCTGCCCGGCGTCGGGGTGGAGCGAATTCTCCGACTCGGTATGGAGACCTACACAGGCGGCGAGCCGGGTCTCTTCAACATGGCGGTGATGGGGCTGCGGCTCGCCCAGCGGGCCAACGGCGTATCCACCCTGCACGGGGCCGTCAGCAGGGAGATGTTCTCCGGACTCTGGCCGGGATTCGACCCCGCCGAGGTGCCGATCACCTCGGTGACCAACGGGGTGCACGCGCCGACCTGGGTCGCACCCGAGGTCCTGCGCCTCGGTGCCAGGAAATTCGGCTCCGAACGCGCGGAGAACGCGCTCGCGGGTGCCGAGGTCGGCGAGGGCGTCGGCGTCGGCAGCGCCGAAGGCGGCCGGGCCGGCACCCCCAGACGCTGGGACGCCGTGACCAGCGTCCCGGACCGGGAGATCTGGGACCTGCGCCGCGGGCTGCGCGAGCAGCTCGTGACCGAGGTGCGCAAGCGCCTCTACGCCTCCTGGCGCAGGCGCGGCGCGGGCACGGCCGAGCTGGGCTGGATCGACGACGTCCTCGATCCGGACGTGCTGACGATCGGCTTCGCCCGACGGGTGCCCTCGTACAAGCGCCTCACGCTCATGCTGCACGACCGCGACCGGCTGCGGGAGCTGCTGCTCCACCCGACGCACCCGATCCAGATCGTCGTCGCGGGCAAGGCTCACCCCGCGGACGACGGCGGGAAGCGGCTGGTCCAGGAGCTGGTGCGGTTCTCGGACGATCCGAAGGTGCGCCATCGCATCGTCTTCCTGCCGGACTACGGCATGGGCATGGCGCAGAAGCTCTACCCGGGCTGCGACGTCTGGCTCAACAACCCGCTGCGCCCGCTGGAGGCGTGCGGCACCAGCGGGATGAAGGCCGCGCTCAACGGCTGCCTCAACCTCTCCGTGCGCGACGGCTGGTGGGACGAGTGGTTCGAGCCGGACTTCGGCTGGGCGATCCCCACCGCCGACGGTTCCGCCACGAACGAGGAGCGGCGCGACGAGCTGGAGGCCAACGCCCTCTACTCGCTGATCGAGGAGAGGGTCGCCCCCCGCTTCTACGACCGCAACGCCGAGGACCTGCCCGAGCGGTGGATCGAGATGGTCCGGCGCACCCTGGTCACGCTGGGGCCCAAGGTTCTCGCGGGACGCATGGTGCGTGAGTATGTGGAGCGGCTGTACGCCCCGGCCGCCCAGGCGCGCAGGGCACTGAATCCCGCCGCGGCCCGGCAGCTCGCCGAATGGAAGGCCAGGATCCACGCCGCCTGGCCGCAGGTGGCCGTCGACCATGTGGAGGCCTCGGCCGACACCGTCGTCGGTGGCTCGGCGGAGCTGGGGTCGACCCTGGCGCTCCGGGTCCGGATCGCACTGGGCGGTCTGGAGCCGGACGACGTGGAGGTGCAGGTGGTCGCCGGGCGGGTCGACTCCGGCGATGCGATCGCGGAGGCCCAGACGTTTCCGCTGAAGCCGGCGGGCGGCCACGATCTGGAGAACCGCTGGCTGTACGAGGGTCCGCTCGCGCTCGACCGTACGGGGCCGTACGGCTACACCGTGCGCGTCCTGCCCTCGCACCCCCTGCTCGCCTCGGGTGCGGAGCTCGGACTGGTCGCGGTGCCGAACGCGGCGACGGGCGAGGACGGGGGCGGCGTACTGCTTCGCTGACAGCCCGTCATGTCCGGTGGGCCCGGCACCCGTGCGGTGCCGGGCCCTGCTGCTCCCGCCCGGTCCGGCGCCTGCGCCCTTCGCCCGGCTCGGGCGGGCCGCTCGCCCCTTGGTCCGCCGGGAGATGGCCATGGCACCGGCAGGGGTGAAATCACCGCGATCTGACTAACATGACAGCGTCGGCAGATGCTGGAGTGGCTCCGGAGTCACCGTCGAGACATCGAGGCGTCCCCGGACGCGACTGGAGGTCAGCACGGTGAACGGCGGCGAAAGCCGAGCGAGACGCCTGAGCCGTCGGCTGGCCGCGCAGGGCATCGCCTCCCGGAGGCTGCACGTCCGCCCCGCGAGCACTGTCGGCGCGCTGCGCGGCGACCGTTTCACCACAGCCGCCCGGTTGCGCTGGCTGCATGCGGCAAGCACCCGGATCGGCACCTCCCTCGACCTGGAACGGACGGCGCAGGAGCTGGCCGAATTCAGCGTCCCCCGGCTGGCCGACGGCGCGGCGGTCGACCTCCTGGAGTCCGTACTCCTCGGCGAGGAGGGCGAGCGCGTCACCGGCTCGGGTGTGCCGGTCACCCGGGCCATGGCGGTCAAGGCCGTCGAGACGCTGTCAGGACTTGAACCCGCCCCGGTCGGCAAGGTGGTCGACCGCCGGCAGTACCGCGAGACCCTGCTGACCGTCCACTGTCTGCGCAACCGCCAGTCGGTACTGGTCAGCCGGATGACCCATGAGGACTACGAGCGCGTCGCGCCGACGGCCAGTGCCGCTGTGGCGATGCGGCGCCAGGGCGTCCACAGCTACATGGCGGTGCCGCTGATCGCCCGCGGTGTACTGCTCGGCTCCGCCGACTTCGTACGCGCCGGTTCCAGCCCGCCCTTCAACCGGGCCGATGTGGAGCTGGCGGGACAGCTCGCCGCCATGGCCGCGGTCTTCATGGACAACGCCCGGCTCTACGGACGCGAGCGCGAGCATGTCCTCTCGCTCCAGCGCAGCCTGCTTCCGCGCGCCACCCCGCACACCCCCGGGCTGAGGGTGCATGCGCAGTACGCGCCCGCCTTCGACGCGCACGGTGTGGGTGGCGACTGGTACGACGTGGTGGCGCTGCCCAGCGGGCGTACGGCGCTGGTCGTCGGCGACGTGACCGGCCACGGTCTGCCCGCGGCGGTCACGATGGGGCGGCTGCGCACCGTCGCCCGTACGCTCATGACGCTGGACATCGAGCCCGACCGGGTGCTCGCCCGGCTGGATCTGGCCACCCGCGACCTGGAGGACGACCAGGTCGCCACCTGTCTGTGCGCGGTCTACGACCCGGCGGACTCCAGTTACACCATCGCGAGTGCGGGCCATCCGCCGCCGCTGCTGGTGGGCGCGGACGGTGTTCCCCGCTTTCTGGACGTGCCGGTCGGCGCGCCTCTGGGCGCCGGGGTCATCCCGTACGACCCGCTGCGGCTGCGCGGGCCGGTGGGCGGCCGGCTGGTGCTCTACACCGATGGCCTGATCAAGACCCGCGTCGACGATGTGGACACCCAGCTGGAGGGGTTGCGCGCTGCGGTCGCCGCGATGGCGCCCGAGCAGCTCGACGACGGCAGCCTGCTCACCTCGCTGCGGGCGGCCGACGGCCGCTTCGACGAGGCGGTGCTGCTGGTCGCCGGGGGCCATGAGCTGTCCGAGGACGTCAGGTTGCAGGTGTGGGACCTGCCCACCGACGGCAACCCCGCCTCCACCGCCCGGAAGCTGGTCACCGAGCAGCTGTCGCAGTGGGGCCTCACCGAGCTCGCGGACGTCACCGAACTGGTCGTCAGCGAGCTGGTCGGCAACGCCCTGCGGTACGGCGGCGGCCCCGGCAAGCTGCGACTGCTGTGCGACGAGCGGCTCCGGGTGGAGGTCTCGGACACGGGTCCCGACCTGCCGCAGATCCAGCACGCCGATGTGAGCGACGAGGGTGGCCGCGGGCTGCAACTCATCAACCTGCTGTGCCGCAGGTGGGGTTCGTGCCGCACGGCGACCGGCAAGGTCGTCTGGGCGGAGCAGAACCTCCCCCGCTAAGGGCGTCAGCTGCTGCGGCGCCTTCTCCTGCGGCACCTCCTGCGCCGTCCTGCGCCGTTCGTTTCCTGAACGCAAAGCCTTGACGTGTCCATGAGATGGCTTTACGTTCCTCACTCATCGCAGAGTTCACAACTCGGCTCACTGTTCATGGATGTGAATCGAGTTGGTGGAACACCTCCCACCGGAAGGCACCCCCACATGCGTACCGGCACCATCGCTCGCGTCATCGGCCTCGTCGCCGCCCTGGCCGCACTGATCACCACCGCCTTCATGTCCCCGGCCATGGCCGGCCGGCCGGGTCCCGCCGAAGCGGCCCCCGACCGGACCGTGAATACGGCAGCGCCGGCCGCCTTCACCCACCCCGGCGTCCTGGTCAGCCGCCCCCAGCTCGACTTCGTACGCGCGAAGGTCCAGGCGGGCGCCCAGCCCTGGAAGGGGGCGTACGACCAGATGCTGGCCAGTAAGTACGCCTCGCTCACCCGGACCGCGAAGCCCCGTTCCGTCGTCGAGTGCGGGTCGTACTCCAACCCCAACTACGGCTGTACCGACGAGCGCGAGGACGCGATCGCCGCGTACACCCTCTCGCTGGCCTGGTACATCAGCCAGGACAGCCGCTACGCACAGAAGGCGATCCAGATCATGGACGCCTGGTCGAACGTGATCACGGACCACACCAACAGCAACGCACCCCTGCAGACCGGCTGGGCCGGCTCCTCCTGGCCGCGTGCCGCCGAGATCATCAAGTACACCTACAGCAGCTGGCCGAACTCCGGCCGCTTCGGCACGATGCTGCGCAACGTGTACCTGCCCGAGGTCACCAACGGCTCGCACAGCAACGGCAACTGGGAACTGTCCATGACCGAGGCCGCCATCGGTATCGCGGTCTTCCTGGAGGACCGCGCCGCGTACGACAAGGCCGTCTCGAAGTTCCGCGGGCGCGTCCCCGCGTACATCTATGTGACCGCCGACGGCTCGCTGCCGAAGGCCGCACCCGGCAGCGGTCTCGACACGCGGGACGAGATCATCGCGTACTGGCAGGGGCAGTCGACCTTCATGGACGGGCTCTCCCAGGAGACCTGCCGCGACCTCACCCACACCGGCTACGGGCTCTCCGCCATCTCCCACATCGCCGAGACCAGCCGCATCCAGGGCCAGGACCTCTATCCCGAGGTCGCCGACCGGCTGCGTCACGCGCTCGGTCTGCACGCCAAGTACCAGCTGGGTACGGCGGTTCCGTCCTCGCTGTGCGGCGGCTCGCTCAAGGACAATCTCGGCCCCGTCACCGAGGTCGGCTTCAACGCCCTGCACAACCGCATGGGTTACGCGATGACGAACACCCAGACCCTCACCGAGCGGCAGCGGCCCGCCGCGTCGAACAACCTGTTCGTGGCCTGGGAGACCCTGACCCACGCCGACAACCCCAGCTGAGGCAGCACGCGCAACCGACGCACGCGACGGCCCGGGAGAGGCGCGATGCTCTCCCGGGCCGTCCTGGGTACGTCAGTTGCTCCCGTTCTGCCGCAGCAGGTGCCTGCTCACCGGGTCAGAAGGTCAGCTTGACGCTGTTGAACGTCCCGGTGTCGCCCGAGTAGGCGTCCTGGATCTTCAGATTCCACGTGCCGTTCGCCACCTCGGACGAGGCGTTGACCGTGTAGGTCGCCACCACGTTGTCCGCGGAGTCGCTCGAGGAGGAGTTCTTCAGCCGGTAGGCCGTACCGTCCGGGGCGACCAGGTCGAGGACGAGGTCGCCGCGGTAGGTGTGGGTGATGTTGACCGCGACCGAGAGGTCGCTCGGCGCATTGCCCGTGATGCCTGTGACGGCGACGGGGATGCTGGTGGTGCTCCGGTCGGCGAGGGCCTTGACGGTCGTGTTCTGGAAGACCGTGCCGCCCGGGTCGGGGTCGCCGCCGCCGGGGCGCGATCCCACGTTGATGCCGGCCCAGGCATGGGCGACCGCCGTGTACTCGGCGCTCGTCGTGCCGTACAGCTCACCGGCCACGGCGAGGGTGCCGGTGCGGGCGGCCGCGTAGTTGGTCGTCGAGGTGAACTTGGTGGTGAGCGCCTTGAACCAGATCTGCGCGGCCTTGTCGCGGCCGATGCCCGTCACCGGGAGGCCGTCGGAGGTCGGGGAGTCGTACGAGACCCCGTTGACGGTCTTGGCGCCGCTGCCCTCGGAGAGCAGGTAGAACCAGTGGTTCGCCGGGCCGGAGGAGTAGTGGACGTCGACCGAGCCGATGCCCGAGTACCACGAGTCCTTCGACGCACCGTCCCTGCTCGGCTTGTCCATGTAGCGCAGCGGGGTGCCGTCGCCGTTGATGTCGATCTTCTCGCCGACGAAGTAGTCGCCGGGGTCCTGCGCGGTGTTGGAGTAGAACTCGACGGCGGCGGCGAAGATGTCGCTGGTCGCCTCGTTGAGGCCGCCGGACTCGCCGCTGTAGTTGAGGCCGGCGGTGTTGGAGGTGACGCCGTGCGTCATCTCGTGGGCGGCCACGTCGAGGGAGGTCAGGGGCGCGGAGTTGCCGCTGCCGTCCCCGTAGGTCATGCAGAAGCAGCTGTCGGACCAGAAGGCGTTGACGTAGTTGTTGCCGTAGTGGACGCGGGAGTACGCGCCGACCCCGTCACCCCGGATGCCGGTGCGGCCGTGGATGTTCTTGTAGTAGTCCCACGTCTCGGCCGCGCCGTAGTGGGCGTCGGCGCCCGCGGTCTCGGCGTTCGACGGACTGCCGTTGCCCCAGATGTCGTCGGTGCCGGAGAAGAGAGTTCCGGTGCCCGACGTACCGTGGTTCAGGTTGTACGTCTTGTGGCTGCCGCGGGTCGTGTCGGTGAGGTTGTACGAGCCCGAGGTGCCGAGCGTCACCTGGCCGCTGTACTGGGTGTTGCCGGTGCCGGTCTCGATGGCCTGCCACTCGTAGAGCTTGGCGCCGGAGGAGGCGTCGGTGACGACGTGCAGCTCGCTCGGGGTGCCGTCGTGCTGGAGGCCGCCGACGACGGTCTCGTACGCGAGCTGCGGCGTGCCGTTCGCCGTCCAGACCACCTTGCGCGGGGCCTTGTCGGCCTCGGCCTTCTGCGAGCCCTCGGCCTTCGCCGCGGTCAGGGCCTGCTTCTGGGCGGCGGCGGGTGCGATGTCGGCCGTGGTGCCGACCGCCTTCAGCTGGGCGCTGGTGGCCTTGGACGCCTTGGTGACGCCCTCGGTCTTCCCGGCCTTCGTCTCGGCCACGACCAGGTCGCCGCCGAGGACGGGGAGGCCGTCGAGGGTGCGCTCGTAGCGGGTGTGCGTGGTGCCGTCGACATCCTGGACGACATCGCGGACGACGAGCTTCTCCGTGGCGCCGAGACCGAGCTCCTGGGCGGTGGCCGCCTTGGTGGAGTTGGCCTCGCGGAGGAGTTCGGCACGCTGGGCGGGGGAGAGCTTCGCGGGCAGCGAACCCGGGTCGGCGCCCTTGGCGGCGGCGGCCGAGGCGGCGGTGCCGTCGGGAGCGGCGGTGGCCGCGCCGGTCTGTACTCCGACGGCGAGGAGGGCTGCTGCGGCTATGAGAGCGCCGGTCGCGGTGGCGCGACGGCTGGATCTGGATCTCACGCGGACTCCTTCTGCGAGGGGGGTGACGGGCGGCTGGGTGAGCCGGCCGGGCAGAGCAGGCGGTGCGCAGAACGGGGGAAGAGTCCCAGCAGAAAGGGGTGTATGTCAGGACCGCGTCAACACATTGGCCGAAATTCGTCCGTTGGCGGAATGGTCATGTTCGTTAAGCGGACGTTTCGCCGTGTGTCATCCAGGCGCCGTGGAGCGGGTTCCGGAACCGCCCGGGGCCAGAATTCGCAGGGTGAGTTGAGATTTCGTTCGAATTCATGATGTTCGAACAACGAAGCGGCAAACGGACGATGACCACGTGCTGAGACGGCGCGGAACTGTGGCCAGTTCTGCGCCGTCCCTGGATGGCCGCGCGCCTACCCGTCGGTACGTCGTCAGGCCAGGCTCTCCCGCCAGGCGCGGTGCAGCCCCGCGAACCTGCCGTCGGTGCCGATGAGTTCGGCGGGAGTCCCGTCCTCCACGATCCGGCCGTGCTCCATCACCAGGACCCGGTCCGCGATCTCCACGGTCGACAGGCGGTGCGCGATGACCACCGCAGTGCGGCCGTGCAGCACGGTGTCCATGGCGCGCTGTACCGCCCGCTCGCCGGGGATGTCGAGCGAGCTCGTCGCCTCGTCGAGGATCAGTACGGCGGGGTCCGCCAGCAACGCACGGGCGAACGCCACCAGTTGACGCTGGCCGGCCGAGATCCGGCCGCCCCGCTTGCGTACGTCCGTGGCGTAGCCGTCGGGCAGGCCGCTGATGAAGTCGTGCGCCCCGATGGCCTTGGCCGCGTGCTCGATCTCCTCGGGCGTCGCGTCCGGACGGCCGATCGCGATGTTCTCGGCGATCGTCCCGGAGAACAGGAACGCCTCCTGGGTCACCATCACCACACCCCGCCGCAGCTCCGGCGTCGCCAGATCGCGCAGATCGGTGCCGTCCAGCAGGACCCGGCCCTCGGTCGGATCGTAGAAACGCGCCAGCAGCTTGGCGAGCGTCGACTTGCCCGCACCCGTCGAACCGACCACTGCCACGGTCTGGCCCGCCGGGATCGTCAGGCCGAAGCGGGGCAGGACCTCGCCACCTGTCCGGTAGGCGAACCGCACCCCGTCGAACGTCACCTCACGGCCCGGGTGCTCACCGGCCGGGGAGGGCAGTTCCTTCGGTGCGGCCGGCTCGGGAACGGTGGGCGTCTGCGCCAGCAGACCCGCGATCTTCTCCAGCGAAGCAGCGGCCGACTGGTAGGAGTTGAGGAACATCGCGAGCCGGTCGATCGGGTCGTACAGCCGCCGCAGATACAGCACCGCCGCGGCCAGCACCCCGAGCGCCAGCGTCCCCGACGCCACCCGGTACGCACCCCACAGCACCATCGCGGCCACCGCCGTGTTGGCGACCAGCCGGGAACCGACGACATAGCGGGCCATCTCCAGCAGCGCGTCCCCGTTCCGCCGCTCATGGCGGCGGTTGAGCACCGCGAAGTCCGCGTCGTTGCCCCGCTCCCTGCGGAAGGCCTGCACGGGACGGATCCCGTTCATCGTCTCCGCGAACTTCACGATGACCGCGGCGATGGCCGAGGAGCGCGCCGAATAGGCCTGGGACGCCCGGCTCCGGTACCCCCGCACCAGCAGATACAGGGGCACGAAGGAGGCCACCGCGATCGCGCCGATACCGAGATCCAGCCACAGCAGCAACAGCGAGATCGAAACGAACGACAGGACCACACCGATGAGTTCCTGCAGTCCCTCGCTCAGCAGTTCCCGCAGGGACTCCACATCCGTGGTCGAGCGCGAGATCAGCCGGCCGGAGGTGTAGCGCTCGTGGAAGTCCACGCTGAGCGCCTGCGCATGGCGGAAGATCCGGCCGCGCAGATCGAGCAGCACGTCCTGGTTGATCCGCGCGGCGACCCGGATGAACGCGTACTGCAGCACTCCCGCACCGACCGAGCACACGCCGTACCCCACCCCTACGGCGAGCAGCGGCCCGTAGTCATGGTCCCGGAACGCGGGCACGCCGCTGTCGATGGCGTACGCGACCAGCAGCGGCCCCGCCTGCACCGCGGCCTGCTGGACCAGCAGCAGGAGGGACGCCACGACCACCCGGGCGCGCAGCGGGCCGAGCAGTGAGGTCAGCAGAGCCCAGGTCGAACCGGGCGGCGCGGGAAGGGCGTCGTGGTCGAAGGCATCCCCGGGGCCCGGCTGTTGCGGCTTCGTCCCGGACAGGTCCTCGTCGGCGAGGGCGGATCCGTCGGTGGTGGCACTGGTCATCGGGTGCTGCCCTCCTCGGCAGAAAGCGCACGGGCGTCGTTCTCGGCCCCGGACATCAGCCAGGCGTACTCGCCATTGGTGCGCAGAAGTTCCTGATGGGTCCCGACGGCGGTGATCCGGCCCTCGGACAGCAGGGCCACCCGGTCGGCCAGCATCACGGTGGACGGCCGGTGGGCGACCACGACGGCCGTCGTGTCCTCGAGCACGCGCCGCAGCGCCGCCTCCACCAGCGCCTCCGTGTGCACATCCAGGGCGGAGAGCGGGTCGTCGAGCACGAGGAACCGGGGCTCGCCGACCACCGCACGGGCCAGCGCGAGGCGCTGGCGCTGGCCGCCGGAGAGGCTCAGTCCCTGCTCCCCGACCTGGGTGTCCACACCCTGCGGCAGGTCGTACACGAAGTCGGCCTGCGCCACCGAGAGCGCCCTGCTCAGCCCCTCCTCGCCGGCACCGTCCGCGCCCATCAGAACGTTCTCCCCGACGGTCGCCGAGAACAGTGTCGGCTCCTCGAACGCCACCGACACCAGCTCGCGCAGCCTGGGCCGGTCCATTTCGGCGATGTCCTCACCGTCCAGCAGGATCCGCCCGCCGGAGACCTCGTGCAGCCGCGGGACGAGCGCCGTGAGCGTCGTCTTCCCGGAACCGGTGGCCCCCACCAGGGCCATCGTCTCGCCGGGACGGATCCGCAGGTCGATCCGGGCCAGGACGGGCACGGAGCCGGGCTCGGCGTCCGGATAGCGGAACTCGACCCCCTCGAAGACGATGCCCGCACCGGCCGGCCCGGCCGCCGTATCCGCGGCGCCCGCGTCCAGCTCCTCCGCCACGTCCATGACCTCGAAGTAGCGGTCGGCGGCCGTCGCCGACTCCTGGCTCATCGCCAGCAGAAAGCCGATCGACTCGACCGGCCAGCGCAGTGCGAGCGCCGTCGACAGGAACGCGACCAGCGTCCCGGCCGACAGCTCGCCGTCGGCCACCTGGATCGTGCCGAGCACCAGTGCGGCACCGATCGCCAGCTCGGGAATGGCGGTGATGAGCGCCCAGATCCCCGCGAGCAGCCGGGCCTTGCCCAGCTCCGTACCCCGCAGCCGCTGCGCGAGCGCACGGAACGCCTGTGCCTGGCTACGGTTCCGGCCGAAGCCTTTGATGATGCGGATGCCCAGCACGCTCTCCTCGACGACCGTCGTCAGATCACCGACCTGGTCCTGCGCCGAGCGGGCCACCACCGCGTACTTCGTCTCGAAGACCGAGCACAGGACCACCAGAGGCACCGCGGGCGCCAGGAGCACCAGCCCGAGCGACCAGTCCTGTGCGAACAGGATGACGAAACCGACCAGGATCGTGGTGGCGTTGACCAGCAGGAACGTCAGCGGGAAAGCCAGGAACATCCGCATCAGCATCAGATCCGTGGTCCCGCGCGAGAGCAGCTGCCCCGAGGGCCAGCGGTCGTGGAAGGCCACCGGAAGCCGTTGCAGATGCCGGTAGAGATCGGCGCGCATCGACGCCTCGACCCCCGCCAGCGGCCGCGCCACGAGCCACCGCCGGAGCCCGAAGAGCCCGGCCTCGGCGATCCCCAGCAGCAGCAGATAGAGCGCGCCCAGCCACACTCCGCCCGGATCCCGGTCCGCGACGGGACCGTCCACCATCCACTTCAGGACGAGGGGGATCACCAGGCCGAGACAGGAGGCCAGAACCGCCACCAAGGCAGCACTGAGCCAGCGCATTCGCACGGGTCGGACATAGGGCCACAGACGCATGAGGGAGCGCACGGCGGACCGGTCCGTGGGCTCTGCAGGTTTTTCGGGCATCAGGAGCGAGCTTATGGTTCACCACTGACATCGCTCATCCGGTTTTCCGGTCGCTCCGCACCGGGTCGCAGGCCGTATCAACCGATCGGCTGATGCCGGTCCGAGCGGGACGGCGGATACCGCGGCCCGCTGCCCGCCGGAATCCTTGACCGCATGCCAGTCATCGAAGTGAACGGGGTACGCAAGGCCTACGCCGGCCGCCCCGCGGTCGACGGGGTGAGCTTCTCCGTGGCCGAGGGGGAGATCTTCGGGATCCTCGGCCCCAACGGCGCGGGCAAGACCACCACCGTCGAATGCGTCGAGGGGCTACGGATCCCCGACGAAGGCACGGTCCGCGTCGGCGGACTCGATCCTGTCGCCGACCGCGAAAAGGTGACGCTCCTGCTCGGCGCCCAACTACAGGAGAGCGAGCTGCAGCCCAAGCTGACCGTACGCGAGGCGCTCGAGCTGTACAGCGCCTTCTATCCGCGGCCCGCCGACTGGCGGTCGCTCGCCGAACGGCTCGGGCTGGACAGCCACCTCGACCGCCGCTTCGCCAAGCTGTCCGGCGGCCGGAAGCAGCGGCTGTTCATCGCCCTCGCGCTCATCGGCAATCCGCGGGTGGTCGTGCTCGACGAACTGACCACCGGCCTCGACCCCAGGGCCCGCAGGGACGCCTGGCGGCTCATCGAGGAGATCCGGGACAGCGGGGTGACCGTCCTGCTGGTCACCCACTTCATGGAGGAGGCCCAGAGGCTCTGCGACCGGGTCGCGGTGATCGACAAGGGCCGTGTGGTCGCGCTCGATACCCCCGGCGGGCTGATCGGCGGGGCGGCGGGATCGACCGCCATCTCCTTCACCCCCTCGGAGCCGATCGCGTACGCCGAACTCGGGACGCTGCCGGGTGCCGTCCGCGTCGACGTGACCGATCCCGGCGGCCGGGTGGTCATCCACGGTACGGACGACACCGCCAACGCCGTGATCACGCTCCTGGCCCGCCACCACATCACCGCCCGTCAGCTGCGCGTCGCCGAGGCCGGCCTGGACGACGTCTTCCTCGACCTCACGGAACAGGCCTCATGACCACGACCGCCACCACGACCGCCGGGCCCCGCCCGGCCCCGCTCGCTGCCGTCCTCAGGACGGAGACCCGGCTCTTCCTGCGCGAACCCGGCAGCCTGTTCTGGATCCTGGGCTTCCCGACCGCCCTGATGACGATCCTCGGTCTGATCCCGTCCTTCCGGGAGGCCGACGAAGCCCTCGGCGGCCGCAGCGTCATCGACCTCTACGTACCGGTGGCCGTGCTGCTCGCCATGATCATGGCCGGTCTGCAGGCCATGCCACCGGTTCTCACCGGATACCGCGAACGCGGCATCCTGCGCCGGATGTCGGCGACACCGGTACGTCCATCGGCCCTGCTCACCGCACAGATCGTGCTGCACGGTGCGGCCTCGCTGGGCTCCGCGGTACTGGTCATCGCCGTCGGGAGGGTCGCCTTCGGCGTGCGGCTGCCGGGGCAGGCGCTCGGCTACCTGCTGGCCCTCCTGCTGGCGGTCGCCTGCGTCCTCGCCCTCGGCGGGACCATCTGCGCACTGTCCCGGACGTCCAAGGTCGCGACCGCCGTCGGTTCGGTGGCCTACCTCACGATGATGTTCACAGCAGGCGTCTGGGTGCCCGTCCAGACCATGCCGGACCTGCTGCGCACGATCGTCGAGTTCACCCCGTTCGGTGCCGCCTCCCAGGCACTGGACCAGGCGGCCTCGGGGAACTGGCCCGGATCGGTGCACCTCGGCGTCATGGTGGTGTGGACCGCGGCGCTGGGTACGGCCTCGACCAGGCTCTTCCGCTGGGAGTGACGCGGGGCGTGACGTAGGGCGAGACTGGGTCCCGGACGAGGCGGCGGAGGCACCGATGAAGGGCGACGGCACGACGGCGGAGCGGTTCTACCGGTACGGCCCGTACACGCTCCTGGGCGTCGCCGTCCTGATGTCCGCCCTGTCCGCCGGGCCTGTCGGAATGTCCAGGACAGACATGTACGCGGCGGCGGCCCTGGTCTCGGCGGCCGTTGCCCTCCAGGTGTGGTGGGGCCGGATCCGGCAGCTGCCCTCGCACGACCGGGCCGCCCAGGTCTACTACGTTCTGCGGACCGTGCTGGGCTTCGCGCTCTGCTGGTGCAACCCCTTCTTCTCCATCTACGCCACCGTCGGCTACTTCGACGTCGGCGCACTGCTGCCGAGGCGCTTCGTACGCCTCGGGCTGATGAGCACCGCCGTCACGATGGCCGGAGCGCAGTCCGGCAGCGGTCTGCCGCCGGCCTCCCTCACCAACTGGGTGGCCTTCGGCGCGCTCTTCGTACTGCACTCCTCCGTCGCCCTCCTCTTCGGCAACATCGGTGCCCACGAGGAGGAGAAGGCCCGGCGACAGAAGGAGACCATCACCGAGCTGGAATGTGCCAACACCCGGCTGGAACAGGCCCTCGCCGAGAACGCGACCTTGCACGCCCAACTCCTGCTCCAGGCGCGGGAGGCCGGGATCGCCGACGAGCGGCGCCGGCTGGCCGCCGAGATCCACGACACCCTCGCGCAGGGTCTGGCCGGCATCATCGCCCAGCTCCAGGCCGTCACCTCCACCGCCGACCCCACCCTGGCCCGCGAGCACCTCGACCGTGCGGCGGGACTCGCCCGGCACGGTCTGGGCGAGGCACGCCGCTCGGTGCACAACCTGGTGCCCGCCGCTCTGGAGGACGACGACCTGCCGGGAGCGCTGAAGAAGACGGTCAGCGGTTGGACGGAACGCACCGGCGTACGCGCGGAGTTCACGGTCACCGGAACCGTCGAGCCGCTTCACGACGAGGTCGGCGCCACGCTGCTCCGCATCGCGGAGGAGGCCCTCGCCAACGCCGCCCGGCACGCCGGTGCGACCCGGGCGGGCGTCACGCTCTCCTACATGGGCGACGAGATCACTCTGGACGTACGCGACGACGGCTGCGGCTTCGACCCCCTCCTCCTGCCCCCGCACAGCGGCACGGGCGGCTTCGGCCTCGGCGGGATGCGGGCCCGCGCCGAACGGATCGCGGGCACGGTCGAGATCGAGACGGAACCCGGACTGGGCACGGCCGTCTCCGCCCGGGTGCCCCTGGTCCGGCGCACCTGACGGGACGTAGCCTGGAGCGACCATGACCGAGGCCCCGGGAACCGCGCGCGTCATCACCCTTCTCGTCGTCGACGACCACCCCGTCGTACGGGACGGTCTGCGCGGCATGTTCGCCCCGGCCCCCGGATTCGAGGTACTCGGCGAGGCGGCCGACGGTGTCGCGGCCGTCGCGCTGGCCGTCCGGCTGGACCCCGACGTCGTGCTCATGGACCTGCGGATGCCGGGCGGCGGGGGAGTGGCTGCCATCGCCGAACTGACCCGGCTCGGTGCCCGGTCCAAGGTGCTCGTCCTGACCACGTACGACACCGACTCCGACACCCTGCCGGCGATCGAGGCGGGCGCGACCGGCTATCTGCTCAAGGACGCGCCCCGCGACGATCTCTTCACCGCCGTCCGTGCCGCTGCCGACGGCCGCACCGTGCTCTCGCCGGCCGTCGCGTCCCGGCTGATCTCGCGGGTGCGCACTCCGGCCCCCGGCCACGAGTCCTTGTCCACCCGCGAACGCGAGGTGCTGGGCCTCGTCGCCAAGGGGACGTCGAACCGCGAGATCGCGGCCGAGCTCTTCATCAGCGAGGCGACCGTGAAGACCCACCTCACCCATGTCTTCGCCAAACTGGGTGCCAAGGACCGCGCCGCGGCCGTCGCCGTCGCCTACGAGCGGGGCATCCTCGGCTGAACCGCTCCCTCACTCCCTGACCCGCAGCAGCAGCATCGACCTCCCCGGCACCGTCAGCTCCGTGCCGCCCCGGTGGACCGTGCCGGGGGCCGTGGACTGGTCCTCCCGCGAGGTGTCCAGGAGCAGTTCGTACGACCGGGCCCACGGCGGGCCGGGCAGATGGAAGTCGCACGGGGTGTGCGCGGCGTGCAGGACCGCCAGGAAACTGTCGTCGGTGATCTGCTCGCCCCGGGCGTCCCGGCCCGGGATGTCGCGCCCGGAGAGGTAGAGGCCGAGCGTCGCCGCCGGTGCGTACCAGTCGGCCTCCGTCATCTCCGCGCCCTGCGGCGTGAACCACGCCAGGTCCCGCAGCCCGTCCGGGGCCTGGGGGGTCCCGGCGAAGAAGGCGCGGCGGCGCAGTACCGGATGGGTGTGGCGCAGAGCGAGCACCCGGGTGGTCAGCTCGGTCAGCTCCCGCCACTCCGGCCGGTCCAGGAGTGACCAGTCCAGCCAGCTGGTCTCGTTGTCCTGGCAGTACGCGTTGTTGTTGCCGCCCTGCGTACGGCCCATCTCGTCGCCCGCCACCAGCATCGGCACACCGGTCGACAGGAGCAGCGTGGTCAGCAGGTTGCGCAGCTGGCGGCGGCGCAGTGCGGTGATGCCGGGGTCGTCGCTCTCGCCCTCCGCGCCGCAGTTCCAGGCACGGTTGTCGTTCGTGCCGTCGCGGTTGCTCTCGCCGTTGGCCTCGTTGTGCTTGTTCTCGTAGGTGACCAGGTCGCGCAGGGTGAAGCCGTCGTGCGCGGTGACGAAGTTGACGGAGGCGTACGGGCGCCTGCCGCCCCAGGCGTACAGATCGCTCGACCCGGTGAGCCGGTAGCCGATGTCCCGTACGTCGGGCAGCGCACCGCGCCAGAAGTCCCGTACGGCGTCGCGGTAGCGGTCGTTCCACTCGGTCCACAGCGGGGGGAAGGCGCCCACCTGGTAGCCGCCGTTGCCGATGTCCCACGGTTCGGCGATCAGCTTGACCCGGCGCAGCACCGGGTCCTGGGCGATCACCGCGAGGAACGGGGAGAGCATGTCGACGTCGTGCATCGAGCGGGCCAGGGCCGCCGCCAGGTCGAAGCGGAAGCCGTCGACGCCCATCTCCGTCACCCAGTAGCGCAGCGAGTCCGTGATCAGGCGGAGCACCTGCGGCTGCACCACGTGCAGGGTGTTGCCGCAGCCGGTGTAGTCCGCGTAGCGGCGGGCGTCCGGCTGGAGGCGGTAGTAGCCGCGGTTGTCGATGCCGCGCAGGGACAGCATCGGGCCGAGCTCGCCCGCCTCCGCCGTGTGGTTGTAGACCACGTCGAGGATCACTTCGATCCCGGCGTCGTGCAGGGCGCGCACCATCTTCTTGAACTCGCCGACCTGCCCGCCCGCCGTGCCGCTCGCCGCGTAGTCGGCGTGCGGGGCGAAGTAGCCGATCGAGTTGTAGCCCCAGTAGTTGTGCAGCCCACGCCGCAGCAGGTGGTCCTCGTGGGCGAACTGATGGACGGGGAGCAGCTCGACGGCCGTCACGCCGAGCCGCTGGAGGTGTCCGACGGCGGCGGGGTGGGCGAGTCCGGCGTAGGTGCCCCGCAGCTCCGGAGGGATGTCCGGGTGGAGCTTGGTGAAGCCGCGCACGTGCAGTTCGTAGATGACCGAGTCCGCCCACGGCGTCTTGGGCCTGCGGTCGTCCACCCAGTCGTCGTCGTCGTGGACGACGACGCCCTTGGGTACGTACGGAGCCGAGTCCCGGTCGTCGCGCACGGTGTCGGCGACATGCTGCTGCGGCCAGTCCCTCACATGGCCGTACACCTCGGGCGGCAGGGTGAACGAACCGTCCACCGCGCGGGCGTACGGGTCGAGGAGCAGTTTCGCCGCGTTCCAGCGGGCGCCGGTCCAGGGGTCCCAGCGCCCGTGCACCCGGTAGCCGTAGCGCTGTCCGGCCTGTACGCCGGGGACGAAACCGTGCCAGATCTCGTGGGTCAGTTCGGTCAGGGGCAGCCGTGTCTCGCTGCCCTGCGTGTCGAAGAGACAGAGCTCGACGGCCTCCGCCCCGCCGGCCCAGAGGGCGAAGTTGGTGCCCGCAACACCGTCCGGACCGACCCGGAACCGGGCTCCGAGCGGCATCGGGGCACCCGGCCATACGGGTGGTCCGGCCGGCTCCTTACGCAGGGCCGGTCCGCGCTCCACCACCCTCTCGATCGTCGGTGACGCTTCCTCCTGCTCGGCTGTGCTCGACACCTCTCGGCCTCCCGCGGCTCGTCGGACGCGGCACCGCAGACAGGGCGCACGGCGTCCCGGCCGCGGCCCTCCCGGTGTGGTCCTCCCCCTCTGTTCTGCCCACGGCGGGGCCCGCACTCACGTTTCCCCCGGCCTCCCCTTGTCGTTGGGGGAACGTGAACCACGTAGCGAAGAGAGCACGGGCGGGTTCGGCCGCCGTGCTGACATGGGCAGGACTGTTGACCGTGCTGGCCGTACTGACCGGCTGCACCGAGGGAGCGTCGTTCTTCGGCGGGGACAACCGATCCCCCGGGGAGGTCATCCGGATCGTCCCCAAGGACGGCGCCGAGAACGTCGGAGCCAGGAGCCGGATCGAGGTGACCGTCCCCTACGGACGGCTCGAGCGGGTGAAGGTGACACGGATCGAGAACGCGGAACACGAGGAGGTGCCGGGCCGGATCGCCGAGGACGGCCACTCGTGGGCCCCCAAGGACGGCGGGCGCCGGCTCGGGCTCGCCGCCAAGTACAGCGTCGAGGCGGTCGCGGTCGACGGCGACGGCAGCCGCTCGGCCCGCAACACCACCTTCACGACCCTTGTACCCAAGGACCGCTTCATCGGCTACTTCAAGCCGGAGAACCGGTCCACCGTGGGCACCGGAATGATCGTCTCCTTCAACTTCAACCGGCCGGTCAGGCATCGTGCCGCCGTCGAGAAGGCCATCAGGGTCACCGCGCGGCCCGCGGTCGAAGTGATCGGCCACTGGTTCGGGAAGGACCGCCTCGACTTCCGTCCGGCCACGTACTGGAAGCCGGGCACCGAGGTCACCGTCGATGTGGGGCTGCGCGATGTCAAGGGTGCGCCCGGGGTGTACGGCAGCCAGCAGAAGAAGGTCACCTTCCGGGTCGGCCGGTCGCAGACGTCCGTGGTCGACGCCCGGGCCCACACCATGGAGGTACGCAGCAACGGCGAACTCGTCAGTACGGTGCCCATCACCGCGGGCGCGGAGAGGACGACCACGTACAACGGGAAGATGGTGGTCTCCGAGTTGCACGAGGTGACCCGGATGGACGGCCGCACGGTCGGCTTCGGCGGCGAGTACGACATCAAGGACGTGCCGCACGCCATCCGGCTGACCAAGTCGGGGACCTTCCTGCACGGCAACTACTGGGAATCTCCCGACATCTTCGGCTCCGAGAACACCAGCCACGGCTGCATCGGCTTGCGTGATGTGAAGGGCGGCAGCTCGGACACGCCGGCCGGGTGGTTCTTCGAGCGGACGCTCGTGGGCGACGTGGTCGAGGTGATCAACTCCCCCGACACGACGGTCGCTCCGGACAACGGGCTCGGCGGATGGAATCTCGCTTGGGGCCGGTGGAAGGCGGGCTCGGCGCTGCGCTGACCACCCGGTCCGACCTGCGCAGGTCCCGGAGGCGCCGTCTCCGGGACCACCGGGGGCGGGGCCGGACGACTTGGGACGGAACGGTGACATTCCGGGGGAGTTCTCCCAGCGCCCGGTGTGATTATCTTGCGCCGGGCGTGCACGTACAGCGCTCGGGGGTGCGGGCCATGGCGGGGCCAGGCCGTGCGAGGGGAGACGACCACATTGAACGGGCAGCCGATATCGGGGGCATCGGCCGGGGCGAGCAGAGGACGGCGCGGGCGTGGGGCCCCCGGACTTCTCGCACTGGTACTGGGTGCGCTGCTGTTGCTGGTGACGGCATGCGGGGGCGGCAACGCCGACGGGGGCAAGGACGGTAAGGCGGGCGCCGGCACCGAGGTCGACGACACCAGCGCATCCCAGGCGGTGGTGACGATCGCGCCCAAGGACGGTGCCGACGACGTCGCGACCAGCGGGGCGCTGAAGGTCACGGCCGCACAGGGCAAGCTGAGCCTGGTCAAGGTCGCCGACCCGAAGGGCAACGAGGTCGAGGGCAAGATCGCCGGGAACGGCCTGAGCTGGGTGCCGGACCGGCATCTGGCCGCGGCGACCAAGTACGCCGTGCACGCGGTCGCCAAGGACGCGAAGGGCCGTCAGTCGGCGAAGGACACCACCTTCACGACGCTGGTCCCGCAGAACACCTTCATCGGGCAGTACACGCCGGAGGACGGCTCGACCGTCGGCGTCGGCATGCCGGTGTCGATCCACTTCACCCGCGGTATCACCGATCCGGACGCCGTGGAGAGGGCGATCAAGGTGACGGCGGAGCCCGCCGTACAGATCGAGCCCCACTGGTTCGGCAACGACCGCCTCGACTTCCGTCCCGAGGAGTACTGGGCCGCGGGCACCAAGGTGACGCTGCGCCTCGACCTCGACGGCGTCGAGGGGCGGCCGGGGGTCTACGGCAAGCAGGCCAGGACCGTGAAGTTCACCATCGGCCGCAGCCAGGTCTCCACCGTCGACGCGAGCTCCCACCGGATGAAGGTGGTCCGCGACGGCAAGCAGATCAAGGACATCCCGATCTCCGCGGGCGCCCCGTCGACGACCACGTACAACGGACAGATGGTCATCAGCGAGAAGCTCAAGGTGACCCGGATGAACGGTGACACCGTCGGCTTCGGCGGTGAGTACGACATCAAGGACGTGCCGCACGCGATGCGGCTGTCCACGTCGGGCACCTTCATCCACGGCAACTACTGGGGCGCATCGAGCATCTTCGGCTCGACCAACACCAGCCACGGCTGTGTCGGTCTGCGTGACGTGCGCGGTGCCTGGGACGGCAAGACCCCCGCTGCCTGGCTCTTCGACAACTCGCTGATCGGTGACGTGGTGGTCGTGAAGAACTCCAAGGACAAGGTGATCCAGCCGGACAACGGCCTCAACGGCTGGAACATGGACTGGTCGGAGTGGACCAAGTAGGTCCCCCGGAGCGTCTCGTCCGGGACGGGCCCGGTGCTGTGACCAACAGCACCGGGCCCGTCGGCGTTAGTCGTGGTTAACCTGCCTTCCATGACCGTAACCCTCGAAGTAAGCGACAACGTCGGCACGATCCGGCTGGACCGCCCGCCGATGAACGCCCTGGACGTCGCCACCCAGGACCGGCTGCGCGAGCTCGCCGAGGAGGCGACCCGGCGCGACGACGTGCGTGCCGTGATCCTCTACGGCGGCGAGAAGGTGTTCGCCGCGGGCGCGGACATCAAGGAGATGCAGGCGATGGACCACACGGCGATGATCGTGCGCTCCAAGGCCCTGCAGGACTCGTTCACCGCAGTGGCGCGGATCCCCAAGCCCGTGGTCGCCGCCGTCACCGGCTATGCACTGGGCGGCGGCTGCGAGCTGGCGCTCTGCGCCGACTTCAGGATCGCCGCGGACAACGCCAAGCTCGGCCAGCCCGAGATCCTGCTCGGGCTGATCCCGGGCGCCGGCGGCACCCAGCGGCTCGCCCGGCTGGTCGGTCCGTCCAGGGCCAAGGACCTGATCTTCACGGGCCGCCACGTGAAGGCCGAGGAGGCCCTGAGAATCGGCCTGGTGGACCGCGTGGTGCCCGCCGCGGAGGTGTACGAGCAGGCGCACGCCTGGGCCGCCCGGCTGGCCCAGGGACCCGCGCTGGCGCTGCGCGCCGCGAAGGAGTCCGTGGACGCGGGTCTGGAGACGGACATCGACACCGGGCTCACGATCGAGCGGAACTGGTTCGCCGGTCTGTTCGCCACCGAGGACCGGGAGCGCGGTATGCGTAGTTTTGTGGAGGAGGGTCCGGGCAAGGCCAAATTCCTCTGACCGAAAGCCAGTTGGGTACAGAGGGGCGTGTGTTCATCCGTGTGGGCGGATTAGCTGGACCTTAAGAGAGCCTTAAGGTCTGGCGCCCGCACCCCTTGTGCAATTACCCGACGAAGGTATGTCGGTGCAGCTCATCGCGGCTGCGAGGGGTGACATTCTGCCCCTGGCATATGTCAAAGCACCGTCTCGGAATGATGGATTCCGGCGAGAGGATTCCGCAGGAACGGTCACAGAGAGCGTTCCGTGCGGCCATGATGGTGGGCATGGCGGGCCTGGAGGGTGTGGAACAGCCGCGACCGCGCAGCAGCGCAACAGCGGCACGCTGGATGCCGGCCGTCGATGACGAACAGGCGTTCAAGGCGCTGGAGTTGTTCGGAAATCCGACGGAGGACGAAGTCCGGTTGCCCTCGCGCCCCGAGTCCGCGGCCACCGCTCGCCGGCTCACTTCGTGCGTGATGCTCCGCCAGTGGGGACTGCCCCCGCAGACTGCGGAACACGCCGTACTGCTCGTCTCCGAGCTCGTCGGCAACGCGGTGCGGCACACCGGGGCTCGGGTCTTCGGGCTGCGGATGCTGCGCCGCCGGGGCTGGATCCGGGTCGAGGTGCGCGATCCCTCGCGCGGGCTGCCGTGTCTGATGCCCGTCCGGGAGATGGATGTCAGCGGGCGAGGGCTCTTCCTCGTCGACAAACTCTCCGACCGCTGGGGCGTGGATCTTCTGCCCCGTGGGAAGACCACGTGGTTCGAGATGCGCACCTCCGACCGTTGACGTGCAGAAGCCCCCGGTCGGCCGTGGTGCGGCGCCTCGAGGGCTTCTGTGCAGGCCGTGGAATGGGGGGTGTGTCCACGGCCGCTGGTGGGACCTGGCTCGGGTCGGAGGAGGTCGTGTCACCGACTATGGCAGACGGGCGACCCTGCCGCCAAAGCGATAAACCAGGCAAATCATCCAAAATGGTCATATTCAGCTTCTGAATCACAGGTGTGATGAGTCACTGGCCTGGCTTTCTTTGCGTGCTTGTGGGCTTTGGCGGGTGATTCATTGATCATCCCAGAAAAGCGTCAATCAATATATTCCGCCCATCTCGCCCTACTGTGTCTCGGGTCTCGGGGAAACAGCACCCGAACCGAACCCCGCGAGGTGGACGGCCATGAACGGTCGCAGGACACCGGTTCCCCGCCGCAGCGCCCTGCGCGCGAGCGCCGGGGCACTCCTGGCAGGCGCCGGCACCGCAGGCTGTACGCAGGACGACACCGCCACCCCCGCCTTGCAGAAGGGCCAAAAGGGCCAGAAGCCCCCCGTCGCCGTCCGCACCGCTCCCGCCCCGCACCGCTTCCCGGGCCGGCCGGTCCAGATCGAGCACGGCCCCCGCAACCGGAACCGCGTCGCCCTCACCTTCCACGGCCAGGGCGACCCGGCCCTCGCGCGCACCGTCCTCGCCGAAGCCGAACGGGCCGGAGCCCGGCTCACCGTCCTGGCCGTCGGGAGCTGGCTCGACGAACACCCCGAAATGGCCCGCCGGATCCTCGACGGCGGCCACGACCTCGGCAACCACACCCAGCGCCACCTCGACATCAACGCGATGGACGAAGCACAGGCGTACGCCGAGATCACCGGCTGCGCCCAGCGTCTGCACCGTCTCACCGGCTCCATCGGCACCTGGTTCCGGCCGTCGCGCGCCCAGCACGCCACCCCGCTCGTCCAGAACCTCGCCCGCCGGGCCGGCTACGCGCACGTCCTCGCCTACGACGTGGACTCGCTGGACTTCACCTCGCCGGGTGTCGCGGCCGTCACCCGCAAGGTCGCAGGCGAACTCCGAAACGGATCCGTGGTGAGCCTGCACTTCGGCTACCGGGACACGGTCGCCGCACTGCCCCTCCTCCTCACCGAAATCGACCGGCGCCAACTGCGCGCGGTGACCACGACGGAGCTGCTGACCTGATGCTTCCCTCCATGCGCACCACCACCGCCACGGCCCTGCTCGGGGGCGTACTCGTCGCAGCGCTCGCCGCCTGCGGGACGCCCGTGGACCACGCACGGGCCTCCCGTACCGAGGCCGCCGCACCGCCGGTCAAGCCGACGCGGGCCGCGACCCCGCCCGGACTGCCCGGGATGCCGCCGGTGCTCGACCCCAAGGACGTCTACGCCGCCGACCGCGCGGGGAAACTGGCACCGGCCGTCAAGGACTTCCCGTCCCGGGTGTACGTCCCCAACACCAACTCCGACACCGTGTCGGTGATCGATCCCGTGACGTACAAGGTCATCGAGACCATCCCCGTCGGCCGGCAGCCCCAGCACGTCGTCCCCTCCTGGGACCTGAAGACCCTCTGGGTCAACAATGACGTGGGCGACAGCCTCACCGCCATCGACCCGGCCACCGGGAAGACCGGTCGCACGCTCGAGGTCTCCGACCCGTACAACCTCTACTTCACCCCGAACGGCAAGTACGCCGTCGTCATGGCCTCGCTGGACCGTGAGCTGGTCTTCCGCGACCCGAAGACCATGGACCGGGCCAAGACCGTCCCGGTGAGCTGCGCGGGCGTCAACCACGCGGACTTCTCGGCGGACGGGCAGTACTTCATCGTCTCCTGCGAGTTCTCCGGCGAACTCCTCAAGGTCGACACGGAGAAGATGGAGGTCGTCGGACAGCAGAGGCTGCCGATGCAGGGCGCCATGCCGCAGGACGTGAAGCTCTCCCCGGACGGATCGACCTTCTACATCGCCGACATGATGGCGCACGGCATGTGGGTGCTCGACGGAAAGAAGTTCACCACCCCGAAGCTGCTGCCCACCGGCAAGGGCTGCCACGGGCTCTATGTCAGCCGGGACTCCAAGGAGATGTACATCTCCAACCGGGGCGAGGGCTCCGTCTCCGTCTTCGACTTCGCGAAGAACGAGCTCACCAAGAAGTGGCACCTGCCCGACGGCGGCAGCCCGGACATGGGTGGCGTCTCGGCCGACGGCAAGGTGCTCTGGCTGTCCGGGCGTTACGACGCGGAGGTCTACGCGATCGACACCGCCAGCGGCGAGCAGCTGGCCAGGATCCCGGTCGGCAGCGGGCCGCACGGGCTGGCCGTCTACCCGCAGCCCGGCCGCTACTCGCTCGGCCACACCGGCGTCTTCCGCTGACCGCTGCGTCCGGCGCGGCGCTACCCGGGGATCAGCAGAGCCTCCGAGCCCACCGGCCGGAACCCCGCCGCCTGGAACGTCCGTACGCTGCGCGCGTTGCCCGGCGACTGCTGCGACCACACGAACGGGTCCGGCACCAGCTGCCGGGCCACTCGCGCCAGCCGCTCCCCGAGCCCTCGGCCACGTGCCGCCTCGTCCACCTCGATCGCGGTCTCCCAGCGTCCGGCGACCCCTCGGCCCAGCAGCACCACGCCGCCGTCCGTGGCCCAGACGCGCACCTCGTCCCGGTATGTCATCGCGCGTGCCACCCGGGGGTGTTCGGGGTCCCGGATCTCCCGCAGCGGCAGATCCGGGCCGCCCGGCAGCGCGTCGGCGACCGTCAGCAGATCGATGGTGTTCGTCCGGCGTCCGGTGCGGGCCAGCAGCGCGCACAGGAAGTGCGGGTTCATGGTGGCGCCCAGCTCGTCGGAAGGGGTGGCCGCCAGCGTGGACCGTATCCACCGGGGGTCCTCGTCGGTGAACACCACCGAGTGCGCGGTGAGCGCGAGCACGCCGGCGTCGCGGACACTCGGCTGTTCCACGATGGTGGTGCTGCCGTCCGGCGCCGGAAACGTCCCGCGCGCCGCGGCTGCGAGGATCTGAGCAAGTGTGTCGGCCATGCCTCCATGATCACTGACCGGCCGCCGACCGGCCGCCGCACTGCGTCGGATTTCCGCCCGATAATCTGACCACGTCAGCAACGCTTTACGAAGGGGCGGGACAGTGGCGGACATCGAGTCGGCACGCAAGGCATTCGAGCGGTTCGACCAGAACGGCGACGGCCTGATCACGGCGGCCGAGTACAAGAGCGCGATGGCGCAGCTCGGCGACCCGTTCGTCACCGAGACGGTGGCGCAGGCGATCATCAACGCACACGACGCGAACGGTGACGGGCAGCTCACGTTCGACGAGTTCTGGGCCGTTCAGAACAAGGGCTGAGCGCGGTGGCCCCCGGCCCGAGGCGCGGGGGCCAACTCGTCTGCGGAGCTGGACAGGTCTGGCCGATTGTGACCGGTGGGTCCGGCAGTCCAGTGATCGTCGCCGGCCGACCGCGTGCTGCCCCGGCCCGGCGGGACGCGACCTGACCACGGTCGGCAGGGCCCGGTACCCCGTTGCCGGGATCCCTCGGGCCCTGCCGTGGAAGGTGCACCGTCAGGCGGCGAAGTACTGGGACAGCGTCTCGCGCCGGTCGATCTCGACCAGATCAGGACGCGTATAGCGCTCCGCACGGGCGTGGTAGTCGAAGTCACCGCGGACCATACCGCGATAGTCCCGCGCACAGCGTTCCAGCGCCGCCCGTGTCCGTCCGTCAATACCCGCGGCCTCTATCTCCTCGGCCAGTTCCTTTTCGGCCCGCTGAACTCGCTCCGCGATACGTGCCAGTTGAATTCCGGCCTCGTCCACAGCCTCTTGGAGAGTGGAGCCGCGGTCCCGCTGAATGAGGCGGACGGCATTGTGCTCGTAACCGAGAACTGCCTCCTTCTCGAAGGAGCATATGTCGTTGCACAGACCCGAGTGGTCGGTCACCGCGTTCCGCAGTGCGATGTACGCGGGAAGGCTGCGGGCCGACTCGGGAAGATCGATTCCTGCGGTGATCTCGTGGAGGTCCAGGAAGGGCTGCATGGCCACCGAGTCCCGGCGGTGCTTCACGAAATCGGCCCGGCTCGGCACCTGTCCGGCGGCCCGCTCGACGGCCTCCGCGTAGTAGGTCCACAGCCAGGAAACCGTGTCACGGCGGAACTGCCGGATCCAGACGGGCGACCGGCCCCGGCAGGTCCGCTCCCGCAGGCCGGTCAGCGCGTGCTCCATGGGGCCCTGCGGATCGGCGCCGTCCAGGACGTCCACCAGTCGGGCGATCGCGTCCTCGCACATGTGCGGGTCCCGCCCGGCCGGTCCGTCGTCGAACTCGTCGTCGACCAGGAACGCCCAGAAGAGCCACTGGCAGAAGAGATCGAGGTGCGCCTGCGAAGCCCCCGGAAACATGAGGGATATCCAGAGTTCCGGGCGAGTGCGGAGCATCTTCTTCCGGGCGGCCGGAGCCAGGGCGAGACCATTCGAATCCGCCCATTCCCAGACGGCCTTCTTGGTTTCCTCCACGCCCGGGTTACACCCTGCGCTCTGGAACGGCATATGAAACACCGGTAAAACAATCTGGCTCATTGGTGCCCCTCGTCGAAATGCTGCGAATGAAGGATGGGAGCGGGGATTTCATCGGCGCGATGTGCCGGTGCCGGCCCGCCGGAGCGGACGTCGCGCACCCGACAAGCCCTGGGCAGAGGGTCACCGTACGAGGTGAGGCGGCCAAGGCGGCCCTCCTTCCTCTGCCAGGGGCCTGGACATCGGAGCCGGATCCGCGAGCCGGTGGGGCGACCGCGTCACCATGCGTCACGTCCAGTGAACCCCTTGTGGGCGACAGAGGGAAGCCACTTGTGACCGAAATTGCATGATCGCGGCGAACAGCTGCTCATCTATGAGCACTTAGGGGGTCTCTGGGGTTGTGTCCTGTCAGCACTCGATGATGTTGACCGCGAGCCCGCCGCGCGCCGTCTCCTTGTACTTGACGCTCATGTCCGCGCCCGTCTCCTTCATGGTCTTGATGACCTTGTCGAGGGAGACCTTGTGGCTGCCGTCGCCGCGCAGCGCCATCCTGGCCGCGGTGACCGCCTTCACGGCCGCCATGCCGTTGCGCTCGATGCACGGGATCTGGACCAGACCGCCCACCGGGTCGCAGGTCAGGCCCAGGTTGTGCTCCATGCCGATCTCGGCGGCGTTCTCCACCTGCTCGGCGGAGCCGCCGAGGACCTCGGCGAGGGCGCCCGCGGCCATCGAACAGGCGGATCCGACCTCGCCCTGGCAGCCGACCTCGGCGCCGGAGATGGAGGCGTTCTCCTTGAAGAGCATGCCGATGGCCCCGGCGGCCAGCAGGAAGCGGACGACGCTGTCGTCCTTCTCGGCCTCGGTGCAGCCGCCCGCGGCGAAGTTCATGTAGTAGTGCAGGACGGCGGGGATGATGCCGGCGGCGCCGTTGGTCGGGGCGGTGACGACGCGGCCGCCCGCGGCGTTCTCCTCGTTGACGGCCATCGCGTAGAGGGTGATCCACTCCATCGCGTGCGCCTGCGGGTCGCCCTCGGCGCGCAGCTGGCGGGCCGAGTTCGCGGCGCGGCGGCGGACCTTCAGACCGCCGGGCAGGATGCCCTCGCGGGACATGCCGCGTGAGACGCAGGCCTGCATGACGCGCCAGATCTCCAGGAGGCCGGTGCGGATCTCGTCCTCGGTGCGCCAGGCCTTCTCGTTCTCCAGCATGAGCGAGGAGATGGACAGGCCCGTCTCGCGGGCGAGCCGCAGCAGCTCGTCACCGGTGCGGAAGGGGTGCTTGAGGACGGTGTCGTCCGGGACGATCGGGTTCTCCCCGGCCACCGCGTCCTCGTCGACGACGAAGCCGCCGCCGACCGAGTAGTACGTCTTCTCCAGGAGCGGGGCGCCCTCGTGGTCGTACGCGAAGATCGTCATCCCGTTGGCGTGGTACGGCAGCGCCTTGCGGCGGTGCAGGACCAGCTGCTCGTCGGTGTCGAAGGGGATCTCGTGCATGCCGAGGAGGCTGATACGCCCCGTGGAGCGGATCTCCTCGACCCGGCTGTCGGCGCCCTCGACGTCGACGGTACGGGGGGACTCGCCCTCCAGGCCGAGCAGGACGGCCTTGGGGGTGCCGTGGCCGTGGCCGGTCGCGCCGAGCGAGCCGTACAGCTCCGCCCGTATCGACGCGGTGTGGGCCAGCAGGCCCTCGTTCTTGAGGCGGCGGGCGAACATGCGGGCCGCGCGCATCGGGCCGACCGTGTGGGAGCTGGACGGGCCGATGCCGACCGAGAAGAGGTCGAAGACCGAGATGGCCACGGGAGGACTCCTAAGGGGTTGGTAGACGCCGTTGTCTGCCGGGTGGTGCGGGCCGGGCCGGTGGGCCCGAAGAGCGCGGGGGACAAGGGTGGGGGCACCGCGCACACTGTTCAGTGTGCGCGGTGCCCCCACCCGACATGCAAATTGCGGGTGGCCTACTTGAGGCCGGGGTACAGCGGGAACTTCTCGGCCAGCGCGATCACGCGGGCCTTCAGGTCGTCCGCGTCGAAGACCGGCTTCAGCGCCGAGGCGATGATCTCCGCGACCTCGGTGAAGTCCTCGTCCTGGAAACCGCGGGTTGCCAGCGCCGGCGTACCGATCCGCAGACCCGAGGTGACCATCGGGGGGCGCGGGTCGTTCGGGATGGCGTTCCGGTTGACCGTGATGCCGACTTCGTGGAGGCGGTCCTCGGCCTGCTGGCCGTCCAGCTCGGAGTTGCGAAGGTCCACGAGGACCAGGTGCACGTCCGTGCCGCCGGTCAGGACCGAGACGCCGACCTCGGTGACGTCCGGCTGCACCAGACGCTCGGCGAGGATGCGGGCGCCGTCCAGGGTGCGCTGCTGGCGCTCCTTGAACTCCTCGCCCGCCGCGATCTTGAACGAGACCGCCTTGGCCGCGATCACGTGCTCCAGCGGGCCGCCCTGCTGACCGGGGAAGACCGCAGAGTTGATCTTCTTGGCGAGCTCCTGCGTCGACAGGATGACGCCGCCGCGCGGACCGCCGAGGGTCTTGTGCGTGGTGGTCGTGACGACATGGGCGTGCGGCACCGGGTTGGGGTGCAGACCCGCGGCCACCAGGCCCGCGAAGTGGGCCATGTCGACCATCAGGTACGCGCCGACCTCGTCCGCGATGCGGCGGAACGCGGCGAAGTCGAGCTGACGGGGGTACGCGGACCAGCCGGCCACGATCAGCTTCGGCTTGGACTCCTTGGCCAGGCGCTCGACCTCGGCCATGTCCACGATTCCGGTGTCGTCGACGTGGTACGGGACCACGTTGTAGAGCTTGCCGGAGAAGTTGATCTTCATGCCGTGGGTCAGGTGACCGCCGTGGGCCAGGTTCAGGCCCATGATCGTGTCGCCCGGCTTCAGCAGCGCGAACATCGCGGCGGCGTTCGCCTGCGCACCGGAATGCGGCTGGACGTTCGCGGCCTCGGCGCCGAAGAGCGCCTTGATGCGGTCGATCGCGATCTGCTCGACCACGTCGACGTGCTCGCAGCCGCCGTAGTAGCGGCGGCCCGGGTAGCCCTCGGCGTACTTGTTGGTGAGGACGGAGCCCTGCGCCTCCATGACCGCGACCGGAGCGAAGTTCTCCGAGGCGATCATCTCGAGGGTGGACTGCTGACGGTGGAGCTCGGCGTCGACAGCGGCGGCGACGTCCGGGTCCAGCTCGTGGAGGGAGGAGTTGAGAAGCGACATCAGGTGGTCCCTTGGGTCTCAGTTGCCGGAGAACTCGGTGTACTCGTCGGCGGAGAGCAGGTCCTTCGGCTCCTCCGCGACGCGCACCTTGAACAGCCAGCCGCCCTCGAAGGGGGCGGAGTTCACCAGCGCCGGGTCGTCCACGACGTCCTGGTTGGCCGCGGTGACCTCGCCGGTCACGGGCGAGTACAGGTCGCTGACCGACTTGGTCGACTCCAGCTCACCGCAGGTCTCGCCCGCGGTCACCGTGTCACCGACCTCCGGGAGCTGGGCGTAGACGACGTCGCCGAGCGCGTTGGCCGCGAACTCGGTGATACCGACCGTGGCCACACCGTCCTCGAGGGCCGACAGCCACTCGTGCTCCTTGCTGTACCGCAGCTGCTGGGGGTTGCTCATGACCTGAATTCTCCTGTACGCGAGGGAGTGCTGATGAACGGTGGTCTTACGGTGTGAGACGGGACTGCATCACGTGCGGAAGGGCCGATGTCACTTCTGACGCTTGTAGAAGGGCAGTGCGACGACCTCGTACGCCTCGTGCGTGCCCCGGATGTCCACGCCGACGGCCTCGGTGCCGGGCGCGGCGTACGCCGCGTCCACGTACGCCATGGCGATCGGCTTGCCCAGTGTCGGCGACGGCGCACCGGACGTGACCTCGCCGATGACCTTGCCTTCGGCGACCACCTCAAAACCGGCGCGCGGCACCCGGCGGCCCTCGGCCACCAGGCCGACGAGCTTGCGGGGCGGGGCGGACTCGGCGCGCTCGGCGGCGGCCAGCAGCGCCTCGCGGCCGACGAAGTCGCCCTCCTTCTCGAACTTCACGACGCGGCCGAGTCCCGCGTCGAACGGGGTCAGCGCTGTGGTCAGCTCGTGTCCGTACAGCGGCATGCCCGCCTCGAGGCGCAGTGTGTCGCGGCAGGAGAGGCCGCACGGGATCAGGCCGTGCGGGGCGCCCGCCTCGGTGAGCGCCTTCCACAGCTGCTCGGCGTGCCCGGGGGCGACGAAGAGCTCGAAGCCGTCCTCGCCGGTGTAGCCGGTACGGGCGATGAGTGCGGGAACGCCGGCGACCGTGCCGGGCAGGCCCGCGTAGTACTTCAGCCCGTCCAGGTCGGCGTCCGTGACCGACTTCAGGATGGCGGGGGACTCGGGGCCCTGGACAGCGAGCAGGGCGTACGCGTCGCGGTCGTCCCGTACCTCGGTGTCGAAGCCCCCGGCGCGCCCGGCGAGCGTGTCGAGCACGAGCTGGGCGTTGCCCGCGTTGGCGACGACCATGTACTCGGTCTCGCCCAGGCGGTAGACGATCAGGTCGTCCAGGATCCCGCCGTCCTCGGCGACGATCATCGTGTAGCGGGCCCGGCCCACGCCGACGGTGGCGATGTTGCCCACGAGCGCGAAGCTCAGGAAGGCCGCGGCCTGCGGTCCGGTGACGGTGATCTCGCCCATGTGCGACAGGTCGAAGAGCCCGGCCCGGGTGCGCACGGCGTTGTGCTCGTCGCGCTCACTGGCGTACCGCAGGGGCATGTCCCAGCCGGCGAAGTCGGTCATGGTCGCGCCCAGGGAACGATGCAGGGCATCGAGGGCGGTGAGACGGGGGGCGGGGGCAGTGCTCATGGACATGGCTCCAGGGCATGACGACAGAGGACGATCCCTCCCCATCTGTCATCGGAACCTGAGAGGTTCGCCGAGAGCCCCTGAAAGGGTCAGCCCCTACAGGGTCGGCTTGCACCTTGGGTGGAGCCGCGTGAGCGGCCCGCTTTTCAGATCTGCCTCATCCACGCGGTACGGGGCCTGAGAGATTCAAGGGAGGAACTTGCTCCTTCGGCGCCCGGCGCACACAGTGACCGGGACTCTCCCGCGCGGATTCAAACGGCCGGTATGCAGTTGGCGGGGTCATCATCGCACGCATTGCGCCAGAGTGGGGTGTCCGGATCCGCGCGGGCACCCATGGCCGCGCCGGTGCCGACACGTGCGACCGGAACCGGTTGTGCCGCATTACCTTTTCTTTACACTTCTTGGGCAGGCCAGGCGTGGGTGACTCGGCAGGGGGAGGGCGATGACGTTGCAGCGGTACGCGACGACCGCAGGGGCAGCGCGCGGTGCGATGCCCGCGCAGCCGGGCGCACCCGCCCGGGAGCTCCTGGGCACGCACGCTCCGGTGGTGCGTGATCTGCGGGGCAGGGGCGGGCGTGGTCCGCGCAGTCTGGACTTCGTGGCGGGGGATGTGGTGGTGGTCTCCGGGCTGCCCGGCAGCGGGAAGTCGACGCTGATCCGGCGCGCGGTGCAGGAGCACGCCATCGACTCCCAGGACGCCAGGGACCGTTGGGCGGGCTCCCTGCCCGCCTTACTTCCGTACGCCCTCTACCGCCCCCTTGTCCGCGTCGCGCACTACCTCGGGCTGTGGCGGGCGCTGCGCTCGGGCGGATCCGTCGTCGTGCACGACTGCGGTACGCAGGCCTGGGTGCGGCGCTGGCTGGCCCGGGAGGCCGGGCGCCGGCGCAGCACGCTGCACCTCGTCCTGCTCGACGTCACCCCTCATGTGGCCAGGGCGGGCCAGCGGGAGCGTGGACGTGGCGTCTCCGGATACGCCTTCGCCCGGCACCGTCGCGCGGTCGGACGGCTGCTGCGCGACACGGAGAGCGGGCTGCTGCCGCCGGGGTGCGCGTCCGCGGTGCTGCTCGACAGGGAAGCCGCCGCGGCGATCGACCGGATTTCGTTCGCAAACGCATAGACCGGTGATCTCCGTCCGGCCGTCCGGAATCTGGACGGTAGGGCGGCCCCGGCCTGCGCCGTTGCCCGTGTCACTGCCGTCCGGGCGCGGCTCGGACTAAGGTTTCTGGCGCACAGCATGGCGAGAGAGGGACACAGACACCGTGGACATTCCGGCCCAGGCCCCCGTTCATCCGCAGCACGGATGGCCGGCCAACGAGCTCGAGGAAGTGCTCAGCGCTTCACTCGGCGTGCCCGGGGCCGGCGGCCGGCTGGTCGAGGTGCTCGGCCGCAGCCGCGTCTGGGTGCCCCTGCCGAACGGCGGCGGGCCCGAGAGCCCCGACCTCGACCTGCCGACAGTCGACATCGACGGCGTCGCGTACGTCCCGGTGTTCAGCTCCGAGGCCCAGTTCCTGCATTGCGTCGGCCCCCATTTCTCCTTCACCGTCGCGCCCGCCCGTGAATTCGCCCGCGGGCTGCCCCCTCAATTGGGTATCGCCGTCAATCCCGGCGGGGCTGTCGGCGTGCCGTTGCCGCCGCCCGCCGTCGCCGAGCTCTGCCGGGCCGGGCGTACCCCGCTGGACGGGCCCTCCGGCGGGCGGGTGCGGCTCTACGAGCCGGACTGGAAGGAGGATCCCGTCGACTTCCTCACCGCGGTCGCCGGCGAATTCCAGGACATCGGCGTCGTGAGCACCGCGCGCAGGGCGCTGGCCAGCATCGAAGGCGGCGACCCCGTTCTCTTCGTCGGCGTCGAGTTCGCCACCTGGGACGGCGCGGGACAGAGCGCCCCGATGGATGCGCTGGGCCGTGCGCTGGGCCGGGTCCAGCTGCCGTGGCCGGTCAATCTGGTCCTGCTCGACGTGGCCCAGGACCCCGTGGGTGACTGGATGCTGGAGAAGGTAAGGCCGTTCTACCGGCGCGAGGGGTACTGAGCCGGCTTCACCCGTGGCGTCAAGCCGGTGTCAGGGGCGACGCATAAGCTGGTTTGATGACGAAGTCGCGCCCGTGTGCCCGGGAGTGACACAACAGCACCGCGGCACAACAACACCGCGGCACAACGGGGCAGCGGATCGAAGAGGGGCGGGACCCAGGGTGAGTGCGTCAGGCACCGCGGAGGCCGGGCAGGTCGAGCACATGCTGCGGCAATTGACCCCCGGGCGCCTCGACGCCTACGAGGCGCTGCTGCAGGCCCTGGCGGACGGCCGGATCTGGATGCTGCTCTGGCACGGCACGGCGGGCTCGCCCGATGCCCAGTACGGCAACATGGAGATCGGCGGACTGGGCTACGCCCCCTGTGTGACCTCGGCCCAGGAGCTCTCGGCCAGCGGCTGGAACAGGTCCCACGAGCTGGTCACCGGCCGCGACATCGCCCGGTCCCTCTTCCCCGACCGCTGGGGCATCTGGCTCAATCCGCATGCCCCCGGCGGCGGCGTCGGCATCCCCTGGCTGGACCTGCGCCGCATCGCGACAGGGCTCGACCGGATGCCCGCGGGCCCGCTGCGGCTCTCCGAACCCGCCGTCGAGATCCCGCAGTTCTATGCCCTTTTGTCGCACAATGCCCACCGCACTCCTGCCGTCCGGGCGCTGCGCCGTGCCTGGGTGCAGCCCGCGCTAGGCGCCCCGTATCTCGCGATCGGACTCGATCTCTACGACACGGGCCGCCCCTCCGTCGACGCGGTCCGCGCGATGATGCAGCAGTCGATCGGTGTGGTCCCCGACGGGCTGCCGGTCTCGACGGTCTCCATGTCCGACGAGTACGACCCCGTTGCCATGTGGCTGCGAGCCAACTCCCGTCCGTTCTACGACCGCGAGGCGCACGCCCCGGCAGGCCCGCCGCCCGCTGCCGCGCCCGGGTACGGCTACCCGCCCTCGCAACTTCACTGAACCCGCCCCGATTTCCGACCGGTTAACAAGCGTGGGCAGGATGTCCCGTATCTGTCCGGTTTGTTGAGTGTCCGGGTCTCAGGTAGGTATCACCGCTATGCGGACTGTTCTCCGCGCTGCTTCGCGAATGTAGGGTTCGGGCGAATCAATACCTCTCCACACACTGCTGACCTGGGGTGGACCCACATGCGAATATTCAAGTCCCGAACTGTTCGGGTGATCACGGCGGCTGTCGCCGTCGGCCTGATCGCCACGGGCTGCTCCAGCGAGCGGGACAACGATGCCAAGGACGGAGCGAAGGACACCTTCGTCTTCGCAGGTGCGGGCGACCCCGGGTCCCTGGACCCGGCGCTGGCCAGCGACGGTGAGACCTTCAGGGTCACGCGTCAGGCCTTCGAGGCCCTGCTCGAGCACGAGCCCGGCGGCAGCAAGCTCGTCGGCGGACTGGCCGAGACGTGGGAGAGCGACCCCGCCGGCAAGGTGTGGACGTTCAACCTCCGTAAGAACGTGAAGTTCCACGACGGCGAGGAGTTCAACGCCGCCGCGGTCTGCGCGAACTACGACCACTGGTTCAACTGGGCGGGCACGTACCAGTCCAGCGCGGTCTCGTACTACTGGCAGTCCATCATGGGCGGCTTCGCCAAGAACGAGGACGCCGAGGCGCCGAAGGCGAACTACAAGTCCTGCACCGCGAAGGACGCCAACACGGCGGTCATCGAGGTCAACGAGCCCTCGGCCAACCTGCCCGGCGGCTTCTCCCTCCAGGCCCTGGCGATCCACTCGCCGAAGGCCCTCAAGGAGTACGAGAAGCAGGACGCGACCGCCAAGGGCGACGCGATCACGTACCCCAAGTACAGCCAGGTGGCCGGCACGGTCGCCGGTACCGGCCCGTACAAGATCACCAAGTGGAACAAGAGCAACAAGGAAGTCAGCCTCGAGCGCTTCGACGGCTACTGGGGCACCAAGGCCAAGGTGAAGAACCTGGTCTTCCGCACGATCGACACCGAAGAGGGCCGCCGCCAGGCGCTCCAGGCCGGTGACATCGACGGCTACGACCTGGTCGCCCCCGCGGACATCAAGACGCTGGAGGCCGAGGGCTACGAGGTCCCGACCCGTGACGTCTTCAACCTCTTCTACGTGGGCATGACCCAGTCGAAGAACCCGGCGCTGAAGAAGCCCGAGGTCCGCCAGGCCATCGCGCACGCCATCGACCGCGAGAACATCGTCAAGACCCAGCTGCCCGAGGGCGGCAAGGTCGCCACGCAGTTCATGCCCGACACGGTCGCCGGCTTCTCGGACAAGGTGAAGCAGTACGCCTTCGACACGAACAAGGCGAAGCAGCTCCTCAAGGACGCCGGCGAGAGCAAGCTCTCGCTCGAGTTCTGCTACCCGACCGAGGTCACCCGCCCCTACATGCCTGCCCCGCAGGACATGTTCGAGCTGATGAAGGCCGACCTGGAGAAGGCCGGCATCACGGTCGTCCCGAAGGCCATGAAGTGGGCCCCGGACTACCTGGACGCCACCGAGGCCGGCTCCTGCGCCCTGCACATGCTGGGCTGGACCGGTGACTTCAACGACGGCTTCAACTTCATCGGTACCTGGTTCGCCGGCGCCGACAAGCAGTGGGGCTTCAAGGACGCCAAGGTCTTCGACTCGGTGAACGCCGCGTCGAAGGTCGTCGACCCCGCCGGACGCGTCGAGGCCTACAAGAAGGCCAACGAGACCATCATGGAGTACCTGCCGGGTCTCCCGATCTCGTCCTCGCCGCCCGCCATCGCGTTCGCCAAGAACGTCAACCCGCCGAAGGTCTCCCCGCTGACGCAGGAGAACTTCGCCGAGGTCTCCTTCAAGTAACCGCACATCAGTGGGTTCGCCCGGCCACCCTTTTCCGGTGGCCGGGCGGGCCCACTTTTCGACACGTTAGAAAGGGGCACGCGGGGTGCTGCGACTCGTCGTTCGAAGACTGCTACAGCTCATACCCACCCTGCTCGGCCTGTCGGTTCTGCTCTTCCTGTGGCTGAACCGGCTGCCCGGCGGACCCGCCTCAGCGATCCTGGGCGAGCGGGCGACCGAAGCCGAAGTGGCGCGTATCAACCGGGTGTTGGGGCTCGATGAGCCCGTCTACGTTCAGTACTGGCGCTTCCTCAAGCGCATCTTCGAACTGGATCTCGGCACCTCCACCCAGACCGGTCAGCCGGTGTGGGACGAATTCGTCCTGCGCTTCCCGGCCACCGTGGAACTCAGCGTCGCCGCGATCGTCATCGCGGTCCTGATCGGCATCCCGATGGGCTACCTCGCCGCCCGCCACCGCGGTGGCTGGCTCGACGTCGCCTCGGTGTCCGGATCGCTGATCGGCATCTGCATCCCCGTGTTCTTCCTCGCACTGATACTCAAGGGCATCCTCGCCGTCCAGCTGCATATCTTCCCGAGCTACGGACGGCTCTCCACGGGGCTCGACGCCACGAACATCACGGGATTCGCCACCCTGGACGGCCTGCTGACCGGTGAGCTCGACGCGACCTGGGACGCGATCATGCACCTGGTGCTGCCCGCGATCGCCCTCGCGACCATTCCGCTCGCCGTGATCGTGCGCATGACCCGGGCGAGCGTCCTGGAGGTCCTCGGCGAGGACTACATCCGCACCGCCGAGTCCAAGGGCCTGGAGAAGCGGGTCGTTCGCGGCCGCCACGTGCTGCGCAACGCGCTGCTCCCCGTGGTCACCGCGGTCGGCCTGCTGACCGGAAGCCTGCTGTCGGGTGCGGTGCTGACCGAGTCGGTCTTCTCCTTCGGAGGCATCGGCTCCTTCATCCGTCTCTCGATCGACGCCCGCGACTACCCGGTGCTGGTCGGGTTCATCCTCTTCATCGCGATGGTGTACGTCCTCATCAACCTGCTGGTCGACGTCGCCTACAGCATCATCGACCCGAGAGTGCGGGTGCACTGACGTGACGACATTGACCAACAGGGCCGACAAGATCGACCGGCTCGCCGAGCTGACCCAGCAGACCGAGTCGACCACAGGCGCGAGCCTGTGGCGCGAGGCCCTGCGGCGGCTCAGGGGCAGCAAGATGGCCATCATCGGCGCCGTCGTCATCGGCGTGTTCGTGGTGCTGGCGATCGTGGGACCGTGGATCGCCCCCTACAGCCCCACCGCCCAGACCTGGCGCGGCGAAGTCTTCGCCAACCAGGGCAAGTTCGTCGGCATGCGCGGCGAGAACTGGTTCGGCCTCGACCACCTCGGCCGCGACCTGTTCTCCCGCATGCTCGTCGGTGCACGCCAGACCCTGCTCGTGGGTGTGGTCTCGATGCTCATCGGTCTGGTCATCGGCGCGGTCGTCGGTGTGCTGTCCGGTGCCGCCGTGACCCTCGGCGGCAAGGTCGGTCAGCGGATCGACACCGTGATCATGCGTATCACCGACCTCATGCTGTCGCTGCCGTCCCTGCTCCTGGCGGTCTCCATCGCTGCCGTGATGGGCCAGTCCCTGACCACCGTGATGATCGCCGTCGGCGTCGTCCAGATCCCCGTCTTCGCCCGTCTGCTGCGCGGCTCGATGCTCGCCCAGGGCGGCGCGGACTACGTACTGGCGGCCAAGGCGCTCGGCATCCGGAAGAAGCGGATCGTCCTCACGCAGATCCTGCCCAACTCGCTGAGCCCGGTGATCGTCCAGGCGACGCTCAGCCTCGCCACCGCGATCATCGAAGCCGCGGCCCTGTCCTACCTCGGCCTCGGCAACCCCGACCCGGCGATCCCGGAATGGGGCGTCATGCTCTCCCAGGCGCAGCGGTTCTTCGACAACGAGCCGATGATGGCCGCCTATCCGGCCGTCGGGATCATCATCACCGCACTGGGCTTCACCCTGCTCGGCGAGGCCATGCGCGAAGCCCTCGACCCGAAGCTGCGAGGCTGATCTCCCATGGCACTGCTCAATGTTGACCAGCTCAGCGTCACCTTCGGAGGACGCGGCCGCAAGGACTCCGTCGCCGTCGACGGTGTCTCCTTCACCGTGGACCAGGGCGAGGTCGTCGGCCTGGTGGGCGAATCCGGCTGCGGCAAGTCCGTGACCTCGCTCGCCCTGATGGGCCTGCTGCCCGACAAGGGCGTGAAGGTCGGCGGACGCGTGGAGTTCGACGGCCAGGACCTGCTGACCATCAGCCGGCGCAAGCTCCGCGACATGCGCGGCAGCCAGCTCGCGATGATCTTCCAGGACCCGCTGTCCTCGCTCAACCCGGTGATCCCCATCGGCATTCAGGTGACCGAGATCCTCCAGCGGCACCGCGGCCTGAAGGGGGAGGCCGCCCGCAAGGAGGCCGCCCACCTCCTGGACCGGGTCGGTATCCCGGACCCGCGCCGACGGCTGAAGGAGTACCCGCACCAGCTGTCCGGCGGTATGCGGCAGCGTGCGCTCATCGCCATGGCGGTGGCCTGCGCACCCCGGCTGCTCATCGCCGACGAGCCGACCACCGCGCTCGATGTGACCATCCAGGCCCAGATCCTGGAACTCCTCAAGGAACTGGTCGACCAGGAGGGCACCGCCCTGCTGATGATCACCCACGACCTCGGGGTCGTCGCCGGTATCTGCGACGAGGTCAACGTGCTGTACGCGGGACGGACGGTGGAGTCCGCGGACCGGCGTGAGCTGTTCGCCGCACCCACGCACCCGTACGCGCACGGGCTGCTCGGATCCATCCCGCGTCTGGACGCACCGCGCGGGGAGCCGCTCCACCCGATCCGCGGATCGATCAACGACAAGATCGCCTGGGCCGACGGCTGTGCCTTCGCGCCCCGCTGCGACTTCTACACGATGGAGTGCCTCACGGGCACTCCCGAACTGACCGAACCACGCACGGCCGGACACAAGGTGCGCTGTGTCAACCCGGTCCTGCCCAAGGCGGAGGTTTCGGCATGAGCCTGCTCGAACTCGACGATGTGAAGGTCCACTTCCCCGTAAGGAAGGGGGTCTTCTTCGACCGTACGGTCGGACACGTGTACGCCGTGGACGGCATCTCGCTGAGCGTTGAGGCCGGACAGACGTACGGGCTCGTGGGTGAGTCGGGCTGCGGCAAGACGACGCTGGGCCGGGCCGTGCTGCGGCTGGTGGACATCACCTCCGGTGAGGTCGTCTTCGACGGCACCGACCTGGCCAAGCTGCCGGACGAGGAGATGCGCCGGTACCGCCGCCGGCTCCAGATGGTCTTCCAGGACCCGCTCGGCAGCCTCAACCCGCGGCAGAACATCGAGTCGATCCTCTCCGAGGGCATGGCGGCCCACGGGATCGGCGCCGACCGGGACGACCGCCGGGAGAAGATCAAGGCGATTCTCGCCAAGGTCGGTCTGCCCGCGAACTCGCTGTCCCGCTACCCGCACGAGTTCTCCGGCGGACAGCGCCAGCGCATCGGCATCGCCCGCGCGCTGGTGCTCGAGCCGGATGTGATCATCTGCGACGAGCCGGTCTCGGCGCTCGACGTGTCGATCCAGGCGCAGGTCATCAACCTGCTGGAGGAGCTGCAGCAGTCGCTGGGGCTCACGTACCTCGTCATCGCCCACGACCTCGCCGTCGTCCGGCACATCTCCGACGTCATCGGGGTCATGTACCTGGGCTCCCTGGTGGAGGAGGCGCCGAGCGACGCGCTGTACGCCGGACCGAAGCACCCGTACACCCGGGCGCTCATGTCCGCGGTGCCGGTGCCCGACCCGGAGGTCGAGGACCGGCGGGAGCGGATCCTGCTCCAGGGCGACCTGCCCTCGCCGGCCAACCCGCCCGCCGGCTGCCGGTTCCACACCCGCTGCCCGTGGGTGCAGGACAAGTGCGCGCTCGAGCGCCCGGTCCTGACGGACCTGGGTGACGGGCACAAGGTGGCCTGCCACTTCGCGGCCGAGATCGAGGACGGGACGATCGGGCTGACCCGGGCCACGGGCATCGAGGCGGTCGTGGGGACGGACAGGACCGCGGACGCGGCAGTGGACACGTCTGCGGACACGGCGGCTGCGCCCGTCGAGCAGCCCGTCGCCGAGAAGGTACCCGCTGGGAAGGTGCCCGCACAGAAGGCGTCCGAGCCGGTCGCCGCCGAGCCGGTCGCCGAGGAGCCGGTTGCCGAGGAGCCCGTCGCGGAGAAGTCCGTGGCAGCGGATCCGGAGAACGAGTCCGGGGAAGCGTCCGCGCCCGAGGGCGAAGCGGCGGATACAGCAGACGCCACGGACGAGGCGGCAGACACGGCCGGGTCCAAAGAGGAGAAGGCGGTAGACGCGGCCGGGGCCGGGGCCGAGGGGAAGGCCGGCACTGCCTGACGCCTCCGGGCGACATCGTGGGCACCGGACGTTGTAGAACTGTCCGGTGCTCAACGAACTCTTCACTCCCTCCGTCCAGCATGCGCTCGACATCGTCGGGATCTTCGTCTTTGCGATCTCGGGTGCCCTGCTCGCCGTACGCAAGAACTTCGATGTCTTCGGCATCGCGGTGCTCGCCGAGGTGACAGCGCTGGGCGGAGGGATCTTCCGCGATGTGATGATCGGGGCGATCCCGCCCGCGGCCTTCACGGATCTCGGCTACTTCCTGACCCCGCTGCTCGCCGCCGGCCTCGTCTTCTTCCTCCATCCGCACGTCGAGCGGATCCAGGTCGGAGTCAACGTCTTCGACGCGGCCGGTCTCGGCCTCTTCTGCGTCGCCGGCACCGTCAAGGCCTACGACTACGGCCTCGGCCTCACCGCGTCCGCCGCTCTGGGGCTGGCCACCGCCGTCGGAGGCGGTGTGCTGCGCGATGTACTCGCCAACGAGGTGCCGTCCCTGCTGCGCTGGGACCGCGACCTGTACGCGGTGCCCGCGATCGTCGGCGCGGTCATGGTGGTGCTCTGCATCCGCTTCGACGCCCTCAACGCCTTCACCAGCGGTACCGCGGTGATCGCCGCGTTCGTTCTGCGGCTGCTGGCGATGCGCTTCCACTGGCGTGCCCCGCGCGCCTACAACCGGCGCTCGGCCACCGCGGAGGAATCCCCGGCGGGTATGTGAATGCAAGAGAAAGCTACCGCTCAGTAACACAATCGGTGTACGGTGCATCGCATGGCACAGGCAGCAGCGCAGGCGCCGCGCACAGCGCAGGCAATCATCGGCGACAGCGAGTTCGACCGCGACACCGCCGTCTCACTCCGTGAAGAGGGCGTCTACGACGCCGAGCTCTCCGCAGGATGGACCATCATCCACGCGGTCAACGGCGGCTATCTGCTGGCCATGCTCGGCCGGGCACTCGGCGAGGCGCTGCCGCACTCCGACCCGTTCTCGGTCTCCGCGCACTACCTCACGGCTTCCGTCCCGGGCCCCGCCGTCATCCGTACGCAGGTGGTCCGTACCGGCCGCACGCTGTCCACCGGTGAGGCCTCGCTCTTCCAGTTCGCGGAGGACGGCACCGAGATCGAGCGCATCCGGGTACTCGCCACCTACGGTGACCTGGACGGCCTGACCGATGACGTCCGTACGTCCGCCGAGCTGCCCGCCATCCCGCCGCGGGAGCACTGCCTCGGCCCGGCCGACGGCCCGGCGGCGATCCCCGGCAGCTCCGCCATCACCGAACGTCTCGACATCAAGCTCGACCCGGCGACGATCGGCTGGGCCATCGGCGCACCGTCCGGCAAGGGCGAGATGCGGGGCTGGTTCGGACTCGCGGACGGCCGTGACGCCGACCCGCTCTCGCTGCTGCTCACCGTCGACGCGATGCCGCCGACCTCGTTCGAGCTGGGGCTGAAGGGCTGGACGCCCACGATCGAGCTCACCACCCACATCCGCTGCCGTCCCGCCCCCGGGCCGCTGCGCGTCTCCATCACCACCCGCAACCTCGCGGGCGGCTTCCTGGAGGAGGACGCGGAGGTCTGGGACAGCGCCGACCGCCTGGTGGCACAGTCCCGCCAGCTGGCCCGCGCACCGCGCGGCTGAGTGCCGGGCGGCCGGTCTTCCGGCCGTACGTGTGTGCGGGCGGCCGCCGCACCGGGCCGGGCCGCCGCGCCATGATGGTGCGGTGAAATCCGACCGGCTGCTCTCCGTCCTCCTGCTGCTCCAGACCCGCGGCCTGGTCCCCGCCTCCGAGCTGGCCGAGCGCCTCGACGTCTCCGTACGCACCATCTACCGCGACATCGAGGCACTCTCGGCGTCAGGCGTGCCCGTCTACGCCGAGCGGGGGCGCCACGGCGGGATCGCGCTCCTGCCGGGCTTCCGTACCGATGTCACCGGGCTCACCACCGACGAGGCGCGCGCCCTGTTCGTTCTCGCCGCCCGGGGAGCCCACTCCGCACTCGGCCTCGATGCCGCGCTCGGCTCCGCCCTGCGCAAGGTGATGGCAGCGCTCCCCGCGCCGCACAGGCCCGCCGCGGAGCAGACGAGCCGGCGCATTCTCGTGGACCCGGTCCGCTGGATGCGCGGACCGCAGCCCACCGTCGACGTGGGCGAACTGCACGAGGCGGTCCTCGCCGACCGCCGGCTGATGATCCGCTACCGGCACAGCGGCACCGAGACCCCGTGCGACTACACCGTCGATCCGTACGGTCTCGTGGTGAAGGCCGACGTCTGGTACCTGGTCGCCGATCTCGACGGCGCACCCAGGCTCTTCCGCGCCGACCGGGTGCGGCGTGCATCCCTGGCCGAGGAGCCCGTGGTGCGCCGGGGCGGGGTGGAGCTGTCCGACGCATGGGCGCAGCTGCGCAGACAGGTCGAGGAACGCCCGGGCGGCGTACGGCTCCGGGTGCGCGTGCACCGTTCCAGGCTGGACCTCTTCGTGCGCCTGAACGCCGGCGTGCTCACGGGCCCGCCCCTGCCCGACGCGGCGGAGCCGCAGGAGTGGCTGCTCGCCGAACTGGCCGTGGCCGAGGTGGCATGGGCGCGTTCCCTGCTCGCCTTCGGGCCGGACCTCGAAGTGCTGTCGCCACCCGAGGCGCGCCGCCTGCTCGCCGAGACCGCGGCGGCGGTCAGGGACGTGTACTCAGGAAGCCGGTGAGGGCGGCGGTCAGCTCGGCCGGCGCGTCCTCCTGGACGAGGTGCCCGGCCCCGGCGATCAGCCGGAGTACGGCGCCCGGAATCAGCGCGGCCAGTTCATGGCCGCGCGCGACTGGGATCCAGGTGTCCTCGGTGCCCCAGCAGATCAGTACGGGCAGCTCCAGCTCCCCGTAACGGTGCTGGATGTCGTCGGTGAACCGCTGGTCGTTCTGGGCGATCTGCCGGTAGAAGGCGGGCTGTCCGGCCTCGGTGCACCAGGGGGCGACGAGCCGCTCGAGCACCGCGGGACGCAGCCCCGGACGGCTGGCGGAACTCACGTACTGGGTCACCAGGGCCCGGTGCAGAGAGGCCGGAAGCTCGCCGAAGACCTCCGCGTGGCCGCCCAGCAGCCGGTACGCGGGCGACCCCCACGGGGCCAGCGCCACCGGGTCGACGAGCGCGAGGCGCCGGTAGCGGGCTCCGTGCAGGAGGCGGGCGCGCAGGGCGACGCAGCCGCCGAAGTCGTGGGCGACCACGGCCGGTTCGGGCAGCCCCCAGTGGGCGAGGAGCTCGGTGAAGACCCAGGCCTGGGCGCGCAGGGACACGTCCTGGTCCGTGAACTGGGCGGACGCGCCGTAGCCGGGCAGGTCCCATACGTACACACGGTGGTCCTGGGCCAGCGCACGGGCGATGCCGCGCCAGACGTACGAGGAGAAGGGCGTGCCGTGCACCAGGACGACCGGCGGAGCCTGCTCCGGGCCGAGCACGGCCCAGCGCACCTCGCCCGAGGAACTGGTGAAGGTCCGGTCGAGAGTCCATTCGCTCATGGCAAGGACCCTATGGGCTGTCCAGCCAGTGGGCCCGGCCCAGCGTGACCAGGCGCAGCCGGCGCCGCGCCTGCCGGACGACCGCCCGCTCACCCTCGGGGCCCGCGTCCAGGAGCGCCGATGCGGTGAGCACCATGTGGTCGACGTACAGCCCGCCCAGCATCAGGAGGTCCTCGCGGTCCCAGCCCGCCGACTCCGGCTCCGTGCCGAGAGCCGCCGCCACCTCCTCGGCGAAGAGGCGCAGCTGGCAGGTTATGGCCTCGCGTACGGGGCCGACGCCGCCGTGCTGCTCGCGGGCGATGAAGCGGAAGTGGGCGGGCTGCCCGGAGACATGGCGGGCGATCAGCTCGACGCTGCGGTCCAGCCGCTCCTCGCTGTCACCCGTCTCGGCGAGGATCGCGCCGATCATGCCGTGCAGGCTTCCCAGGGTCTCCTCGACGAGGGCCACGCCCAGCGCCGCCGTGCCGTCGAAGTGGCGGTAGAAGGCGGTCGGGGCCACGCCCACGGCCCGCGTCACCTCGCGCAGACCCAGGCTGCTCAGGCTCTGGTGCTCCAGCAGCCGCAGGGCGGCGTCCAGGAGTGCCTGACGTGTCTTCAGCTTCTGGGTCTGGCGGATGCCGACGGTGTGACTCATGCCATTCAGTAAACAACCGTTCTCCGAGTCTTGGAAGGGGTGACGGGTCTAGACTGCAAAGTCAGTGAACACTCGTACTCTCAAATGCTCGCAGAAAGGGCCACACATGTTCGTCCTCGTCGCTGCCCTGCTCCTGCTGGGGGTCGTCCTCGGAGCGGTCGCGCATCTGCCGCTGCCCCTGGCGCTGACCGCAGGCGCCCTGATCGGCCTCTGGCTGGCGCTCTTCGGAGTCCGTGAGCGCCTCGGCCGCCGGACCCGCTGATCCGGCACCCGACTCCGTATCCCACCGGATCCGAAGGAGCACGCACCATGACACTCACCACCGCATTCGCCCGCCGAACCCGAACCCGAACCCGGAACGAGACCGGGACAGGGGCCGCTCCGCGCTCCGACCGGACGCCCGGCACCCGCGAGGCCTCCCGTGAGGCGGACGGACTGGCCGTCGCCTCGTTCGTGCTCGGGCTGCTCGGTCTCCTGGTGATGAACATCCTGCTCGGGCCCGTCGCCATCGTCATGGCGGTCATCGCCCTCGCCCGCTCCACCGCCCGCCGCGGCCGCGCCCTGCTCGGGCTCGCCCTCGGCATCGCCGACCTGGTCGTTCTCGCCGTCCTGGTCACCGAAAACGGCACCGTCTCCTGGAACTTCGGCGGCTGACCGGGGCGGGTCGAGAGCTCACTCCCGGTACCGGATCGGGCTCCGGACCGGGGCGGGCGGCGTACCTCCCGGGACCCCTGAGGGAGCCGTGACGCGATGCGCCCGGCGCACCTCCCAGGACCCCTGAGGGAGTAGTGACGCGATGCGCCCGGCGTGAGCCCCGCCGCGGACTCGTAGAATCGGGTCCACCATGGCTTACCTCGACCACGCCGCGACCACTCCGATGCTTCCGGAGGCGATCGCGGCGATGACCGCGCACCTCGCCGTCACCGGCAACGCGTCCTCCCTGCATGCCGCCGGGCGCCGGGCCCGCCGTACCGTCGAGGAGTCCAGAGAGACGCTCGCCGACGCCCTCGGTGCGCGCCCCAGCGAGGTGGTTCTCACCTCGGGCGGAACCGAGGCCGACAATCTCGCAGTGAAGGGCCTCTACTGGTCCCGCCGCGACGCGGACCCCCGTCGCACCAGGGTCCTCGCCAGCCCCGTGGAGCACCACGCCGTGATCGACGCCGTCGACTGGCTCGCGGAACACGAGGGCGCCACCGTCGAATACCTGCCCGTCGACCGGTACGGGCGGGTGCACCCCGAGGCCCTGCGTGAGGCGATCCTCCGCAACCCCGACGATGTGGCCCTGGTCACCGTCATGTGGGCCAACAACGAGATCGGCACCGTCATGCCGGTCCGTGAACTGGCCGATGTGGCACGCGAGTTCGATGTACCCATGCATGCCGACGCGGTGCAGGCCTTCGGGCAGCTGGAGGTCGACTTCGCCCGCTCGGGGCTGGCCGCGATGACCGTCAGCGCCCACAAGATCGGTGGCCCCTTCGGCGTCGGCGCGCTGCTCCTCGGCCGCGACCAGACCCCTGTGCCCGTGCTGCACGGCGGCGGACAGGAGCGCCATGTACGCTCCGGCACCCTCGACGTGCCCGCTGTCGCCGCCTTCGCCGTCGCCGGACGGCACGCCGCCGATGGACGTGAGGACTTCGCCCGGGAGATCGGCGCACTCCGCGACGACCTGACCGCAGCGGTCCTGCGGGCTGTTCCCGATGCCGTTCTCGGCGGCGACCCGGCCCCCGGCGGCCGGCTGCCCGCCAATGCCCACTTCACCTTCCCCGGCTGCGAGGGGGACTCCCTCCTGCTGCTGCTCGACGCCCAGGGCATCGAGTGCTCCACCGGCTCCGCGTGCACGGCCGGAATCGCCCAGCCGAGTCACGTACTGCTGGCCACGGGCACCGACCCGGATCTGGCGCGCGGCACTCTGCGCTTCTCGCTCGGCCACACGTCCGTCAAGCAGGACATCGAGGACGTCGCACGGGCGATCGGCCCCGCGGTCGAGCGGGCCAGGACGGCCGGGCTCAGTTAGCCTCCGTCGCCCCTGCTGTCCTCGCCGCCTTCGACGCGGCCCGGACCAGCTTCATGTAGCGGTCCCAGTCCCAGTGCGGTCCGGGATCCGTGTGGTCCGTGCCCGGCACCTCGACGTGCCCGATGATGTGCTCGCGGTCCACGGGAATCCCGTACCGCGCGCATATCGCGGCCGTCAGCCGCGCCGACGACTCGTACATCCGGTCCGTGAAGTCCTTCGGGCGGTCCACGAAGCCCTCGTGCTCGATGCCGACACTGCGTTCGTTGAACGAGCGGTTACCGGCGTGGTACGCCACGTCCAGCTCGCGGATCATCTGGGTCACACGGCCGTCCTGGCCGACGATGTAGTGCGTCGCCGCGCGGTGCGCCGGATCCTGGAAGACCTTGACCGCGCTGGCGAAGCTGCCCTGCGTGACATGGATGATGACCCGGTCCACGCCGTAGTCGTCGGGGCGGTCGGCCCGACGCCAGTTCGCCTCGGAGGCCGCCACCCACCGGGCACCCGCGAAGTCCAGCTCACCCGGCTTGCGGGGCTTCTCCACGCCCGGCACCCGCCACCAGACGCGCCGGATCTCCTCCGCGGCCAGTGCGGCCGTGCCCACGGCGGCCGCACCCCCGCCGATCAGCAGAGTGCGTCTGCTGAGGGCGCGCGACCCGCTCCCGGATCCTTCGGCCTTCCCTTTGCTCCCCATGTGATCGTCAACGCTTATCCGCGCGCATTCGGTTCCCGGGGCCCCGTACCCTGGTAAAGCTATGACTCAGACCTCCCAGCGCCCCCTCCGTGTGCTCGCCGCCATGTCGGGCGGAGTCGACTCCGCCGTCGCCGCGGCCCGTGCCGCCGAGGCAGGCCACGACGTGACCGGTGTGCACCTCGCCCTCTCCGCGAACCCGCAGTCCTTCCGTACCGGGGCACGCGGCTGTTGCACCATCGAGGACTCCCGGGACGCCCGCCGTGCGGCGGACGTCATCGGCATCCCGTTCTACGTCTGGGACCTCGCGGAACGCTTCCGCGAGGACGTCGTGGACGACTTCGTCGCGGAGTACGAGGCGGGGCGCACCCCCAACCCCTGCCTGCGCTGCAACGAGAAGATCAAGTTCGCCGCACTGCTCGACAAGGCCCTGGCGCTCGGCTTCGACGCGGTCTGCACGGGCCACTACGCCACCGTCGTACTGAACGACGACGGCACCCGGGAGATGCACCGCGCCTCGGACATGGCCAAGGACCAGAGCTACGTCCTCGGCGTGCTGGACGAGAAGCAGCTCGCCCACGCGATGTTCCCGCTCGGCGACACCCTCACCACCAAGGACGAGATCCGGGCCGAGGCCGAGCGCCGCGGGCTCGCCGTCGCCAAGAAGCCCGACAGCCACGACATCTGCTTCATCGCCGACGGCGACACCCAGGGCTTCCTCGCCGGCCGCCTCGGGGGCCCCGCGGAGGGTGACATCGTCGACGAGTCCGGTACGAAGGTGGGCACCCACGAGGGCGCCTTCGGCTTCACCATCGGCCAGCGCAAGGGCCTGCGCATCGGCCACCCGGCCCCCGACGGCAAGCCGCGCTACGTCCTGGACATCTCCCCGGTGAACAACACGGTGACGGTCGGCCCGGCCGAAGCCCTCGACGTCACGGCCCTCACCGCCATCAAGCCCCGCTGGTGCGGTACGGCCCCGGCCGGCGCCGGTACGTACACCGCGCAGCTGCGCGCCCACGGCGGCGAGACCGAGGTGACGGCGGAGCTGACCGACGGCACCCTGTACGTCTCGTTCGCCGAGCCCGTACGGGGTGTGGCCCCCGGCCAGGCGGTGGTGCTGTACGACGGCACCAGGGTGGTCGGCTCCGCCACCATCGCGACGACCGTCCGCCGCGAGAGGGCGGCAGCGGGCTGACGCGCGGCCTCGGACCGGGTCGCTCCCCTGCGGCGACCCGGCCGGTCCGGATTGTCCAGGGGCTCCGCTAGATCAATTCGCGCAGGAACACGTCCCTGGCGAAGAAGTCCGCCAGCACCGGGGCGATCGCCTGGGGTGCCAGCTCGCGCGTCTGGCCGGTCAGGGTGCGGTGCCGCGCCCTGGGGACCACCGCAGCGAGGGCGAGAGTCGTCTCACGGGTCCGGTCGGGGCTGAAGCCGCCGCAGACCACCAGCGTGCGCGCCGTCACGGACGCGAACCGCTCGGCCGGGACCGTGCCGTTGCCCAGCAGTGTGTCGTCGTACGCCAGGGTGTGTGCCAGCGCTTCCAGGCCCTTCCACAGCGGGAAGTGGCGCATACGGGCGATCGTCTCCTCCGGGACGCCGGTCCGGGACATGTACAGGGCGACGGCGCCGTCGCGGTCCCCGATGGACAGCATCCGGTGCAGCCGGGCCGTGCAGCGGGACTTGTACAGGAGGCCGGCGGGCCCGGGGGTGTACGGCGGCTCGTAGACCGCGAGGAGATCCACGGGCAGCCCCGCCGCCTGCGCCTCCAGGGCCAGCGCCCCGCCCGACAGCATGCCGAACAGGGACACCCGCTCACCCGCCCGGCCCGCCACCGCGGCCAGGTCCTCGATCTCCCGGAGGACCGTGTACGGCCTGCTGTCACCGCTGGCGCCGCGTCCCCGGCGGTCGTACGTGACCACCGTGAAGCGCGGTGCCAGCAGAGCGGCCAGCGCCTCCTCGGTCGCCGCGGTGCTGAGTGCCCCGCCGACCAGGACCACCGGTGGCCCGTCCCCCCGCCGGCGATACGCGATCGACGTGCCGTCGCGGGAGAGAGTCTTGTCCATGTGAGGGTGGACTGTCCCGCCGCGCAGAACTCATCGCCGCGGCGGAGAAATATTTCTGACGCTCAGTCGGCGACCACCTCCGCGTCGTAGAAGCAGAAGTGGTCCCTGACGGCCGCGACGTGCTCCTTGGGCTCCGGATAGACCCAGACGAGGTCCGCGGCGTCCGGCAGTGACCAGTACGAGGCATCTCCCTTGAACGGGCAGTACGTACGGGTATCCGAAGGGGTCAGCAGGTCGGTACGGACATCCTCGGGCGGCAGGTAGTACCTGACGGGACAGCCCGTCTCGCGCAGCACGAGCGGACGGTGGCTCTCGGCGAGCAGTTGCCCGTCGCGTACCGCGCGCACGTGCACGGCTTCGGGTCCGACGGTGATGCGGTGTCCTCGTGTGGTCGTCATGACCGGTTCAGCCGTTCGGCGGGCCGGTTTCTTCCCTCTCCGGGGGAGCGTCAGGGGCAGCCCGTACCGTGGTCGCATGAACATTTGTGTCTTTCTCTCCGCCGCCGACCTCGACGACCGCTACACCGTGCCCGCCCGGGAATTCGCCGAACTGCTGGGACGGGGCGGGCACACCCTGGTCTGGGGAGGGTCGGAGAGCGGACTCATGAAGGTCGTCGCCGACGGGGTGCAGGCGGCCGGCGGGCGGCTCGTGGGCGTGTCGGTGGATTTCCTGGCGGCGAAGGCCAGGACCGACGCCGACGAGATGGTGATCGCCAAGGACCTGGCCGAGCGCAAGGCGCTGCTCCTGGAGAAGGCCGACGCCGTCGTGGTCATGGTCGGGGGCACGGGGACGCTCGACGAGGCCACGGAGATCCTGGAGCTGAAGAAGCACGGCAAGCACGGCAAGCCCGTCGTCCTGCTGAACACGGCCGGGTTCTACGACGGTCTGCGCCAGCAGTTCCAGCGCATGGAGGACGAGGGCTTCCTGCCGCTGCCCCTCACCGACCTGGTCTTCTTCGCCAAGGACGGTGTAGGGGCGCTCGCCTACCTGGAGGAGTCGGCCGGCCTGCTGTGAGGCCCGGCGGGATGACAGCATGAGGGGCATGCCTACTCACCTCATCACCGGCGCCGGCTCCGGTATCGGCGCAGCCGTCGCCCGCCGGCTCCTGGAGCGCGGCGACGAGCTCGTGCTGCTGGCCCGGGACGCGGGACGCGCCAAGGAACTGGCCGCGCTCCACCCCGGGGCCCGCACACTCGTCGGCGACCTCGGCAACCCCGACCGGCTCTCCTGGGCCTTCGGGCAGCAGCCGATGCCCGAACGTCTCGACTCGCTGCTGCACATCGCGGGCGTCGTCGAGCTCGGCCGGATCGGCGACCTCACCCCCAAGGCCTGGCACTTCCAGCTCAACGCCAATCTGATCGCCCCCGCCGAGCTGACCCGGCTGCTGCTGCCGCAGCTGCGCGTCTCGCAGGGCCACGTCGTCTTCGTGAACTCGGGCGCCGGGCTCGACGCGCACGCCGAGTGGGGTGCGTACGCCGCGAGCAAGCACGGCCTGAAGGCGCTCGCCGACTCGCTGCGCCACGAGGAGCACGGGAGTGGTGTCCGGGTGACATCTGTCTACCCCGGGCGCACCGCCAGCCCCATGCAGGCCAAGGTCCACCAGCAGGAGGGCAAGGAGTACGACGCCTCCCGGTGGATCGACCCGGAGTCCGTGGCCACCACGATCCTGCTGGCGATCGACCTGCCGCGCGACGCCGAGATCAACAATCTGACCGTGCGCCCCGGCCGCTGAGAACCCGCGGGCAGGGGCCCGTACGCTTTCGGCGTGAGCGAGAAGAGCAAGTTCAGCGGGTGTGCCGCCACTGGTATCGGATCCATGCCGGGAGGCGACGCACGGGAGGCGGCCAAGACCGTCGCCGGGTCCTTCGCCGACGGGCAGGGCATGCCGTACCTGGCGGAGCTGCCCGCGCGAGGACCCGGTGCGGACATGATCGGGCGGACCATCGGAATGCTCGTCGAGATGTACGGCCACGTCGAGCCCAGCGGCTGGCGGATCAGCGACCGGCCCGGCCGTGACACCCGCCGCGCCCGTTCCTGGCTCGGCGAGGACCTCGACGCGATGGAGGAGCACACCCAGGGCTACGAGGGGCTCCTCAAGGTCCAGGCCGTCGGCCCCTGGACACTGGCCGCCGGCCTGGAGCTGCGGGGCGGCGAGGCGATGCTCGGCGACCCGGGCGCATGCCGTGACCTGGCCGGTTCGCTGGCGGAGGGGTTGCGCGTGCACCTCGCTGACGTCCGGCGCAGAGTTCCCGGTGCCGAGGTCGTGCTCCAGCTCGACGAACCGTCCCTGACCGCCGTACTGCTGGGACGGGTCAGGTCCGCGAGCGGCTACCGGACCTACCGGGCCGTGGACCGTCAGGTCGTCGAAGGAACTCTGCGCGAGCTTCTCGCGGTGAACGGCGAAGCGCCGACGGCTGTTCACTCGTGTGCTCCGGAGGTGCCGTTCGCGCTGCTGCGCCGCGCCGGAGCCGACTCCGTCTCCTTCGACTTCTCCCTTCTCACCGAGCGTGAGGAGGAGGCGATCGGGGAAGCCGTCGAGGGCGGCACCCAGCTCCTGCTCGGCGTGGTTCCCGCGGTCGACGCGGCCTCGACCGGATTGTCGGACCCTGGCGGTAGCGTCATGGATGTCAGGACGTTGTGGAGCAGGCTGGGGCTGAATCCGGGGACTCTCGCCGAGTCCGTCGTGATCACCCCGTCCTGCGGGCTGGCAGGGGCATCGCCCGCGTACGCGCGCGCCGCGCTCGCCCACTGCGCCCGGGCCGCGAGGTCGCTCGCAGACAACCCTGAGTAACGGGACGACGGGCTAACGGGAGGATCGGACGATGGCCGGCGAACAGCAGGCACAGCAGCTGACCGGTGTGCCGGCAGATGCGCAGGAGCAGCACGCGCTCCTGGCCGAGCAGATCGAGGAACACCGCTTCCGGTACTACGTGAAGGACCAGCCGGTCGTCAGCGATGCCGAGTTCGACCGGCTGATGCGTGCGCTGGAAGCCATTGAGGACCAGTACCCCCAGCTGCGCACGCCGGACTCGCCGACCCAGAAGGTCGCCGGGCCCTACACCACGGAGTTCACCTCCGTGGAGCACCGCGAGCGCATGCTGTCCCTGGACAACGCCTTCGACGACGGAGAGCTCGCGGCCTGGGCCGAACGGGTCGCACGGGACGTCGGCACGGGCGGCTACCACTTCCTGTGCGAGCTCAAGGTGGACGGTCTCGCCGTCAACCTCACGTACGAGCACGGGAAGCTGACCCGCGCGGCGACCCGCGGTGACGGCCGCACCGGCGAGGACATCACACCCAACGTCCGTACGATCGCGGAGATCCCGCACCGGCTGAAGGGGGACAGGATCCCCGCGCTCGTCGAGATCCGCGGCGAGGTCTTCTTCCCGATGGAGGCCTTCGAAGGACTCAACGCCCGGTTGGTGGAGGCCGACGACAAGCCCTTCGCCAATCCGCGCAACGCGGCGGCCGGTTCCCTGCGCCAGAAGGACCCGAAGGTCACCGCCACCCGCCCGCTGCACATGGTGGTGCATGGCATCGGCGCACGCGAGGGCTTCGACATCGACTGCCTCTCGCACGCCTACGAGCTGCTGAGCGAATGGGGCCTGCCGACAGCCCGGCACAACAAGGTGGTCGACTCCCTCGACGGCGTACGGGAGTTCATCGCGTACTTCGGTGAGAACCGTCACTCCGTGGAGCACGAGATCGACGGGGTCGTCGTCAAGCTCGACGAGATCCCGCTCCAGGGCCGGCTGGGTTCCACCTCGCGCGCACCGCGCTGGGCGATCGCCTGGAAGTACGCGCCGGAGGAGGTCAACACCAAGCTGGTCAACATCCGGGTCGGTGTCGGGCGCACCGGCAGGGTCACGCCGTACGCCCAGGTGGAACCGGTCGAGGTGGCGGGCTCCGAGGTCGAATTCGCCACCCTGCACAACCAGAACGTGGTGAAGGCCAAGGGCGTCCTCATCGGCGACACGGTCGTGCTCCGCAAGGCGGGTGACGTCATCCCGGAGATTCTCGGCCCGGTCGTCGATCTGCGCGACGGCAGCGAGCGGGAGTTCGTCATGCCTGCCGACTGCCCCGAGTGCGGTACGGCGCTGCGCCCCATGAAGGAGGGCGACATCGACCTCCGCTGCCCCAACGCCCGCTCCTGTCCCGCGCAGTTGCGGGAACGGGTGGCCTACCTCGCGGGCCGCAAGTGCCTGGACATCGACCACTTCGGTTATGTGGCGGCCGCTGCTCTGACCAAGCCCCTGGAGCCCGCCGAACCGCCCCTGCTGGATGAGGGAGACCTCTTCGGACTGACGGTGGAGCAGCTGCTGCCGATCCGTGCCTATGTCCTGGACCAGGACAGCGGGCTGCCCAAGCGCGATCCGAAGAGCGGCGAGGAGAAGATCGCGACGGTCTTCGCCAATCAGCAGGGCGAACCGAAGAAGAACGCCCTCGCCATGCTCGACGGCATCGCGGAAGCACGGCAGGCCCCTCTGGCCCGGATCCTCACCGGGCTCTCGATCCGTCATGTCGGGCCGGTGGCCGCCGTGGAGCTGGCCAGGCAGTTCCGGTCCATCGACCGGATCGACGAGGCGTCCGAGGAGGAGCTGGCCGCCGCCGACGGGGTCGGACCCATCATCGCCGCGTCGGTCAAGCAGTGGTTCGCCGAGGACTGGCACCGCGAGATCCTGCGCAAGTGGCGGGAGGCGGGCGTCCGGATGGAGGACGAGGGAGCGGGCGAGGACGAGGGGCCGCGGCCGCTCGAAGGGCTCACCGTCGTCGTCACGGGCACGCTGGCCACCCACACCAGGGACGGTGCGAAAGACGCGCTGCAGAGCCGGGGGGCGAAGGTGACCGGTTCCGTCTCGAAGAAGACCTCCTTCGTCGTGGTGGGCGAGAACCCCGGGTCGAAGTACGACAAGGCGATGCAGCTGAAGGTGCCCGTCCTCGACGAGGAGGGGTTCGCCGTGCTGCTCGAGCAGGGGCCGGACGCGGCGCGTGAGGCGGCTGTGCCGGTAGAGGCGTGATCGAGCCCCGATGGCCGAGGCGATCGAGGCTCGATCGAGACGCTGCCGGGGAGTGGCTGTGAACGAGAAGGGAATAAAGCGGACAAGAGGGGGGCGAGTGATCCCGCCGAGCCGGTCGGTACCACCCGTTCGGCTCATATCGGACGGTGAGGGTGCAGGGTCCGCATTCGGGCAAGAGCTGTAGAGCGCTGCCCGCGAGGGCCGTTGGCGGCCTACTGTTGAACGTGCACCTGCCGTTCCCGGCCGCGTGGTGGGAATTGGGCCGTCGTGGCGTGGGAGCGCGGGCCACCGTGGGACATCGGCACCGCCGGCTGTGAGAGGGACGGAATGAAACCGACCGAGAGCGCCGCACCGGTGTCGCGGCTTCAGGGTTTCGTCGGCCTCACGTCAAAAGTGGGAGCTGTCGTCGTGGGAGTTGCCACGGTCCAGCTGGCCACCGGGTTCTACCGGACGGTCCGCGACGGCGAGGCGCTCTTTCCCGACGGCACCGCGGGCTGGTCGCTCGCGCTTCTCACCGGCATCATCGTCGGCCATCTGGTCGCCCTCGGGCGCGACCGCTGGTGGGGCGGCACCGGTTCCGGCGCCGCCCTCACACTCGCCGTACTGCTGCTCTACGGCTGGGTGCCCGCCGGTCTGGTCAGCCTGGTCGTCGTGGTGCTCGTCGGGACCGCCCGGCGGCACCGCTGGTGGCAGGGGCTGCTGCACGGTGCCGTGGACATCCTCGGTATCGGAGCCGCAGCACTCGTCCTGTCCGCCTTCGGAGAAGTGCCGACGGTCGCCGCACCCTGGCGGCCACTCGACTGGGGGATCGACGCCGTCCCGGAAGTGCTCCTCGCGGCCTCCACGTATCTCCTCGTCACCCGCGTCCTGCTGTGGTACGCGAGGGCGTCCCAGGGCGGCGGGCTGCCGACGATCGCCCGCACCGCGCTCCTGCGCCAGGGCCTCGTCGCGGTCGCCCTGCTCGGTATCGCCCCGCTGATCTGCGTCGTGGCATCGGCCTTGCCCGTGCTGCTGCCGCTCTTCGCGGTCCCGCTGATCGCTCTCGACTCCACCCTCTGGATCGCCCGTGCCCGCGCCGAGGAGCAGCTGAGGGACCCGCTGACCGGTCTGCCCAACCGCCAGTGGCTGCTGGAGAGAACGTGGACGGCGCTGGAGGAGGCCGCGAGTACCGGTTCCAGGTCGGCGCTCGTCCTCATCGACCTCGACCGTTTCCGTGCTGTCAACGACACCCTCGGGCACCTGGCGGGGGACCGGCTGCTGCTCCAGATAGCGGACCGCCTGCGCCTCGCCCTGCCGCGCGGTGCGGAGGCCGCACGGCTGGGCGGCGACGAGTTCGCCGTACTGCTGCCGACCGTGGACTCCACCACCAGCGCACAGCGCGTCGCCCGGCATCTGGTTGCCGAGCTCTCCTCGCCCCTCGATCTGGACGGGCTCACGCTGGTGCTCGAGGCGAGCGCCGGGGTCGCCGTCCACCCCGACCACGCACTGGACGCCGAAGGGCTGCTCAGGCGTGCGGACGTGGCCATGTACCAGGCCAAGCGGGACCGTACGGGCGTGGAGGTGTACGAGTCCAAGCGGGACAGCAACACCCCGGACCGGCTCGGTCTGCTGGGCGATCTGCGGCGCGCCCTGGACGCTCAGGAGGTGGAGCTCCACTACCAGCCGAAGGTCCGGTTCGACGGTCAGGTCGCCGGGCTCGAAGCCCTGGTGCGCTGGGTGCATCCGGAGCGCGGGCGGGTTCCCCCGGACGAGTTCATCGCGATCGCGGAGTCGTCCGGCCTGATGCCGCACCTCACCGAGTACGTGCTGGAGACGGCACTGGCCCAGGTGGCCCGGTGGCGCGCGCAGGGGCTGTTCGTCCCCGTCGCGGTCAATGTCTCCCCGCGCGATGTCCACACCCCCGGCTTCGCGGGAAGCGTCGCAGCCCGGCTCGCCCGGCACGGCGTCCCGGCCGGCGCGCTGCAACTGGAGATAACCGAGCACGTCCTGCTGGAGGACCCGCAGCGGGCCGCCGACACCCTGGCCGGGCTGACCGCACACGGGGTCAAGATGTCCCTCGACGACTTCGGTACCGGCTACTCCTCGCTGGTCCACCTGCGCAAGCTGCCGGTCAGCGAGCTCAAGATCGACCGGTCGTTCGTGGCCCGGCTCGCCATCGACAACGAGGACGCGGAGATCGTCCGCTGCACCATCGACCTGGCCCACTCGCTCGGTCTGCTGGTCGTCGCCGAGGGCGTCGAGGACGACGAGACGTGGGAGCGGCTGCGGGACCTGCGCTGCGACGCGGTGCAGGGGTGGCTCGTCGCAGCCGCGATGCCGCCGCAGGAGACGACGGCCTGGCTGCGGGCGCGCGGCGAGCACGGATGGCGGAGGCCGGCGGACCTGGAGGCCGCTGCTGCTGCTGCCGCAGCGGCAGCGGTGGTGGTGGCGCCCGAGCTGGAATCCAGGCCTGTGGGGCGCGCGCTGAACCCCGGTCCGGCCACGGCCTGAGGGACCGGGCAGGGCTGGCCAGTGGTCGTTTTGTCCTTAATCGCCGGACGGGCTCGCTGTGCCCCGACGGTGATTGCGGGGCAGCAGCGGGCGACCCCATAGGATTGGGCCAAAACCACACACCGAACCCTGAGGATCGCTGCATGCCTGGCATCACGCGCGAGGAGGTCGCCCACCTCGCCCGGCTGGCGCGTCTGGAGCTGAAGGGCGAAGAGCTCGAACACTTCGCCGGTCAGCTCGACGACATCATCGGCGCGGTCGCCCGCGTTTCCGAGGTCGCCGACCAAGACGTACCGCCGACCTCCCACCCGCTGCCGCTGACGAACGTCATGCGCGCGGACGAGGTCCGTCCGTCGCTCACCCCCGCGCAGGCGCTCTCCGGCGCCCCTGCCCAGGAGCAGCAGCGTTTCAAGGTGCCGCAGATCCTGGGGGAGGACTAACAGCCATGACGGACATCAGCACCATCATCAAGCTCACCGCGGCGGAGATCGCCGCGAAGATCGGTTCCGGCGAGCTGACGGCCGTCGAGGTCACCGAGGCGCACCTGGCCCGGATCGACGCCATCGACGAGAAGGTCCACGCCTTCCTGCACATCGACCGCGAGGGCGCGCTCGCGCAGGCCCGCGCCGTCGACGCCAAGCGTGAGGCGGGCGAGAAGCTCGGCCCGCTGGCCGGCGTCCCGCTCGCGCTCAAGGACATCTTCACCACGCAGGACATGCCGACCACCGTCGGCTCGAAGATCCTCGAGGGCTGGGTCCCGCCGTACGACGCGACCCTCACCAAGAAGCTGAAGGCCGCCGACGTCGTCATCCTCGGCAAGACCAACATGGACGAGTTCGCCATGGGGTCCTCCACCGAGAACAGCGCCTACGGCCCGACCGGCAACCCCTGGGACCTCACCCGCATCCCGGGCGGTTCAGGCGGCGGCTCCGCCGCCGCGCTCGCTTCCTTCGAGGCGCCGCTGGCCATCGGCACGGACACCGGCGGCTCCATCCGCCAGCCCGCGGCCGTCACCGGCACCGTCGGCGTCAAGCCCACCTACGGCGGCGTCTCCCGCTACGGCATGGTCGCCTTCTCCTCGTCCCTCGACCAGGGCGGGCCCTGCGCCCGTACGGTTCTGGACGCGGCGCTCCTGCACGAGGCCATTGCCGGACACGACCCGCTCGACTCGACGTCCATCGACGCCCCGGTCCCGCCGGTCGTCGAGGCCGCGCGCAACGGCTCCGTACAGGGCATGCGCGTCGGAGTCGTCAAGCAGTTCGCGGGCGAGGGCTACCAGGCAGGTGTCGTCCAGCGCTTCAACGAGTCGGTCGAGCTGCTGAAGTCGCTCGGCGCCACGATCGTCGAGCTGGACTGCCCGTCCTTCGACCTGGCCCTCTCGGCGTACTACCTGATCGCGCCGTCCGAGTGCTCGTCGAACCTGGCCCGCTTCGACGCCATGCGTTACGGCCTGCGGGTCGGCGACGACGGCACGCGCTCGGCCGAGGACGTCACCGCCCTCACCCGTGAGGCCGGCTTCGGCGACGAGGTCAAGCGCCGCATCATCCTCGGTACGTACGCGCTCAGCTCCGGCTACTACGACGCGTACTACGGCTCGGCGCAGAAGGTCCGCACCCTCATCACCCAGGACTTCGAGAAGGCGTTCGAGCAGGTGGACGTCATCGTCTCGCCGACGACGCCCACCACCGCCTTCCCGATCGGCGAGCGTGCCGACGACCCGATGGCGATGTACCTCGCGGACCTGTGCACCATCCCGACCAACCTCGCCGGCAACTCCGCCATGTCGCTGCCCTGCGGCCTGGCCCCGGAGGACGGCCTGCCGGTCGGGCTGCAGATCATCGCCCCCGCCATGAAGGACGACCGGCTGTACAAGGTCGGAGCCGCCGTCGAGGCCGCGTTCGTGGAAAAGTGGGGACACCCGCTGCTTGAGGAGGCTCCGTCACTGTGAGTGCAATGGCAAAGAAGGCCAAGAACTTCAAGAAGTCCAAGTCCGGCCTGTACGTGTCCCTGGGCACCACCGCCTTCGGCGCACTCAGCGTCATCAAGCAGGTGAAGATGGCCCGCCAGGACGAGGACACGCTCCGGCTGATCGACGCCGCCGTATCGGCCGCCGCGATCGTGACCGGGATTGCGATCCTCTACCGCGAACTCAAGCGTCTCGGCGACGACGACGTCCTGCTGGGCTGAGAGGGAAAGTTTCACCGTGACTGTCATTGATCTGGAGTCGTACGAGGACGCCCTCGCGACGTACGACCCCGTCATGGGCCTCGAGGTCCATGTCGAGCTCGGCACCAGGACCAAGATGTTCTGCGGCTGCTCCACCGAGCTCAAGCAGGACGCCAACTCGCAGACCTGCCCGGTCTGCCTCGGTCTGCCGGGCGCGCTCCCGGTCGTCAACGAGATCGGCGTCGAGTCCGCCATCAAGATCGGGCTCGCGCTGAACTGCGAGATCGCCGAGTGGTGCCGATTCGCCCGGAAGAACTACTTCTATCCGGACATGCCGAAGAACTTCCAGACCTCCCAGTACGACGAGCCGATCGCCTTCAACGGCTATCTGGACGTCCAGCTGGAGGACGGCGAGATCTTCCGCGTACAGATCGAGCGCGCGCACATGGAGGAGGACACCGGCAAGTCGACACACGTCGGCGGTGCCACGGGCCGCATCCATGGCGCGTCCCACTCGCTGCTCGACTACAACCGTGCGGGCATTCCGCTCATCGAGATCGTCACCAAGCCGATCGAGGGAGCGGGCGCACGCGCCCCCGAGGTCGCCAAGGCGTACGTCGCCGAGCTCCGCGAGCTGATCAGGGCGCTCGGTGTCTCGGAGGCCCGCATGGAGATGGGCCAGATGCGCTGCGACGTCAACCTGTCGCTGCGCCCGCACGGCCGCGAGGCGTTCGGTACGCGCTCCGAGACGAAGAACGTGAACTCGCTGCGTTCCGTCGAGCGCGCCGCCCGCTTCGAGGTCCAGCGCCACGCCGCGGTGCTGAACTCCGGCGGGACGATCGTGCAGGAGACCCGGCACTTCCACGAGGAGGACGGCTCCACCACGGCCGGCCGCATCAAGGACAACGCCGAGGACTACCGCTACTTCCCCGAGCCCGACCTGGTGCCGGTCGCGCCGGCCCGCGAGTGGGTCGAGGAGCTCCGCAAGGGGCTTCCCGAGCTGCCCCGGCTGCGCCGCAAGCGGCTCAAGGAGGAGTGGGGTGTGGGCGAGCACGACATGCAGTCCATCCTCAACGCGGGGGCGGTAGACCTGATCGTCGCCACGACGGACGCGGGCGCCCCCTCCGACCAGGCCCGCAAGTGGTGGATGGGCGAGCTCGCCCGTAACGCCAACGAGACCGGCCGCAGCCTGGACGAGCTGCCCGTCACCCCGGCGCAGGTCGCCCGGGTGGCCGAGCTCGTCTCCGGTGGCGACCTCAACGACAAGCTGGCACGTCAGGTCCTCGAGGGTGTCCTCGCGGGCGAGGGCGACCCGGACACCGTCGTCGAGAAGCGCGGCCTGAAGGTCGTCTCCGACGAGGGCGCGCTGGGCACGGCCGTCGACGAGGCCATCGCAGGCAACGCGGCGATCGCCGACAAGATCCGTGGCGGCAAGGTCGCCGCGGCGGGCGCCCTGGTCGGCGCGGTCATGAAGGCCACCCGCGGTCAGGCGGACGCGGCGCGCGTACGCGAGCTGATCCTGGAGAAGCTCGGCGTCGAGGGCTGAGGCCTTCCCGCAGAGACCGTATGAGCGAAGGGCGGTGCACCCGGACCACGGGGGCACCGCCCTTTTGTGGCGTGGGAAGTCTGTGACCATGGCCACGAATAGGACAATTGATCACTATTGCCTGACAGAGTGACGGTTCTCAGGTCATGCGACTTTTTCGGGATGTTCCCCTTATTCCCGTCAATGGTCCACGAACCCTCAGGGAGCACGTCCGTTGGCCGCCATCGCACGCTGGTGCCTCAGGCACCGCCTCGCCGCTGTCCTCATCTGGCTGCTCGCCCTCGGCGGCGCGGCCGGTGCGGCGGTCGTCGCGGGCTCCGCGTACTCCAACAACTACGAGGTGCCGGGAACCGAGTCCGGCCGTGCGGGCGAGCTCCTCCAGGCGGGGTTCACGAACCTCGGTGGCGACACCGACACCGTCGTCTGGCACACCACGGGCCCCACCGTCCGTGCCGCCGATGTCGAGCAGACCATGACCAGGACCCTGCAGGCCATCGACGCGCTGCCCGGAGTCGGTGATGTCACCGGACCCTACGGGGCGGTCGGCAACGGACAGATCAGCGCGGACAGCCGTACCGCCTACGCCACGATCACCTTCGACCACCGGGCCGACGAGATCCCGCGGGAACATGCCCAGGCCGTCGTCGACACCGCGAAGGCAGCCGCGAGCGACGGGCTCCAGGTCGAGCTCGGCGGCAGCGCAGTCGCCCTGACCGAAGCGCCGGGCCTCCACGTCAGCGAGGCCATCGGAGTGGTCGTCGCCGCTCTCGTCCTCTTCCTCGCCTTCGGCTCGCTCGCCGCCAGCCTGCTGCCCATCGCAACCGCCCTCGTCTCCGTCGGCACGGCGTACGCGGGGATCGTGCTGCTCGGCCATGCCATGACCGTCGCCGACTTCGCACCGATGCTGGGCATGCTGATCGGGCTCGGCGTCGGCATCGACTACGCGCTGTTCATCGTCACCCGGCACAGCAGAGGCCTGCGGCGTGGGCTGTCCGTTTCCGAAGCGGCGCAGAACGCCGTCGCGACCACCGGGCGTGCCGTCGTCTTCGCCGGAGCCACCGTCTGCGTCGCGCTGCTGGGCATGCTGGTCCTGCGGCTCGGCTTCCTCAACGGTGTCGCGATCGCCGCCTCGCTCACCGTGGTGCTGACCGTCGCCGCCTCCGTGACCCTGCTGCCCGCACTGCTCTCCTTCATCGGCATGCGGGCGCTGAGCCGGCGCGAGCGCAGGCAGCTCGCCGAGCACGGGCCGCAGCGTGAACGGACCACCGGCTTCGCCGCCCGCTGGTCCGCATTCGTCGAGCGGCACCCCAAACTGCTCGGAGTGGTTGCCGCCGCCGTCATGGCGGTGCTCGCCCTGCCCGCCCTCGGGCTGCATCTGGGCACCTCCGACCAGGGCAACAACCCCGCCACGGCGACCACCCGGCAGGCGTACGACCTGCTGGCCCACGGCTTCGGCCCCGGCGTCAACGGGCCACTGACGATCGCCGCCCACCTCGACGGAGCCGACGACCGGCTCGCCCTGGACGGTCTGCCCGGTCTGCTGCGGGGCACCGACGGCGTCGCGTCCGTGAGCCCGGTGACGTACAACAACAGCGGCGACACCGCGTTCGTCACTGTCGTCCCGGAGTCAGCCCCGCAGTCGCAGCGGACCAGCGAACTCGTCGACCGGCTGCGCGACGACGTGCTGCCGCCGATCCAGGAGAACACGTCTCTCCAGGTCCATGTGGGCGGTGTGACCGCCAGTTACGACGACTTCGCCGAGATCATCGTCAGCAAGCTGCCGCTCTTCGTCGGGGTCGTCATCGGGCTCGGCTGCCTGCTCCTGCTGCTGGCCTTCCGGTCCGTCGCCATCCCGCTGAAGGCCGCTGTGATGAACGTGGCCGCCGTCGCCGCCTCCTTCGGGGTCGTCGTCGCGGTCTTCCAGTGGGGCTGGGGCAGCGAGCTGCTGGGGCTCGGCAGTGCCGGCCCGATCGAGCCCTTCCTCCCGGTGATCATGGTGTCCGTGCTTTTCGGGCTCTCGATGGACTACCAGGTCTTCCTGGTCGGCCGGATGCACGAGGAGTGGCTGGAGACGCGGGACAACCGCAGGTCGGTCCGTGTCGGCCTCGCCGAGACGGGCCGGGTGATCAACTCCGCCGCGGTGATCATGATCTCGGTCTTCCTCGCCTTCGTGCTCAGCGGAGACCGCGTCATCGCGATGTTCGGCATCGCGCTGGCCGCCGCCGTCGCACTCGATGCCTTCGTCCTGCGCACCCTGCTGGTGCCTGCCCTGATGCACATGCTCGGCGGCGCCAACTGGTGGCTGCCCGCCCGGCTCGACCGGGTGCTCCCGCGCATCAGCATCGAGCCGCCGGACCACGCGGCACCGCATGCGAAGATCCCGAGGGAGCGCGCAGGCGACCAGGACCGGTCCGTCGCGCAGCGCGTCCACTGAGGCCGAGGAGACGTTCCTGTGTTCGCGGTGTCCCTGGGCGATGACGGGGCGCAGCTGCGCCCGCTCGAACCCTGGCAGGCGGAGGAGTTCCTGGCCCACATGGACCGGGCGCGTGGCCTCGTCGACCCCTGGATCCCGTTCGCCTCGGCCGCGACGGACCTTTCCTCCGCGCGCGCCCTGCTCCAGAGGTACGCGGACAAGCAGGCGGCCGACACCGGCCGGCTCTACGGGATCTGGCTGGACGGCACGCTCGTCGGGGGCGTCCTGTTCCGGATCTTCGCGGCGGAGTCGGGGAACTGCGAGATCGGCTGCTGGCTGGAGCCTGCCGGGCAGGGGCGGGGGCTGGTGAACCGGGCGTCGAGCAAGCTGATCGACTGGGCCGTCGACGTACGGGGCATGCACCGGGTGGAATGGGTCGCCTCCGCGGCCAACACCCGCAGCGTCGCCGCAGCCGAGCGGCTCGGCATGACGCGCGACGGCGTGCTGCGCGAGGCCTGTCTGTACCGGGGCGTGCGGCACGACGAGGAGATCTGGTCCGTACTGGCCGCTGAATGGCGTGCCGCGCGGGGGTGAGAGGCGCACCGCGTTAAGGAGGTTCTCATCCGGGCCCCCTAGCGTGCGGCGCATGAAGACCACCCCCTCCAAGACCACCTCCGCCGTCGACGACGACCGCGAGGAGAAGCCGGCAGCGGACGAGAGCGCCGTAGCGGACCTGACGAAGACGGAGCCCGCAGATGAAGCCTCCGACGACACCGCCGATGACGCGTCCGACGATGCCGTAGGGCATGCGGCCGCGGAGGACGACGACGATCCGGAGTCCGACCCCTACGCCGAGGCGGAAGCCGCGGCATCCGCCGGGGTCGGTGGAGGAGCCGGGGCCGTCGTTGCCGCCGGGCTGGGCATCGTCTCTCTTTCGGGGGCCTGGACCGGGCGGGTCGCCGCCGAGCGCGAGACCCTGATCGGCCAGATCAAGACCTCCGGCGGCGGCAGCGCGGCCCAGCAGATTTCCGAGATCTACGCCGACGCCTGGCACACCACGGCCCTCGTCAACGGGCTCTTCGCGCTCGTCGCCCTGCTGGTCGGCGCCTTCGTCCTCCTGCGCCCCGCCTTCGGCGCACCCTCCGCCCGTCCGCAGCCGGGCTGGATCCGCGCCGTTGCGCTGGCAGGCATCGCACTCGGCGTGCTCGGCGTACTGATCTCCGTAGGCATGTACTTCGACCTCTTCGTGTCCCTGCCGAGCGCGGGCGCGCCGGCGAGCGGAAGCTGACCGCCGCCCTAAGGCACCGGGCACCCGGGGCTAAGGCACTTTGCCGCGCTCGGATGCGGCACTCGCCCGATGCGGCGGCACCCCCTGGCAGACCACAGTTGGGGCACGGCAGCAAGCCGTGCCCCAACGGGCCGTCGTCACCAGGGAGAAGACCATGTACGCCTACGACCTCCACCGGATCCATGCCGCCGAGATGATCCGCCGGGCGGACGAGCAGCACACCGTCCGCCAGGTCGTGCTCGCCCGCCGGGCCGCCCGCCGCTCGGTCCGCCGTGCCGGACGGGATGACACCGAAGGGCGGGTGAGCAAGTACCTGGACCGGTTCGTGCACGCCGCGTAAGGATGGCCGTCCGTCCTCCTGCGGCCACCGCGGTGTCGTACGCGTATGCGATGCTCAGCGATGTGGAGACCAACACCGTCAGCCCCGTGTTCGTCGGCCGAGCCGGTGAACTGGCCTCGCTCACCGATGCGCTCGCCCGCGCCTCGGCAGGGGAACCGCAGGCACTGCTCATCGGTGGCGAGGCAGGGGTCGGCAAGACCCGGCTGGTCGAGGAGTTCGTCACGGTGGCCTGCCGCCGCGAGGCCGTGGTGGCTGTCGGTGGCTGTGTGGAGATCGGCGCCGACGGCCTGCCGTACGCCCCGTTCTCCACGGCACTGCGTGCCCTGCGACGCGCACTCCCCGAGGAACTGACCGAGGCACTCGCAGGCCAGGAGGGCGTACTGGCCCGGCTGCTGCCCGAACTGGGCGAACCGGACCGGGCATCGAACGACGAGCACGGCACCGCCCGTCTCTTCGAACTCGCCGCCCGGCTGCTGGAGCGCATCTCCGCCGACCGCACGGTCGTCCTCGTCCTGGAGGACCTGCACTGGGCCGACGCCTCGACCCGCCACCTCCTCGCCTATCTCTTCCGCACCCTGCGCGACGGCCGTCTCGTCGTCATCGGTACGTACCGCGCCGACGACGTCCACCGCCGCCACCCTCTGCGCCCTCTCCTGGCCGAGCTCGACCGGCTCCGCACGGTCCGCCGCGTCGAACTCGACCGGTTCAGCCGCGCCGAGGTCGGCCGACAGCTCACCGGCATCCTCGCCGCTGCTCCCGAGGCCGAGCTCGTCGACGACATCTTCTACCGCTCCGACGGCAACGCCTTCTTCGTCGAGGAGCTCGCCCGCAGCCTGGAGTGCTGCGGTGACAGCTCCGGGCTCTCCGACTCGCTGCGTGACCTCCTCCTCGTGCGCGTCGAGGCGCTGCCCGAGAATGCCCAGCGGATCGCCAGGATCGTCGCCGAGGGCGGCTCCACGGTCGAGCACATGCTCCTCGCCGCCGTCGCCGGGCTGCCCGAGGACGACCTCGACGAAGCGCTGCGGGCCGCCGTCGGTGCCAATCTTCTGCTGCCGGCCCCCGACTCCGACGGATACCGCTTCCGGCACTCCCTGGTCCGCGAGGCCGTCAGCGACGACCTGCTGCACGGCGAACGCTGCCGCCTCAACCGCCGCTATGCCGAAGCCCTGGAAGCCGACCCGTCCCTCGTACGCGCCGAGGAACGCGCTGCCCGGCTCGCAAGCTACTGGTACGCCTCGCACGACGCGGCCAGAGCTCTGCCGGCCGTGCTGGGCGCTTCGGTCGAGGCCCGCCGCCGCTACGCCTATTCCGAGCAACTGCGGTTGCTGGAGCGGGCCATGGAGCTGTGGGACGACGTACCGGAAGAGGTGCGCGCCACCCTGCGCCCGATCGACTACGCCGAGGTCTATCCGGGCTGTGGCTGCGACCCCGAGACGGCACCGCTGCGCTACCTCGACCTGATGGCCGAGGCCACCGTCGCGGCGCGCTTCGGCAGCGACCGCGAACGGGCCCTGGCCATCGCCAAGAAGGCACTGCGCATCCTGGACGGCGACGCGGATCCACTGCGCGCCGCGTGGTTCTGGGTGCAGCGTTCCCTGCTGACGCAGAACCTGTCCCGGGGCGACGGATGGCAGGAACTGGCCAAGGCCCAGGACCTGGTGCGCGGTCTGCACCCGTCGTCGGTGCACGCCGACGTGCTGTCCAACGTGGCGATCTGGGGCGCACTGCACTGTCCGGGCCCGGACACGCTGGCCGCGGCCGACCGTGCCGTGGAGTACGCACGCCTCGTCGGCGACGAGTACATCAAGCTGCACGCCCGGCTCACCCGTGGACGGCTCACCATCGACGCGGGCGGGGTCGAGGAGGGGATCGCCGAGATGTACGCCGTCCGCGACCGGGCCGACGAGCTGCACCTGGTGGGCGTGATGAGCCGTGCCAGCATCAACCTTCCGTCCTCGCTGGAGTCCACGGGCCGCTCCCTGGAAGCGGTGGCCGCCGCCGACCACGGCATCCGGATCTGCCACAGCCACGGCATCCCCGACTCGGAGGCCTGGGTCCGGGCCAACCAGGCGGAGTCGTACTTCTCGCTCGGGCACTGGGACGAGAGCCGGGCGGCCGTCGACGCGGCGGCTCTGGTCGCGCGGTCCCGCAAGTCCCAGGGGCTCGTCGCCTCACGCCGCACGGAGCTGGCACTCGCCCGCGGCGACTTCGGCGAGGCGGAGGAGCAACTGGCTCTGAACCGGCGCCATCTGGGCCGGAACGACCCGCAGCCCCAGCATCTGATCAGTCCTGTCCGGTATGCCATGACCCTGGCCGCCCAGCAGGGCCGGCTCCCCGAGGCGCGAGCCGCGTTCGAGGCGCAGTCCGAGGAGGGCTTCCCGCCGGGCACCCAGCGCTACGCCCTGCCGCTGCTGTACGTCGCGGCGTCGCTCGAGGCCGATGCACGCGGGCTGCCCGCCACCGAGCCGGGCCGTCCGGCGATCCTGGACCGCATCCGCGGCCACCTCAAGCGGCTGGCGATGCTCGTTCCCGTGTGGGCGGCCTACGGTGTGCTGATCGAGGCCGAACTGGCCCGCGCGGAGGGTGCCGACACCCCGGGCCACTGGTCCCGCGCCGCCGAGGCCTTCATGCCTCTTCAGCGGCCCTTCGAACTGGCCCAGATCCGGCACCGCTGGGCGGAGGCGATGCTCACCGCGTCCGGGGCCGGTGACAGGGCTTCGGCAGCGGCCCTCCTGCGCGAGGCCCACGCGGTGGCGGGGCGGCTCGGAGCCCGGCCGCTCAGGGAGAGCGTCGAGCTGCTCGCCGGCCGCGCCCGCATCACGCTCGAAGCGTCGGCCCCGGGGGTGCGGGATGCCGGGGGCGACGTGGACCACGTGGATGCCGAGGGCGAAATTCACCCGGCCGTACCGGGCCCGGCGGTGGATGCGATCGAGTCCTTCGGCCTGACGTCCCGGGAGCAGGAGGTGCACCGGCTGGTCGCTGCGGGTTACACCAACCGCAGGATCGCCGAGGAGCTCTACATCTCGCCGAAGACCGCGAGTGTGCACGTCTCCAACATCCTCGCCAAGCTGAGCGTCTCCAGCCGGGGCGAGGCGGCCGCGCTCGCGCACCGGTTCCGGTTGTACCCGGCGAGGTGAGGGCTTGGCGCCTGGCGGGCGAGGTCTCTGTGCCCTCGATCCCCGTGGGGCTCAGTGCGGCTACGGAGGTCGCCGAACGCCCTGGTGTGCCGGGGTGTGCCCGGGTGCCGGAGGGGCGTGGTCGGCTGGGCTCGGGTGGGTGTGCCCGGGTGCCGGGCGGGCGTGGTTCGGTTCACGCGGGTGTGCTCGGGTGCCGGAGGGGCGTGGTTCGGTTCACGCGGGTGTGCCCAGGTGGTGGATGGGCGTGGTGGACGGGCTCGGGCAGTGTTTGAGCGCGCTGGGAACTCGGGCGGTGATTCGGACGCGCTGCGGGCTCAGGCGTCCGGCGGGGCCGCATCAGTCGGCGGGGCTGGATCAGTTGGTGCACGGCGCACCCTTACCTTGCCGGAGGTGAGGTCTATCGGGCCCCGGGCAGGGTCGCCGATGCCCAGGTCCACGCGGCTCAGCTCCAGCCGTCTCTGCTCCTCGGCCGTGTGTTTACGGCCCGGCGCGAACAGTTCCTCGAAGAAGTTGAACACCGCCCGTGCTCCCTCCGACATGCCGCCCGGTAGGTCGCTACCGCACCTTCAGCAGCAGGATCCGGTCGTCCCCCGGCTTCGGGGTGGCGCGTCCGTCCGTGTTGCTCGTGACCAGCCACAGCTTGTCGCCGCCCGCAGCAAGCACGGTGCGCAGCCGACCGTACTTCTCCTCGAGGAACGCCTGGGGCGGGGCCAATGGTTCCTTGTCCGCGGTGCCGGACAGCGGAATCCGCCAGAGCCGCTGGCCGCGCAGGCCCGCCATCCAGATCGATCCCTCTGCGAAGGCGATACCGCTCGGGGACGCCTCGGATGTCCTCCACTGGGCAACCGGGTCGACGAAACCCTTCTCGCCCTTCTTGCCCTCGACGTCGGGCCAGCCGTAGTTCTTCCCCGGCTCGATCCTGTTCAGCTCGTCCCAGGTGTCCTGGCCGAACTCGGCCGCCCAGAGCTGCTTCCGGCCGTCCCAGGCGAGCCCCTGAACATTGCGGTGCCCGTACGAATACACCAACGAGTCGGCCTCGGGGTTCCCGTGCACCGGCTCGCCGTCGGGCGTCATCCTCAGGATCTTGCCCGCGAGAGACGCCTTGTCCTGGGCGAGACCCGTGTCTCCCGTCTCGCCCGTGCCCGCGTACAGCATGCGGTCCGGGCCGAACGCGATCCGCCCGCCGTTGTGGACGGAGCCCTTCGGGATGCCCCGCAGGATCGTGTCCGGGGCGCCCAGCTGCCGGCCGGCCGGCTTCCGCTCGTCGTACTGCATGCGGGCGATGCGGTTGTCGGACTCGGTGGTGAAGTACGCGTACACCAGATGGTCCGCGCCGTACGTCGGGGCGACCGCCAGGCCCAGCAGCCCGCCCTCACCGCCGGGGGCGACCCCGGGCACGGAGCCCAGCAGGGTCTTCTTGCCGCTCCGCCCGTCGATCCGGCTGATCGTCGCCTCGTCGCGCGAGACCACCAGCAGATCACCCCCGGGCAATGCCGCCAGCCCCCACGGCGACGCGAGGTCCTCCGTGAGTGTCGAGACCACCTCCACGGAGCCCTTGGCCGGCGGCAGATCGGCCGCGGGGCTCGACGAGGCGGGGGCGGGAGAGGAAGCGCTCGCCGGTGGCGAGGTGTCGCCCTCACGGCCCGCCGGGCCGTCACCGGACTCACCACCGGAGGAACAGGCGGCGGACAGCAGCAGCGAGGCCGCCGCACACAGGGCCACTACCCCCTTGCGCACCGCAGGAGTTTGCACAGATCCGAACACAGCACCGCGCACAGCACCGATCCTTTCGACGGCCGCATGACTACTGTTCTTACACCGCTGCCCCGCCGCGGGTTCCCGATCTCCGCCAATTCTCCCGCCGCGTGATCAGTCCCACGACCCACGGGCCCGCGGCAGCCCGGCGATCTCCGCCACATCCCGGTCCGTGAGGACCAGTTCCGCCGCCCCCGCGTTCTCCACGGCCCACCGCTCCTGCTTGGCGCCGGGTACGGGCACCACATGCCGGCCCTGCCGCAGCACCCAGGCCAGTGCCACCTGGGCGGGAGTGGCGCCGTGCCGCTCCGCGATCCGCCGCAGACCCGCCACCACCGGCTGGTTCGCCGCCATCATCTCCGCGGTGAACCGCGGGTGCCTGGCCCGCGGATCGTCCGGTTCGAAGCCCTGGCCGGGCTTCAGTGTCCCTGTCAGATAGCCGTTGCCCAGCGGCATCGCCGCCAGCAGGCCGACACCCCGCGCCGTACACCAGGGCAGCAGCTGCTCCAGCGCCTCCGGTGACCACACGGAGAGCTCCGCCTCGACCGCGCTGACGGGAAAGACCTGCTGCACCCGCTCCAGCTGGCGGATCGTTCCGTCGTGCATCCGGGCCCCCGGCCGTCGCTCGGCCCGTGCTCCCACCGCGCACAGTCCGAGCGACCGGACCTTTCCCGCGGTCACCAGGTCCGCCATGGCGCCCCAGGTCTCCTCCACCGGCACTTCGGGGTCGGCCCTGTGCAGTTGGTACAGATCGATCACATCGGTCTGCAGCCGCCTGAGCGAGGCATCGCAGGCCCGGCGCACATAGCCGGGGCGCCCGTTGGCGACGATGTGCTGATCGCCCACCAGCAGCCCGCACTTGGTGGAGAGGAAGGCGTCGGAGCGGCGCCCCTTGAGCGCCCGCCCGACCAGCAGCTCATTGGTGAAGGGGCCGTACATGTCGGCCGTGTCGAGCAGTTGGACGCCGGCGTCCAGCGCGGCGTGCACCGTCCGCAGTGAACGGTCGCCGCGCTGCTGAGACGTGCTGTAGGCCCAGCTCATCGGCATACACCCCAGCCCGACCGCGCCCACGGCGAGTGCCGCCGCACCGATAGTCCTGCGCTCCAACTCCCCGAACCCTCCCTCGGTCCCGCCGTCGCTGGACCACTCCGGACCCCAAAGTAGCCTCTGCCGTCCCGTGCCCTTCGCATAGCCTCCTGACCATGACTTCGACACCTGCCACCGACGTATGGCTGCCGATCGCGGCCGATGAGATCGACGGGCTCCCCGAGGGTCTCAACTACCGTTTCTGGGACGGCGGCCGGGACTACCCGGCGGACCCCGCGGACTGTGCCTTCTACGTCGTTCCCTACATGAAGGGACCGGAGGTCGCGGTCCGCCCGCTCAAGGAGATGGCCGGGGTCCGGGTCGTGCAGACGCTGTCCGCGGGGATCGATCATGTGGAGCCGGGTCTCGGCCTCCTGCCGACCGGCGTACGGCTGTGCAACGCCAAGGGTGTTCACGAGGCGTCGACCGCCGAACTCGCTCTCGCCCTGATCCTTGCCTCGCTGCGCGGTTTCCCAGGCTTCGTGCGCGGTCAGGACAAGGAGGAGTGGCTCTCCGGCTTCTATCCCGCGCTCGCCGACAAGTCGGTACTCGTCGTGGGCTACGGATCGATCGGCGCGGCCATCGAGGACCGGCTCGAACCCTTCGAGTGCGCGCGGGTCGTGCGCGTCGCACGCTCCGCACGGACAACCGGGCGCGGCCCCGTACATGCACTCGAGGACTTGCCCGCACTGTTGCCCGAAGCCGACATCGTCATTCTGTCCACCCCGCTGAACCCCTCCACGCAAGGGCTGGTGGGCGCCGACTTCCTCGCCGCGATGCCGGACGGCGCCCTGCTCGTCAACGTTGCCAGGGGAGCCGTTGTCGACTCCGCGGCCCTGCTGTCCGAACTCGAGTCCGGCAGGCTGCGTGCCGCACTCGATGTCACCGATCCCGAACCCCTGCCCGCGGGCCATCCGCTCTGGCATGCTCCCAACGTTCTGATCACCCCCCATGTGGGCGGCAGCACCTCGGCGTTCCTGCCGCGCGCCAAGCGTCTGCTGGCCGGCCAGCTCACCCGGTTCGCCGCAGGAGAACCGGTTCACAACCTCGTACTCACGACCGGCTGACGACGCTCCGAAACGGTTCGGCCGTACGAGGTTTCCCACAACACCCCAGGTGGTCACGGAGAGTAGAGAAGCTATGTCCCTGCGTGACGGCTCTGGTGTATCGTCCAGAAGGGGCAGCGCCATGGCAGGGGCGGTGCCGGGGAGGAAGCGGAACGAGAGGGGGCGACAGACGATGCGCGGGCGATGGAGAGATGATCCGACGCGGCAGGGCGGACGGCGCCGGTCGTCGGCGCCGAGGACCCCGGGCTCGGCCCGAGGAGCTCTCCGGTGAGCGCCCTCGGGGCGCTGCTCTCCCGGCAGCCGGTCTCAGGCCGGAGTGCGGGACTGCGCTCCCAGCTGCTCCTCGCCGCCATCTGCGCCGGATACGCCGTGGGGGCGGCGGTCGACTGGGGATCGCCCGGACTGGCCCTGTTCATGGGTGACTTCGGCCTCACCATCGCCGCTCTGATCGCCGCCGTGTCCTGCTTCCTCCACGCGCGCAGGAGCGGCAGCCGGTTCCGGCCCGCCTGGCTGCTGTTCTCGCTCTCCTCCGCGATGGCCGCCGGCGGCAACGCGGTCTGGGGCTGGTACGAAGTGGTGCTGGGGCTCCCGGTGCCCTCCCCGTCCCTGGCCGACGTCTTCTTCCTCTGCTTCGCCCCGCCGGCCATCGTCGGGCTGCTTGTCCTCGCCAAGCGGCCCGTCACCCGGGCCGGCTGGGTCTGCCTGGTGCTGGACGCCTGGCTGATCGGCGGGTCCCTGCTCACGCTCTCCTGGAGCCTCGCGCTCGCCCACACCGCCCATGTCGCGAACGTGGAGGGGGAGAGCGTCGCCCGGGCCGCTCTCTCCCTGGCCTACCCGCTGCTCGACATCGTGCTGGTCTCCATGGTGCTCGCCCTGCACTTCCGGCGGGTCAACGTCAACCGCTCGGCAGTGAACACGGCCATCGCCGCTCTCGCCCTGACCGTGCTGTGCGACGCGGTGTTCACCTCGCCGCTGCTCCGCTCGACCTACCGGTCCGGCCAGCTGCTCGACGCGGGCTGGTTCGCCGGATCCCTGCTGCTCGCCTATGCGCCGTGGGGGGCTCGTCGCAGTGAGGACAACGCTGTCGAGCCCAGCAGGGAGCCGCGCACCACCAGCCGTCCCGTCGCCGGTTCCCTGGCCGCGCTCACGCCGTATCTGGCCGCTGCCGTGTGCACCCTCGGCATTCTGTACAACGTGGTCGAGGGACGCAGGGTCGACCGGGTCGTCATCTTCACCGGCTGCGCGGTGGTGCTCGCACTGGTCGTCCGCCAGGCCATCATGCTCCTCGACAACATCGCCCTCACCCACGAGCTGGCCCAGAAGGAGAACCACTTCCGCTCCCTGGTGCAGGGGTCCAGCGACGTCATCATGATCGCCGCTCCCACCGGCATGCTCCGCTACGTCAGCCCCGCGGCGGCCGGGGTCTACGGGCGCGACGCCGACGACCTCGTCGGCGCCGAGCTGGCCTCGATCATCCACCCGGAGGATCTCGGAGGCGTGGTCCACGAGGTCCGGCGGTTCCTCGCGGCACCGCCCCGTGAAGAACCCACCACCCGGATCGAATGCCGTTTCAGGTCGGGGGGCGGCGACTGGCTCCACGTCGAGTCCACCGTCAACCGCCACCAGGGCGGTCTGCTGCTCAACAGTCGCGACGTGACCGAACGAGTCCGGCTGCAGGCCCAGTTGCAGCACAACGCCGAGCACGACCCGCTCACCGACCTGCCCAACCGCGCCCTGTTCACCGCCCGGGTCAGCCAGGCGCTCGGCGGCCGGCGCTCCGGCGACCCGGGCACCGCCGTGCTCTTCATCGACCTGGACGGCTTCAAGGCGGTCAACGACTCCATCGGCCACCAGGCGGGCGACGAACTGCTCATCCAGGCCGCCCGCCGCCTCCAGGAGTCCGTACGCGCCTCCGACACGGCCGCACGCCTCGGGGGCGACGAATTCGCCGCGCTCATCGTCGGCGACGGCACCCGTGACCAGGCCGCCCGGGAGTACCAGGTCCACGAGATCGCTGACCGGCTGCGTCTCACGCTCTCCCAGCCCTACCGGATCGGTACCGGCGAGGTCCGGGTGGCCGCCTCCATCGGGGTCGCCTTCGCCGAGCCCACCATCACGCCCAAGGACCTCATGCGCAATGCCGACCTCGCCATGTACCGCGCCAAGGCGAGCGGCAAGGACCGGGTAGAGCTCTACGCCCCCCAGATGCAGGCCGAGGTCGTCCGCCGCTCCGAGATCGCGGTGCGGCTGCGCACAGCCCTGCGGGACGGCGAGTTCGCGCTGCTGCACCAGCCCGTGATCCATCTGGCCAGCGGCACCGTCGCAGCCGTTGCCGCCCAGGCGCGCTGGCGCTCCGCGCAGGGGATTCTCTTCACCCCGGCCGAATTCCTCCGTGTCGCCGAAGACAGCGACCGCGCCGCCGAACTCGGCAGTTGGCTGCTGGAGGAAGCCGTCGAACAGGCCGCCGAGCGGGCCAGGGCCGGCCACCCGGTCCCGGTCTCCGTCCGCGTGCCGGCCGGACGGCTCCTTGACCGCTCCCTGCCCTTCGGTTCCGTGGAGGCGCTCCTCACCCGGCACGGGCTGCCCTCCGGGGCCCTCATGATCGAAGTGGCCGACAGCGACCCGCGGATCGCCTTCGAAGACCTGGAGCAGCGGCTGGTCACGCTGCGCAGGCTCGGGGTGCGGATCGCGCTCGACGGCTTCGGCAGCGGTTACGCGGCGATCAATGCCCTGCGCCGGCTCCCCATCGACGTACTGAAGCTGGACCGGGGCCTGGTCGAGGGAGTCGTGGAGTCCGCCCGCCTGCACAAGATCACCAGTGGGCTGCTGCGCATCGCCTGCGACCTCGGCATGCAGTCCGTGGCCGACGGCGTCGACCTGCCCGAGCAGGTGCGCGCGCTGCGGGCCATGGGATGTACGCACGGCCAGGGGATGGCCTTCTCCGGACCGCTCGACGAGTACCGGCTGCGGCGCGCCCTGATCCGCGGAAAGTTCCCTGTTCCAGGCGGTGGCCCCACCGCGCAGCCCGTCCTTGCGGGCGGCTCGATCCCGCTCCAGTGCCGCTCACATGATGAGACGCCCGTCCCACCTACTTGACACCGTGTACGTGCCGGAGAGAGGGTCAATGCCATGCGCACCCGAATTCTCGTACTTGGAAAGCGCGTCGGCTGAAGCAGGGTCACTCATGGACACCTTGCAGACCGCACCGGCGCGCTCCCCTCGCTTGCCTCACGGCACGAGGGGTTTTTTGTTGCACCGGCACCACTCAAAACCCCACAAACACGCCGCATAAACCCTCAGCTTCGAGAAGAGAATGCCGATGACCGAGCAGGCCACCGGGGCCCACCACCCGCAGCCGCGGGCCCGTAACGGCGGACCGTCCTCCGCCTCTGTTGAGCACCTCACGGGCGCGCAGTCCCTCATCCGCTCTCTCGAGGAAGTCGGGGCCGACACCGTATTCGGCCTCCCCGGCGGCTGCATCCTCCCGGCGTACGACCCGCTGATGGACTCCACCCGGGTCCGCCACATCCTCGTCCGCCACGAGCAGGGTGCCGGTCACGCGGCCACGGGTTATGCGCAGGCCACCGGCAAGGTCGGTGTCTGCATGGTCACCTCGGGCCCCGGCGCCACCAACCTGGTCACCCCGATCGCCGACGCGGCCATGGATTCCGTGCCCCTGGTCGCGATCACCGGTCAGGTGGCCTCCGCCGCCATCGGTACGGACGCCTTCCAGGAAGCCGACATCTGCGGCATCACCATGCCGATCACCAAGCACAACTTCCTGGTCACCCGCGCCGAGGACATCGCGCACACGATCGCCGAGGCCTTCCACATCGCCTCGACCGGCCGCCCGGGACCGGTCCTCGTCGACATCGCCAAGGACGCGCTGCAGGCGAAGACGACCTTCAGCTGGCCGCCGGCGATGGACCTGCCCGGCTACCGCCCGGTCACCAAGCCGCACGCCAAGCAGATCCGCGAGGCCGCCAAGCTCATCACCCAGGCCAAGCGCCCGGTGCTGTACGTCGGCGGCGGAGTCATGAAGGCCGGCGCCACCGCCGAGCTGAAGGTCCTGGCCGAGCTCACCGGAGCGCCCGTCACCACGACTCTGATGGCGCTCGGCTCCTTCCCCGACAGCCACCCGCTGCACGTGGGAATGCCCGGCATGCACGGTGCGGTCACCGCCGTCACCGCGCTGCAGAAGGCCGACCTGATCGTCGCGCTCGGGGCCAGGTTCGACGACCGCGTCACCGGCAAGCTGGACAGCTTCGCCCCGTTCGCCAAGATCGTCCACGCCGACATCGACCCGGCCGAGATCGGCAAGAACCGCGCCGCCGACGTGCCGATCGTCGGTGACGCCCGCGAGGTCATCGCCGACCTCGTCCAGGCGGTCCAGGCGGAGCACACCGAGGGCAACACCGGCGACTACACCGCTTGGTGGAAGGACCTCAACCGCTGGCGGGACACCTACCCGGTCGGCTACGACCTGCCGGAGGACGGCAGCCTCTCACCGCAGCAGGTCATCCAGCGCATCGGTCAACTCGCCCCCGAAGGAACGATCTTCGCCGCGGGCGTCGGCCAGCACCAGATGTGGGCCTCGCACTTCATCAACTACGAGCAGCCCTCCACCTGGCTGAACTCCGGCGGCGCCGGGACGATGGGGTACGCGGTTCCGGCCGCGATGGGCGCCAAGGCCGGCATGCCGGACCGCGCCGTCTGGGCGATCGACGGCGACGGCTGCTTCCAGATGACCAATCAGGAACTCACCACCTGCGCGCTCAACAACATCCCGATCAAGGTCGCGATCATCAACAACGGCGCGCTCGGGATGGTCCGCCAGTGGCAGACCCTGTTCTACAACCAGCGGTACTCCAACACCGTGCTGCACTCCGGCGCGGACACGGACGGAGCCCCGGCGAAGGGCACCCGCGTGCCGGACTTCGTCAAGCTGTCCGAGGCCATGGGCTGCTACGCGATCCGCTGCGAGGACCCGGCAGACCTGGACAAGGTCATCGCCGAGGCCAACGCGATCAACGACCGCCCGGTCGTCATCGACTTCATCGTCCACGAGGACGCCATGGTGTGGCCGATGGTCGCCGCCGGCACCTCGAACGACGAGGTCATGGCAGCCCGCGGTGTCCGCCCCGACTTCGGCGACAACGAAGACGACTGAGAGACAGAGAGAGACCGACTCCATGTCCAGCAAGCACACGCTCTCCGTCCTGGTCGAGAACAAGCCAGGTGTCCTCGCCCGGATCACGGCACTGTTCTCCCGGCGCGGCTTCAACATCGACTCACTCGCGGTCGGTACCACCGAGCATCCCGACATCTCCCGCATCACCATCGTGGTGAATGTCGAGGGCCTGCCCCTGGAGCAGGTGACCAAGCAGCTCAACAAGCTGGTCAACGTCCTGAAGATCGTCGAACTCGAGCCCTCCGCTGCGATCCAGCGGGAGCTCGTCCTGGTGAAGGTCCGCGCCGACAACGAGACCCGCTCCCAGATCGTCGAGATCGTCCAGCTGTTCCGCGCCAAGACCGTCGACGTCTCCCCCGAGGCCGTCACGATCGAGGCGACCGGGGGCGCCGACAAGCTGGAGGCCATGCTCAAGATGCTGGAGCAGTTCGGCATCAAGGAGCTCGTCCAGTCCGGCACCATCGCCATAGGGCGCGGCGCGCGCTCGATCACCGACCGTTCTCTGCGCGCACTCGACCGCTCGGCGTAATCATTCAGGGCACTCTCGCCGCTCGCATGGCGAGACCCGACAACGTATCTGACGCACCCCGCCGTACGGTGGGACGCAACACCTGCACACCAAGGAGAAGACCCAGTGGCCGAGCTGTTCTACGACGACGATGCCGACCTGTCCATCATCCAGGGCCGTAAGGTCGCGGTCATCGGATACGGAAGCCAGGGCCACGCCCACGCGCTGTCGCTGCGCGACTCGGGTGTCGACGTCCGAGTCGGTCTGCACGAGGGTTCGAAGTCCAAGGCCAAGGCCGAGGAGCAGGGCCTGCGCGTGGTGACCCCGGCCGAGGCGTCCGCCGAGGCCGACGTCATCATGATCCTCGTCCCGGACCCGATCCAGGCCCAGGTCTACGAGGAGTCCATCAAGGGCAACCTCAAGGACGGCGACGCGCTGTTCTTCGGCCACGGCCTGAACATCCGCTTCGACTTCATCAAGCCGCCGGCGGGCGTCGACGTCTGCATGGTCGCCCCGAAGGGCCCGGGTCACCTGGTCCGCCGCCAGTACGAAGAGGGCCGCGGCGTTCCGTGCATCGTGGCCGTCGAGCAGGACGCCACCGGCAAGGGCCTGGCGCTCGCTCTCAGTTACGCGAAGGGCATCGGCGGCACCCGCGCCGGCGTCATCAAGACGACCTTCACCGAGGAGACCGAGACCGACCTGTTCGGTGAGCAGGCCGTCCTCTGCGGCGGAACGGCCGCACTGGTCAAGGCCGGTTTCGAGACGCTGACCGAGGCCGGTTACCAGCCGGAGATCGCGTACTTCGAGTGCCTGCACGAGCTGAAGCTCATCGTGGACCTGATGTACGAGGGCGGCCTGGAGAAGATGCGCTGGTCCATCTCGGAGACCGCCGAGTGGGGCGACTACGTCACCGGCCCGCGCATCATCACGGCCGACACCAAGGCCGAGATGAAGAAGGTCCTCACCGAGATCCAGGACGGCACCTTCGCCAAGGCCTGGATGGCGGAGTACCACAACGGTCTGCCCAAGTACAACGAGTACAAGAAGGCCGACAGCGAGTCCCTGCTGGAGAGCACCGGCAAGGAGCTGCGCAAGCTCATGAGCTGGGTCGACAACGAGGCCTGAGCCTCTGACCGGGGGCGGGTCCGCACGGGCCCGCCCCCGGTGCACGGTCTGTCTCGGCCCCGTGTCACTGCGGGGGAGGGGCGGTGGAAGGAGACGGCACCGTACGTCTGTACAGGCCGTCCACCTCGTGCGGGTGATCCTTCCACCGGGGCGCAGATGCCGCCCGGCCGCATGACTACACTTCTCAACACATACACGCGTCAGGGCCCACAGTGTCGTGCGTCTCCCACGCGGCTAGCCCCTCCACCGCCTGCGGCCGTCGGGACGGCCGTCCGCACTGGACTTGTGAGGACACACGTGAGCTCGAAACCTGTCGTACTCATTGCTGAAGAGCTGTCGCCCGCCACGGTCGACGCTCTGGGTCCGGATTTCGAGATCCGGCACTGCAACGGCGCGGACCGCGCCGAACTCCTCCCCGCGATCGCCGATGTCGACGCGATCCTGGTGCGCTCGGCCACCAAGGTCGACGCCGAGGCCATCGCCGCCGCGAAGAAGCTCAGGGTCGTCGCCCGCGCGGGCGTCGGTCTGGACAACGTCGACGTCTCCTCGGCCACCAAGGCCGGCGTGATGGTCGTCAACGCGCCGACGTCCAACATCGTCACGGCCGCCGAGCTCGCCTGCGGTCTGCTCGTCGCCACCGCGCGCAACATCCCGCAGGCCAACACCGCCCTCAAGAACGGCGAGTGGAAGCGTTCGAAGTACACGGGCGTCGAGCTCAGCGAGAAGGTCCTCGGTGTCGTCGGCCTCGGCCGTATCGGCGTGCTCGTCGCGCAGCGCATGTCGGCCTTCGGCATGAAGATCGTTGCGTACGACCCCTATGTGCAGCCCGCGCGCGCCGCGCAGATGGGCGTCAAGCTCCTCACCCTGGACGAGCTGCTCGAGGTCTCCGACTTCATCACGGTGCACCTCCCCAAGACCCCCGAGACGCTCGGCCTGATCGGCGACGACGCGCTGCACAAGGTGAAGCCCTCGGTGAGGATCGTCAACGCCGCGCGCGGCGGCATCGTCGACGAGGAGGCGCTCGCCTCCGCCCTCAAGGAGGGCCGGGTCGCCGGAGCCGGTCTGGACGTGTACACGAAGGAGCCCTGCACGGACTCCCCGCTGTTCCAGTTCGACCAGGTCGTCTGCACCCCGCACCTCGGTGCCTCCACCGACGAGGCGCAGGAGAAGGCGGGCATCGCGGTCGCCAAGTCCGTTCGCCTCGCCCTCGCCGGTGAGCTCGTGCCGGACGCGGTCAACGTCCAGGGCGGCGTCATCGCCGAGGACGTGCGCCCCGGGCTGCCGCTCGCCGAGAAGCTCGGCCGTATCTTCACCGCGCTCGCGGGCGAGGTCGCGGCCCGGCTCGACGTCGAGGTCTACGGCGAGATCACCCAGCACGACGTGAAGGTGCTCGAACTCTCCGCGCTCAAGGGTGTCTTCGAGGACGTCGTCGACGAGACGGTCTCGTACGTCAACGCCCCGCTCTTCGCGCAGGAACGCGGTGTCGAGGTCCGCCTCACCACCAGCTCCGAGTCGCCGGACCACCGCAATGTGGTGACCGTCCGCGGCACGCTGTCCAACGGCGAGGAGGTCGCGGTCTCCGGCACGCTGGCCGGCCCCAAGCACCTCCAGAAGATCGTCGGCATCGGCGAGCACGACGTGGACCTGGCGCTCGCCGACCACATGGTCGTCCTGCGGTACGAGGACCGTCCCGGCGTCGTCGGCGCGGTCGGCAAGATCCTCGGCGAGGCCGGACTGAACATCGCGGGCATGCAGGTCTCGCGGCAGGACGCGGGCGGCGAGGCGCTGGTCGTCCTCACCGTCGACGACACCATCCCGCAGTCGGTCCTGACCGAGATCGCGGAGGAGATCGGCGCCACTTCGGCCCGCTCGGTGAACCTCACCGACTGATTCACGGCCGCACGGCAACCGCACCCGGCAGGCAGACGCAACATCTGCCTGTCGGGTGCACTGCTGTCCGGAGACACGCACCCGCCGCGGTCCGGGCCGGCCGGAGCAGTGCTCCGCGCCGGGAAGAGTTCTTGACTCCCCCCGGACGGCCGTCCGCTCCCCGGCTCGGCACCGAACCGCCGCGGCTGTGCGCAGATCGTCATCCGCCTGGGGGAAGCGGGCCTGCTGCTCGGACACGACAAGAACGACAGCCGTGTCCTCATCCAGGATCGCCTGCGCCTCGACGGCGTCGCGTCGAGTACGAGGTCTGACATGGATTTGGCAACGCACGTCTTCATCGCCGGTATCAGCAACTCCGGACCGGCGCACTGGCAGTCCGTCTGGCGCAGCCGGATGGCGAACAGCGTCTGGGTGGAGCACAGTTCCTGGGACACCCCCGTGCGCGACGTGTGGGTGAAGGAGCTCGATGACGCCCTCCGGGCGATCGAGGGTCCCAAGGTCCTCATCGCCCACAGCCTCGGCTGCACGCTGGTGGCCGAATGGGCCTCGGCGCACCAGGACGAGACCGTGGCCGGTGCGTTCCTGGTCGCGATGCCGGATGTGTCCGGCGCCGCCTTCCCCACTGCGGCGGTTGGTTTCGACTCGTCCCGGCACGGCCGGCTGCCCTTCCCGGCGGTCGTGGTCGCCAGCGAGAACGACCCCTACGGCTCCCTGGAGCATGCGGCGGCAGGCGCCGAGCAACTGGGAGCCCGGCTGGTGAACGTCGGCCGCAAGGGACACCTCAACGTCGAATCCGGGGTCGGCGACTGGCCCGAGGGCTGGTCCGTCTTCAGTGACCGGTTCGCCCGTTGATCACCTGCCGGGAGCCGTGCCCTCCGCCGAAGCGTGTTCCGGAAGTCCCGCATGCCCCGCGGGCGGACGGCACCGACTTCGGAAAGCGCCCCGGCTCCGACCGGTCCTGACGGCTGCCGCGGCTCCCTGGACGTGCCCGGGGCCGCCGCGCCGCGGGAGGCGGACAGGACCACGGAGTGCACCGCTGACGTCACGGCGCGGTATCCCTGGCCTTCGCCGTCGGGACCCTCTTCACCGTGCTGGTCCGCCACAGAGGGCCGCCGGCCGTGGTCGGCGGGCGGGATCACCGAACGACGGCACACCCTGCGGCCCCGACGGCGGCCACCTGACAACGGCGGTGGCGGTGGCATCACCGGCTGTACGAGCCGCGTGAGGACGTCCGGGCTCTCCCGGCCACCCGGATCCGCCCTGACAGCGCTCTTGATCACGTGGAACTGTTCACGAAACCGCGGGCCCCGCACCGCCGACTTACAGCCGCGCCGCCTTCAGTGCCATGTGGAGGAGCAGCCGGTCCTCGCCGTCGTTCATGTCCAGGCCGGTGAGCTGCTGGACCCGCGCGAGGCGGTAGTAGAGCGTCTGGCGGTGGATGCCCAGCTCGGCCGCCGTCCGGCTCGCCTGGCCCGCGCAGTCGAGGAACACCTCGGCGGTGCGGGCCAGTTCCGTGTGCGGCGGGGTCAGCAGGGTGCGGACCGTGTGGTCCGGGGCGGTGTCCGGACCCGGGGGCAGTGAGGCCAGCAGCCGGTACGGGCCGATGGCCCGCCAGTCGGCGACGTGGCCGAAGCGGGATTCCGCCCCGGCCGCGCGGGCCGCGGACAGGGCTTCGTGCCAGGAGTCGGCCAGCTCCGCCAGACCCCGGCGGGCGATCGCGATCCCGCCCGTGGCGGTGGGTCCCGCAGTGGTGCGCAGACGGTCCGCGGCCGTCGTCGCCGGGTCCAGGGTGTCGGGGGAGCGCAGCCGCATCAGCGCGGCCAGTGACAGGGTGCCTGCCGAGGCGACCGTGGCGAGGGCCGCTGCGGAGGGCACCGTAGCGACCGACGGGGCCTCGTCCGGCCACGGGGTCACGCACACCACGGTGTGCAGCCCGTCCGCGTCCGGTCCCAGGGCCTCGTGCAGCGCGGCCACCGCCATGTCGCGCTGCCACCCCCGCCCGGCCGCGAGGACCGCGCCGAACTCCCGGGACAGGTCCGCGCCCGCCCGCACCTCGTCGGAGAGCAGCGCGCCGATCCGGGCTGCCACGTCCATCGCAGCCGTCAGCCGGTCGGGGGTCGGACGGGGGTCGGCGTCGAGCAGCCATACGTACCCGAGTACGACACCCCGATGGCGTACCGGAAGGCAGATCCGGTCCCGGAACACTCCGGCCTCCGGGGCGGCCGGAATGCGGACGGGGCCCGTCGCGCGCGCGATGCCGAAGCCCTCGAACCAGGCCCGGACCGCGGGAGTGGAGCGCCGGGTGAGGATCGAGCGCGTACGGACGGGGTCCATCGCCGTGTCGTCGTCGCTGTCATGGGCCCCGAAGGCGACCAGGCCGAAGTCCCGGTTCTCCAGGGTCGCGGGGGCGCCGAGCAGCGCGGAGATCTCGTCGACCAGCTCCTGGTAATCGCCCTTCACCCCGCCAGTCTCGCATCTCTTCAGACATATGTCTGAGGTGACGGCCACGGATGCGTGACAGGTGTCGATGGCACAGGATCGGAAGGATCCATAGATTTCACGGTGGTTCTCCGTGCCGTCCCGGTCTGTTCATATGCGTACCGGTACGGCCCTCGTTCGTACATTCCGTGGAGGTGCCCCGTGCTGGGTCCCGTGATTCTCGCCGCGTCCCGCAGCGACAAGATGCGTCGTTTCATCTCGGCTGCCCCGGGCACCAAGCAGGTCGTCGACCGGTTCATCGCCGGTGAGGCGGTCGACCAGGTCGTCCAGGTCGTCCGGGACTCGGCCGGCCAGGGCCTCGAGGTCACCCTGGACGTCGTGGGTGAGGACATCACCACCCCCGAGCAGGCCGCCGCCGCGCGTGACGCCTACCTGGAGCTGATCGGCCGCCTCGAGCAGCTCGGGCTCGGCACCAAGGCCGAGATGTCGGTCAAGCTGTCGATGTTCGGCCAGTCCCTCGACGGCGGCCACGAGCTGGCGCTCGCCAACATCCGGCCGGTCGTCGAGGCCGCCGCCGCGATCGGCACCACGGTCACGCTGGACGCCGAGGACCACACCACCCTCGACTCGATGTTCGCCATCCACGAGGAGCTGCGGAAGGACTTCCCGCAGACCGGCTGCGTGATCCAGGCCTACCTGTTCCGCACCGAGGACGACGCCCGACGCCTCGCCGACGCCGGCAGCCGGGTCCGCCTGGTGAAGGGTGCGTACAAGGAGCCCGCCTCCGTCGCGTACCAGCACAAGCCGGAGATCGACAAGGCGTTCGTCCGGATCCTGAAGACCCTGATGCTGGGCGACGGCTACCCGATGATCGGTTCGCACGACCCGCGCCTCATCGCCATCGGCCAGGAGCTCGCCCGCCAGGCCGGGCGCAAACTGGACGAGTACGAGTTCCAGATGCTGTACGGGATCCGCAGCGACGAGCAGATCCGGCTCGCGGCCGAGGGCCACCGGATGCGCGTCTACACGGCGTACGGCACCGACTGGTACGGCTACTTCATGCGCCGCCTCGCGGAGAAGCCGGCCAACCTGCTGTTCTTCGCCCGCTCGATCCTCACCAAGGGCTGAACCAAGGGCTGACCCGCCCGGCCGACCACCCACCCCAACCAAGGAGACAAGGCACTCATGGACGCTGTGACCCAGGTCCCCGCGCCGGTCAACGAGCCGGTCCGCTCCTACGCCCCCGGTTCCCCCGAGCGTGCCCGCCTCGAGCTGAAGCTCAAGGAGCTCGCCGAGAACCCGATCGACCTGCCGATGACCATCGGCGGCGAGAAGCGGATGGGTGGCGGCGAGCGCTTCGACGTCGTACAGCCGCACAACCACAAGGCCGTCATCGGTACGTTCGCCGGCGCCACGCAGCAGGACGCGCAGGACGCAATCGACGCCGCCCTCGCCGCAGCCCCGGCCTGGCGCGCGATGTCCTTCGACGACCGCGCAGCGATCATCCTGCGCGCCGCCGAGCTGCTGGCCGGCCCCTGGCGCGAGACGCTGGCCGCGTCCACGATGCTCGGCCAGTCCAAGACCGCCCAGCAGGCCGAGATCGACTGCCCCTGCGAGCTCGTCGACTTCTGGCGCTTCAACGTGCACTACGCGCGCCAGATCCTCGCCGAGCAGCCCCCGGCGAACTCCCCCGGCGTGTGGAACCGTATGGACCACCGCCCGCTGGAGGGCTTCGTCTACGCGATCACGCCCTTCAACTTCACCGCCATCGCGGGCAACCTGCCCACCGCGCCCGCCCTCATGGGCAACGTCGTGGTGTGGAAGCCGTCCCCGACCCAGACCCACGCCGCCGTGCTGCTGATGCAGCTCCTGGAAGAGGCCGGTCTGCCCAAGGGCGTCATCAACCTGGTCACCGGCGACGGCAAGGCCGTCTCCGAGGTGGCGCTGAACCACCGTGACCTGGCCGGCATCCACTTCACCGGCTCGACCCCGACCTTCCAGCACCTGTGGAAGACGGTCGGCAACAACATCGCCAACTACCGCACCTACCCGCGGCTCGTCGGCGAGACCGGCGGCAAGGACTTCGTCGTCGCGCACCCGAGCGCCGACCGCGCCGTCCTGAAGACCGCGCTGACCCGTGGCTCGTTCGAGTACCAGGGCCAGAAGTGCTCCGCGTCCTCCCGTGCGTACGTCCCGGCCTCCATCTGGAACTCCGGTTTCAAGGAGGAGTTCGCGGCCGAGGTCGACTCCATCACCATGGGCGACGTCACCGACCTGTCGCACTTCATCGGTGCCGTCATCGACGAGCGCTCGTTCGCGAAGAACAAGGCCGCGATCGACCGTGCGAAGGCCGATCCGTCCTGCACGATCGTTGCGGGCGGTACGTACGACGACTCCGTCGGCTACTTCGTCCGTCCGACGGTCATCGCCTGCGACGACCCGGCCAACGAGGTCTTCACGACCGAGTACTTCGGCCCGATCCTCGCCGTGCACGTCTACGAGGACGAGAAGTACGACGCCATGCTCGAGCAGATGGAGTCGGTCTCCGACTACGCGCTGACCGGCGCGGTCATCTCCCACGACCGGGCGGCTGCCGCGTACACGATGGACAAGCTCCGCTACGCCGCGGGCAACTTCTACATCAACGACAAGTCGACCGGCGCCGTCGTCGGCCAGCAGCCCTTCGGCGGCGGCCGTGCCTCGGGTACCAACGACAAGGCGGGCGCCCCGCAGAACCTGCAGCGCTGGACGCTGACCCGCGCCATCAAGGAGACGCTGGTCCCGCCGACCGACTACGTCTACCCCCACCAGGGCTGACACCCCCCGGGGCACCGCACTGCGGCGCCCCGCCCCGTACTCCGCCTCCCGACCGGCTCCCCCCCCCGCCGGCCGGGAGGCGGTTTCCATTTCCGGGCGGCGGGGTGCGGGCAGTGACCTCAGCCCTTCACGGTGAAGCCCGCCCGCAGGAGGACATCGTCGCGTGAGGACGGGCCGACAAGCAGCTCGAAGCCGCCCGGCTCGACGATACGGGCGCCCTCGGCGTCCACGAGCGTGCACGCGGCGACGGGCAGCTCGACCAGGACCTCGCGCGTCTCGCCGGGGGCGAGTTCGACCTGCCGGTACGCCTTCAGTTCCTTCTCGGCCCAGGTCACCGAGGTCACCGTGTCGCTGATGTACACCTGCACGGTCTCCCGTACGGGCCGGTCACCGGTGTTGCTGACCGTGACGCGTGCGTGCACGGTGTCGGACACGCCGACGCTCGTCGTGAGCACCTCCAGATCCGCGTACGTGACGGTCGTGTAGCTCAGGCCCTCGCCGAACACGAACTCCGGACTCTGGGTGAGATCGGCGTACCGGGTGCCGTGCTGGCCGCGGATCTGGTTGTAGTAGGTCGGCTGCTGGCCCGCATGCCGAGCGAAGGAGACCGGCAGCCGCCCAGACGGCTCGATGAGGCCGAGCACCAGCTCGGCCACGGCCCGGCCGCCCTGCATGCCCGGGTTGAAGGCGTGCACGATCGCCGCCGCGCCGAGCGCGGACGGCGGCAGCACCAGCGGCTTGGAGCTGATGACGACGACGACCAGCGGCTTGCCGGTCGCGGCGAGCGCGTCGAGCAACGCGATCTGGTCGCCGACCAGTTCCAGGGTCGCGGTCGAGCGCCCCTCGCCGACCAGCTCGATGCGGTCGCCCACGACCGCGACGACGTGGTCGGCCGCCTCGGCGGCGGCCACCGCCTCGGCGATGAGAGCGCCACTGGGCTCTGCCGGGACGACGACATGGGGCCGGGGCTGCCCGTCCGGGAAGAGCGCCCCCTCCGGGTCGGGACCCACCGTGAGGATCTCGGCGCCACGGGCGTAGGAGACGGTCCAGCTCTCAGGGGCGTGCGCGCGGAATCCGTCGAGCACCGTACGGATCATTCCGCGCGGGTGGCCGTCCGGCAGCCAGTTCGCCTGTCCCGAGGAACCCGCCCAGTCGCCGAGCTGGGTCTGCGCGTCGTCGGCGTTGGGCCCGATGACGGCAACCGTGCGCGGTCCCGAGCCGGGGCCGGCGAGGGCGCGGCCGTCGCGGCCCGGCTCGAGGCCGCCGGCCAGCGGCAGGGTGCCGTCGTTGGTGAGCAGGACCAGCGAGCGGCGGGCGGCCTCGAGGTTCAGTACGGCGTGCTCGGCGCTGCCGATGACCGCGGCCTGTCGGTCGGCGTCGGGGTGGCGCGGGTTCTCGAAGAGACCGAGCTCGAACTTCAGCGTCAGGATGCGACGGACCGCCGCGTCGATCTCCGCCTCGTCGAGGGTGCCCCGGGCCACCGCCTCCTGCGCGCCCTCGAAGAACTTCGGAGTCGCCATCACCATGTCGTTGCCCGCGCGGACCGCTGCGGCAGCGGCCTGGGCGTAGTCGGCGTGGATCCGCTGTTCCCACACCATGCGGCCGACGTTGTCCCAGTCGGTCACCAGGGTGCCGGTGTAGCCCCACTCCCCGCGCAGCACCTCGTTCAGCAGCCAGTTGTTCACCGTGACCGGCACACCGTCCATGGACTGGTAGCCGAGCATGAACGTACGGCAGCCCTCGCGGGCGACCCGCTCGAACGGGGGGAGGAACCAGGAGCGCAGCTTGCGCCGCGAGATGTCGGCCTCGCTCGCGTCACGGCCGCCCTGCGTCTCGGAGTAGCCCGCGAAGTGCTTGGCACACGCGAGGATCGCCGTCGGGTCCGAAAGCCCCTCGCCCTGGTAGCCGCGGACCATCGCCGAGGCGAGCTCGCCGATGAGGAAGGGGTCCTCGCCGAACGTCTCGCTGACCCGGCCCCAGCGCAGATCGCGCGTGATGCAGAGCACCGGGGAGAACGTCCAGTGGACCCCGCTCGCGGCGACCTCCACGGCGGTCGCCCTGGCGATGCGCTGCACGAGCTCCGGGTCCCAGGTCGCGGCCATGCCGAGCTGTGTCGGGTAGATCGTGGCCCCTTCCCAGAAGGAGTGCCCGTGGATGCAGTCCTCGGCGACCAGCAGCGGGATGCGCAGGCGCGTGCGCTCGGTGAGCGCAGCCGCTTCGAGGACGCTGTCGGGCGAGGCGTGGAGGATCGAACCCGCGTGCAGGTCCTCGATGAGGTCCCGCACCCCGTCCTTGGCGTTCAGCTGGAGCATCTGACCGGTCTTCTCGGCCAGCGTCATACGGCCGAGGAGGTCGCCGACCCGCTCGGCGACGGACAGCGCGGGGTCGAGGTAGGGCAGGGTGGGGGACACGAGGGGGTCCTTTCGCGACACGGTTCGGGTTCACCATAGAGTCAATACCGACCACCTGGTAAGTAACTTCGGGTGTGCGAGTCCGATCATCGATTCCGGCCGGCGCAAACCGGTCGGAAGAACCGGGAAGGTGGCGCGTGACCGCCGAAGTACGGCGTGGCTACGCCAAGGGCCGTGCGAAGCGACGCGAGATCCTCGACCAGGCCATGTCCCAGTTCGGCGAGGCCGGATACCGGGGGGCGTCTCTGCGGGTCATCGCGAACCGGTGCGGTATCTCGCACCCCGGTCTGCTGCACCACTTCCCGACCAAGGAGTCCCTGCTGCTCGCGGTGCTCGAACACCGCGACGAAGTGGATGGCGAGTGGCTCTCGACCGATGCGGTCACCGGCGTCGACCGGCTCCGCAGGTTCGCCGAGCTGGCCGCGCTGAACGCCACCCGCCGCGGGATCGTCGAGCTGTTCTCGGTGTGCTCGGCCGAAGCGACCTCGGCCGAGCACCCGGCCCACGCCTATTTCGTACAGCGCTACCGCAACTCGGTGTCGGGGGCGCAGGACGCCTACGCCCAGGTGCGCGAGGAGGGTGCGCTGCGCGAGGGCGTCGACCCCGCGGCGGCGGGGCAGCAGCTGATCGCTCTGATGGACGGGCTCCAGGTGCAGTGGCTCCTGGCCGACGGTGCGACGGACATGGCGGGCGTCCTGCGCGCCCATGTCCAGGCGCAGCTCACCGTGCCGTTCTGAGCGGCTCGCAGGGGCGCCCGTAGCACGTGGCGCTCGCGTGCCCGTCTCAGATAGTAGGAAGTCCGAGTATCTGTAGAGACAGATGGCCCGAGCTGTCCTAACTTTGTAGAAGCCGAACGACTCGCATGATCCAGCGACTGGCGGTCGCGAGCACGTGCCCCGAAGCAGGCAACCCCTGCGGCACCGCTCCCCGCCCCTTCCGGCGCCTCGAAATCCTGATCTCGACATCACGTTTCCCCGAAGTCCCGATCTCGAAATCCACGCGATCTCAAGGAGTCGATCCACCATGGCCGAGACGACTGTCCGCCGCGTCCGTCACACCCCCCGCCCGACCGACTCGGAGCGCAAGAACGCCGCCGCCGCTCTGCAGCGGGCCCTCGACCGCCGGGACAACGGCGGCTCCACCGGCCACTGACGGCCCTCGGTGCGCCCTTGGCCCCCGGGCTCGCCGTACGCATTGCGCCGTCCGCATGCGGTGTCCGCATCATGGACAGCGGATGTCATTGGGTGGGACGGAGGGCTAGGGTGCCGTTATGTCTCGCAGCCTCAATCTCGCAGTGATCCCCGGCGACGGTATCGGCCAGGAGGTCGTGACCCAGGGCCTCAAGGTCCTCAACGCTGTTCTCCCGCAGGACGTGAAGCTGGAGACCAAGGAGTACGACCTCGGCGCCCAGCGCTGGCACCGCACCGGTGAAACCCTCCCGGATGCGGAGCTGGAGGCTCTCAAGAGCCACGACGCGATCCTGCTCGGCGCCATCGGAGACCCGTCGGTGCCGTCGGGCGTACTGGAGCGCGGGCTGCTGCTGAAGCTGCGCTTCGCGTTCGACCACTACATCAACCTGCGGCCGTCGAAGCTCTTCCCGAACACCGCGACGCCGCTGGCAGGCCTGCCCGAGATCGACTTCATCGTTGTCCGCGAGGGCACCGAGGGTCCGTACACGGGTAACGGCGGTTCCCTGCGCACCGGTACGGAGCACGAGATCGCCACCGAGGTCAGCGTCAACACGGCCTACGGTGTCGAGCGCGTCGTCCGTGACGCCTTTGCGCGTGCGGCCGCCCGCCCGCGCAAGAAGCTGACGCTGGTCCACAAGAACAACGTCCTCGTGTACGCGGGCCACCTGTGGAAGAACATCTTCGACAAGGTTGCGGCCGAGTACCCCGAGGTCACCACCGACTACCTGCACGTCGACGCCGCGACGATCTTCTTCGTCACCCAGCCGGAGCGCTTCGACGTCATCGTCACCGACAACCTCTTCGGTGACATCCTCACCGACCTCGCCGCTGCCGTGACCGGCGGCATCGGCCTGGCCGCGTCCGGCAACATCAACCCGACGGGCGCGTTCCCGTCGATGTTCGAGCCGGTCCACGGCACTGCCCCCGACATCGCGGGCCAGGGCAAGGCCGACCCGACCGCCACGGTCCTCTCCGTCGCCCTCCTGCTGCGGCACCTCGGCTACGAGGCCGAGGCCGTGCGCATCGAGGAGGCCGTCTCCGCCGACCTCGCGGAGCGTGACGGGAAGACGGCGCGGACCACCGACGAGATCGGTGACGCGCTCGCGGTACGCGTAGCGAGCTGACCCGACGCCTCCACTTCGAAGCCGCCGGGTCGCATCCGCACCCGGCGGCTTCACCTTGCGGTCTCCGGGTGCCACCATCGACCCCTGGACCGCAATCACGTCACCGCAAGCGCACCATTTCGTGCACGGACGCCCGCGAGAGATAATCGAACGCGGGGCCGCGGCTTGCGGGAGAGCTCGGACGTCCTACAACCTGTCTGGTATGTGTCGGACGGGAGCGGGCGTGAGCGCGGTCCATCACACACAAGACCGGTGAAGGACACGCACTCATGACGACGCCCACGATCGAGCTCAAGCCCTCCTCGAACCCGCTGTCCGACGCGGAGCGCGAGGCGATCCTGGTCAGCCCGGGATTCGGCCGCCACTTCACCGACCACATGGTGACGATCAGCTGGACCGAGGGCCGCGGCTGGCACGACGCCCAGCTCGTCCCGTACGGGCCGCTGTCGATCGACCCCGCCAACATGACCCTGCACTACGCGCAGGAGATCTTCGAGGGTCTCAAGGCCTACCGCCAGAGCGACGGAACGGTCGCCACGTTCCGCCCGGAGGCCAACGCCGCGCGCTTCCAGCGGTCCGCCGCCCGGCTCGCCATGCCCGAGCTGCCGGCCGAGACGTTCATCGCGGCCTGCGACGCCCTGGTCCAGCAGGACAAGGACTGGGTTCCGGCCCACGGCGGTGAGGAGTCCCTCTACCTTCGCCCGTTCATGATCGCCTCCGAGGTCGGTCTCGGTGTGAGGCCCGCCAACGAGTACCTCTTCCTCGTCATCGCCTCGCCTGCCGGCGCCTACTTCCCCGGTGGTGTGAAGCCTGTCTCGATCTGGCTCTCCCAGGACCGGGTGCGTGCCGTTCCCGGCGGCATGGGAGACGCCAAGACCGGCGGCAACTACGCCGCTTCCCTCCTCGCCCAGGCCGAGGCCGCCGCGAAGGGCTGCGACCAGGTCGCCTACCTCGACGCCGTCGAGCACAAGTGGGTCGAGGAACTGGGCGGCATGAACCTCTACTTCGTGTACGACCAGGAGGACGGCGGCAAGCGGATCGTCACCCCCTCCCTCACCGGCTCGCTGCTCGCCGGCGTCACCCGTGACTCGCTGCTCACCGTCGCCAAGGACCTCGGTTACGCCTCCGAGGAGGGCCGCGTCTCCATCGACCAGTGGCGGGACGACACGGCGAACGGCACCCTGACCGAGGTGTTCGCCTGTGGCACCGCCGCCGTCATCACGCCCGTCGGCACGGTGAAGTCCGCGGACGGCGAGTGGACCCAGGGTGACGGCACGCCCGGCGAGGTCACCCTCAGGCTGCGCGAGCGTCTGCTGGACATCCAGCGCGGCATCGCCGAGGACACCCACGGCTGGATGCACCCCCTCGGCTGAGGTCGCCTCGGTCGTACGCAGGCAAGGGCCGCACCCGGCAGGGCGCGGCCCTTGCGCCGTCCCGCCCGGCGCGGCGGACATCACGCCCGCATCCTGAGACGGGCCGGAGTGCGGGCGCGGTGCTGTGCAAGACTGCGTGCGTGTCCTCGTTCGCCATGATTATCGGCAGCAGGCGCGCCGGTCCGCAGTGACCGTCCCGTACCACCTCGTACGGCACGGCCATCGTGCCCCAGACCCGCGCGCAGACCTCTCGCACCCGCGAGGGGTTTTTTCGTTTTCCGGCCCCCACCACGGCCGGGGCGAGGCGCGCGAGATGATGGGGGCAAGTGGAGCCGATTCGTCCGGATCCGCTCACCGACAGGAGTCAGACAGCATGACCACCAAGGCCACGGCCTCCGACGACAGCTTCCATGTCTTCGACACCACCCTGCGCGACGGAGCGCAGCGTGAAGGCATCAACCTGACGGTCGCGGACAAGCTGACCATCGCCCGGCATCTGGACGACTTCGGTGTGGGATTCATCGAGGGCGGCTGGCCGGGTGCCAACCCCCGCGACACCGAGTTCTTCGCCCGCGCACAGCAGGAGATCACCTTCGAGCACGCCCAGCTCGTCGCCTTCGGCGCCACCCGCAGAGCGGGGGGCAAGGCCGCCGAGGACCCCCAGGTCCAGGCGCTCCTGGCGTCGGGCGCCCCGGTGATCACGCTGGTCGCCAAGTCCCACGACCGCCATGTGGAACTGGCCCTGCGCACCACCCTCGAGGAGAACCTGGAGATGGTCCGCGACACCGTCTCCCACCTCCGCGAACAGGGCCGCCGGGTCTTCGTCGACTGTGAGCACTTCTTCGACGGCTACCGCGCCAACCCCGAGTACGCCAAGTCGGTCGTGCGCACCGCCTCCGAGGCCGGCGCCGACGTGGTCATCCTCTGCGACACCAACGGGGGCATGCTCCCCGCCCAGGTCCAGGCCGTCGTCGCCACCGTCCTCGCCGACACCGGTGCCCGGCTCGGGATCCACGCCCAGGACGACACCGGCTGCGCGGTCGCCAACACCCTTGCCGCGGTGGACGCGGGCGCCACCCATGTGCAGTGCACCGCCAACGGCTACGGCGAGCGGGTCGGCAACGCCAACCTCTTCCCCGTCGTCGCCGCGCTGGAACTCAAGTACGGCAAGACCGTCCTGCCCGAGGGCGCGCTCGCCGACATGACCCGCATCTCGCACGCCATCGCCGAGGTCGTCAACCTCACCCCGTCCACCCACCAGCCCTACGTGGGTGTCTCCGCCTTCGCCCACAAGGCAGGGCTGCACGCCTCCGCGATCAAGGTCGACCCGGACCTGTACCAGCACATCGATCCGGAGCTCGTCGGCAACACCATGCGGATGCTCGTCTCCGACATGGCGGGCCGCGCGTCCATCGAGCTCAAGGGCAAGGAGCTCGGGATCGACCTGGGCGACGACCGGGAGCTCGTCGGGCGGGTCGTCGCGCGGGTCAAGGAGCGCGAACTCAAGGGCTACACCTTCGAGGCGGCCGACGCCTCCTTCGAGCTGCTGCTGCGCGCGGAGGTCGAGGGCAGGCCCCGCCGCTACTTCCGTATCGAGTCCTGGCGGGCGATCGTCGAGGACCGTCCCGACGGCACCCACGCCAACGAGGCGACCGTGAAGCTCTGGGCGAAGGGCGAGCGGATCGTCGCCACGGCCGAGGGCAACGGCCCGGTCAACGCCCTGGACCGGGCGCTGCGCGTCGGTCTGGAGCGGATCTATCCGCAGCTGGCCAAGCTGGAGCTGGTCGACTACAAGGTCCGCATCCTGGAGGGCCGCACCGGCACCGAATCCACCACCCGGGTGCTGATCACCACGGGTGACGGATCCGGTGACTGGGCGACGGTCGGCGTGGCCGAGAACGTCATCGCCGCGTCCTGGCAGGCCCTGGAGGACGCGTACACCTACGGTCTGCTGCGGGCCGGCGTCGAGCCCACCGACTAGCCCGCCGGAGCCCCTACTGGAGCCGCCACTTCTGGTTGGCGGCTCCGGTGCAGGTCCAGATCTGGGCGAGGGCCCCGTTCGCCGAGGACTGGCCGGTCACGTCGAGGCACTTGTCCGCGGCCGTGTTGACCACGTCCCCGGTCGAGGAGTTGTACGTCCAGCGCTGCGCCCCCGACCCGTTGCAGTTGTACAGCTGGACCTTTGCTCCGTCGGCCGTCGAGCCCGAGGTCACGTCCAGGCAGGCGCCGAGAACCTTGATGGAACCGTCGCCCGAGACCGTCCAGCGCTGGTTGGCCGCGCCCGTGCAGTCCCAGATCTGGACGGGTGTGCCGTCCGCCGGGGTGTTGCCGGTGGCGTCCAGGCACTTGCCCCCGATGCCGGTGAGGGCGCCGGAGGTTCCGGACGATCCGGACTGGGTGCCGGACCAGGTGAACGTCGCCGACGTGCGACCGGGCAGCGAGTAGGTGAACTTCTGCCCGCCCCAGTTGACCGTGACCTGCTGGGCCGAGGCCGAGCCGTTGTAGGCGATCAGGGCCTTGGAGCCGTCCGGGTTGCGCCAGGCCACGTTGGGCACGGTGGAGCTGGCGGTCGAGGAGATGCGGGCGGCGCCCGGCCGGACGTACTTCGTCAGGTGGCCCATCGTGTAGTACTCGACGGTGTAGTCGACCTGGCCGTGCCTGCTGTCCCCGTTGTGCACGGTGACCAGCCCGTCGCAGGTGCCGCAACCGCCGTTGTGCGGGCCGCGGTTCTGGTCCACGGCGAGTGACCACTTGGTCACCGACTTCGCCCAGTTGCGGGTGTAGTCGATGATGTTGAGCATGTCCTCGCGCTGCTGGTCGGCGATCCAGGTGCCGCCCGAGTGCTCGGTCTGGAAGGCGTTCAGCTCCGGGTACTGGTTGTGCACGGCGGTCTGCTTGGCGATGTCACCGCCGTAGCCGTGCCAGGCGATCCCGCCGAAGTTGGGGTGGTTGCGCACCGCGGCGTCGTCGACCGTCGCGGCGGCGTACGCGTCGTAGGTGTCCCAGTTCCAGTCGTGGGCCAGCACCTTGGTGGCGAGGCCGGCGGACTGGAGCTTGGGCAGCAGCTCGCTCTTGGTGAAGTACGCGAGCCCCGAGCCGTTCCAGCTCATCGAGGGGTAGCCCGAACAGCACGTCGGCTCGTTCTGCGCGGTGACGTAGTCGACCGCGATGCCCTGGTCCCGATAGGCCTGGAGGTACTTCACGAAGTAGTTGGCGTACGCGCCGTAGTTCTCGGCCTTCAGCCAGCCCCCGTTCAGCTGCCCGTTGTCCTTCATCCAGGCCGGCGCGGTCCACGGCGAAGCGACCGTCGTGAGGGCCGGGTTGAGTTGCTTGGCCTGTTTGGTGAGCGGCAGCACGTCCTGCAGATCGTGTGCGATCGAGAAGTTGTCGAGATTTGGGTCCGTCTGGCCGGCGGGCATGTCGTCGTACGTGTAGCCGAACCGAGCCAGGTCGGAACCGCCCATCGGATTGCGTACGAAGGAGAGCCCGATGCCGTCCGTGGGGGAGAACAGCTTCTTCATCGTCTCGTCGCGGGTGGCCTGACTGAGCGCGCCGCTGCCCTTCATCAGCCACGCCGCCGTGTCCGTGAACGAGGCGCCGCCGCCGGTGAAGGTCTGGTACCGGGTGTTCTCGTCGATCGTGATGTTCGTGCCGGAGCCGCCGTTGCCTGCGCCGAAGGAGACCGGCGTCTGTGCCTGGAGGCCCCGGGTCACATGGCGGCCACCGGAGTCGTCCGTCGTGGTCAGCACGATGTTCACGCTCTCGCCGGACGCCTGCGCGGTACCGGAGGAGAGCCCGGCCAGGCCTGCGGTCGCGAGCGCCGTGGCGACGATGACTCTCGCCGCTCTGCTTGTTCGGATCATGGGCTGCTGCCTTTCTCGGCAGGGGCGTGGGGGAAGTGCCGTCGAACGAGGCGTGAGTGAACTGCTCTTACGCGTTCGCGTCAAGAGATTCGTACGTTCAAGAAGTGAACGAACGGCTCGCCGGACCTGCTTCGACAATGGGTACGGACCAATCTCGGCGTGAAGTATTGACGGCTCTGTTCCGGCGGGGTTAACTCCAGCCGCAACGCCGGTACCGGTTCCGGTACCGGTTGCGGAACCGGTACCGAAGTCGTGGTCCACCGCTTGCCCTGACCTGTCCTGCCTTGTCCCTGGAGGCCCCGTTGCGTGTCACCATCGCCGATGTCGCCCGTCAGGCCGGCGTCAGCAAGACGACCGTGTCCCGGGTCATCAACACCAAGGGAGACGTCGACGGTTCCACGGCCGCCCGCGTTCGTGAAGTGATCGCACATCTCGGCTATGTGCCCAGCTCGGGTGCCGTCGGACTGGCCCGCGGCAGCAGCCGCACGGTCGGGATGCTGGTGCCCTCGCTCACCTGGCCCTGGATGGGCGAAGTGCTCCAGGGCGTCGTCGACACGGTGGAGGCCGCCGACTACGGACTGCTGCTCTTCACCTGCAACCGGGGTGCCGAGTCCGTGGAGCGCTTCACCAGCCAGGTGTCGGCGCGCGCCTTCGACGGACTCGTCGTCGTCGAACCGGAGAACACGCTCGACCACCTCACCGAGCTGCACCGGTCCGGTCTGCCGATCGTGCTCATCGACGATCGCGGCCACCACCCGGAATTCCCCTCCGTCGTGACCACCAACTACGAAGGAGGCGCGTCGGCCGCCCGCCATCTGCGGGCAGCCGGACGCACCAGGCCCCTGGTCCTCACCGGACCCGAGAACTTCGGCTGCGTACGTGACCGGCTCGCAGGATTCCGGTCGGTCCTGCCCACCGATCTGGTCGTGAGCGGAGACTTCACCGAACGCTGCGGCCGGCTGGCGGTGGAACAACTCCTTGCCGCCGGTACGGAGTTCGACTCGGTCTTCGCCCACAACGACATCAGTGCGGCGGGTGTCCTGCGGGCCCTGCGGGCCGCCGGCCGTCGCGTGCCGGACGACATCGCGGTGGTCGGCTTCGACGACATCCCGATGGCCGAACACACCGAACCGCCACTCACCACCGTGCACCAGCCCACACGGCAGATGGGCGAGACGGCGGCGCGGCTGCTGCTCTCCCACCTGGGCGGCACCGCCGTACCGGACGAACCGGTCGTGCTGCCCACCGAACTGGTCGTGCGCCACTCGGCGCCGTAACGGGCAGGGCCGACAGGCCCCGTCCGTTCCTGAAGTCCTTCACGACGCACCACCCGTAGTCGCACGACCCGTAACCGGCGCGCCGAGCGCTGCCCGTATCCCGGATCTCCCAGACCCGCAGTCCTTCCTGGAGTCGCCATGTCCGCACGCCGTCACACCACGCTCAGAGCGGTCGCCGTTGCCACCGCCGTGGTCGCACTCGCCACCGGTTGCTCGTCCGCCAACTCGGGCGCCAACAAAGGGGGCGGCGCCGGGGCCTCCGGCGTTCTGACCATCGGCAAGCCGGACGGGCCGCAGACGAACAACAGCAACCCGTTCCTGTCGACGTCGGCGGGCGCCGTGCTCGGCTACCGCCACATGATCTACGAGCCGCTGGCGATGACGAACCAGATCCGCCCCACCGAGAAGGCGGATGCCTGGCTGGCGACGGACTGGACGTGGGAGGCCAACTTCACCAAGGTCACCTTCAGCCTCGACGACAAGGCCAAGTGGGCCGACGGCAAGCCGCTGACCGCTGCGGACGTCGCGTACACCTTCGAGCTCCTCAAGAAGCACCCCGCGCTCAACGGCAACGGCATCCCGTTCGACGGGATCACCGTCGAGGGCCAGAAGGTCGTCCTGACCTTCAAGGAATCCCAGTTCGTCAACCAGAACAAGATCATCCAGACGTTCATCGTGCCCAAGCACATCTGGGAGAAGGTCGAGAACCCGGAGACCTGGCCCAACCGCACCCCGATCGGCTCGGGCCCGTACAAGCTGAAGACGTTCACCCCGCAGACCACCACCCTGACCGCCACGCCCACCTACTGGAAGGGCAAGACGAAGGTCAAGGAGCTGCGCTACACCGCGTACAACGACAACAGCGCGGCGACCACGGCGCTCGCGGGCGGCAAGGTCGAGTGGTCGTTCGTCTTCATGCCGAACTACAAGCAGCTGTACGTGTCCAAGGACCCCAAGAACCACAAGCTGTGGTTCCCCTCGGGCCTCGGCATCCACGGGCTGTGGTTCAACACCGCCCGCAAGCCGTTCGACAGCCCGGCGCTGCGCAAGGCGATGGCCATGGTCGTCGACCGCAAGGCCATCTACGTCCAGGCCGAGGCGACCCTCTACCCGGAGATCACCAACCCGACCGGCATCCCGCTGCCCGCAGGTGAGCCGTTCCTCGCGCCGGAGTACAAGAACGCCACCACCAAGCCCGATGTGGCCGGCGCCAAGAAGATCCTCGACGAGGCGGGCTTCAAGCTCAGCGGCGGCGTCCTGAAGGACCCGAGCGGCAAGCCGGTGAAGCTGACCCTCACCGACCCGGCCGGCTGGAACGACTACATCACCGGGCTCGCGATCATCAAGGACAACATCAAGCAGCTCGGTATCGAGGCCAAGGTCAAGACGCAGACCGCCGAGGCCTGGGGCAACGACGTCGCCACCGGCAACTTCGACGCCACTCTGCACTGGACCAACAGCGGTGCCACGCCGTACGACCTGTACCAGAACATCATGGACGGCGCGATCCTCCAGCCCATCGGCAAGAGCGCCCAGCTCGGCAACTTCGGCCGCTTCAAGAGCCCCGAGGCCACCGCCGCGCTCAAGGAGTACGCCAACGCCAAGGACGACGCCACCCGCACCAAGGCCCTGAACGTCATTCAGAAGATCATGGTCGAGGAAGCCCCCGTCATCCCGACGGCCGCAGCGCCCATCGGTGCCGAGTACTCCACGAAGAACTGGGCGGGCTGGCCCACCGAAGCCTCTCCCTACGCGCCGCCGCAGCACACCCAGCCGACCGCGCTGGAGATCGTGCTGAACCTGACGCCCGCCAAGTAAGTACAGGGAAGAACCGGCCATGAGCACCGAACAGCCCCAAGACGTGCACCCCGAGACCGATGTGGTCCTCGAAGCACGCGGAGTCACCAAGCACTTCCCCGTGCGGCGTACGGGCGGCGACATCCTCGCCCGCAGACGCCGTACCGTCCACGCCGTCGACGACGTCTCGCTGAAGCTCCGGCGCGGCACCGTCACGGCCCTGGTGGGGGAGTCCGGCTCCGGGAAGTCCACCGTCGCACGGCTGCTCGCCCAGCTGTATCCGCTCACCGAGGGCGAGATACACATGGGCGGCAAGGCGGTGAAGGCCGGACGTGGCCGGTCCTTCCGTACCTATGTGAAACAGGTCCAGCTGATATTCCAGGACCCGTTCGCCTCACTGAATCCCGTGCACACGGTGCGCTACCACCTCACCCGGGCGCTGAAGATCCACGGCCGGGCGGGGAACGGGGAGGTGGACCTGGAGAAGAACCTGGCCGCTCTGCTGGAGCGGGTCCAGCTGACCCCTCCTCAGCAGTTCCTGGAGAAGTTCCCCCACGAGCTGTCGGGAGGGCAGCGCCAGCGCGTCGCGATCGCGCGCGCGCTCGGCGCCGACCCGCAGGTGCTGCTGGCCGACGAGCCGGTGTCGATGCTCGACGTGTCGATCCGGCTGGGCGTCCTCAACCTGCTGCGCGACCTCAAGGAGCGCATGCACCTCGCGATCCTCTACATCACCCACGACATCGCCTCCGCCCGCTACTTCGCGGACACGACCCTGGTGATGTACGCGGGCCGGATCGTCGAGGGCGGGGACAGCGAGACCGTCACCCAGAGCCCCGCGCACCCCTATACGCAGCTGCTGATCGCCTCCGCGCCGGACCCCGACCGGGTGGCCGACGAGCGGGCGCAGGAAGAGACCGGAAGCGGCGAACCGCCCTCGTTGATCTCCCCGCCGGGCGGCTGCCGCTTCCACCCCCGCTGCCCGAAGGCCATGGAACGCTGCCGCACCGAGCTGCCGCCGCGCTTCGACCTGGCGGACGGCCAGTGGGCCGCCTGCTGGCTGTACGACGGAACCACCGCACAGGGGGCCGGCAAGTGAAGTACATGCTCCAGAGGCTCGCCTTCTACGCCGTCACCGCGTGGGCCGCCATCACCATCAACTTCCTGATCCCGCGAATGATGCCGGGTGACCCCGTCGAGGCGCTGATCAGCCGCTACCAGGGCCAGCTCGACACCAATGCCATCGCCTCCCTGAAGGCACTGTTCGGACTCGACGAGAACCAGTCCATCTGGGACCAGTACACCGACTACTGGTCGCATCTCCTGGACGGCGACCTCGGTCTGTCGTTCACCTTCTTCCCGACGCCGGTCAGCGAGGTGATCTCCCAGTCACTGCCGTGGACGCTCGCACTCGTCGGGGTCACCACGATGATCAGCTTCCTTCTCGGCACCGGGATCGGCGTCTACAGCGGCTGGCGGCGCGGCTCCTGGCTGGACGGCCTGCTGCCCGTCACCACCTTCATCTCCGCCATCCCCTACTTCTGGCTGGGCCTCATCGCCATCGCCCTGTTCGCCGTGAAGTGGCCGCTCTTCCCGGCCGCCGGAGGGTACGACAACTCCCTCGTCCCGGCCTTCGACTGGCCGTTCATCTCCAGTGCGCTCTACCACGCGGTGCTGCCCGGCGTGACGATCGTCCTGAGCGCCATCGCCGGCTGGATCCTCGGCATGCGCAACATGATGGTGACCGTCTCCTCCGAGGACTACGTCATGGTGGCGCAGGCCAAGGGGCTCTCCGAGCGGCGCGTGATGTTCAGCTACGCCGCCCGCAACGCGGTCCTGCCGAACATCTCGGGATTCGCCCTCTCCCTGGGCTTCATCGTCGGCGGCACGCTGCTGGTCGAGATGGTCTTCTCCTATCCCGGCATCGGCTACCAGCTCTTCCTGGCCGTCGGGGCCAAGGACTACCCGCTGATGCAGGGCGTCTTCCTGATCATCACGCTCTCGGTGCTCGCCGCGAACCTGCTGGCCGACATGATCTATGCCCTCCTCGACCCGCGCACCCGTAAGGAGGCCTGACGATGGCCGTCACCGCCACCGACACCGCCGTGCTCGAAGGGGTGCCCGCCCCGGCCGCACCCACCAGCAGGGCCAGGTTCCGCTTCCTGCGCGGCGGGAAGGCCCGCACCGGGCTGCTGATCCTCGCGGTCTTCGTGATCCTCGCCGTCGCGGGCCCCTGGCTCGCCCCGTACGACCCCGACCTGATGAGCGAGGACCTCCTGCAGGCGCCGTCCGCCGCCCACTGGTTCGGCACCACCCAGACCGGGCAGGACGTCCTCTCGCAGATCCTCGTCGGCACCCGGGGCGTCCTCGTCGTCGGCTTCATCGCCGGCATCCTCGCGACCGCCCTGTCCGTACTGATCGGGGTCAGCGCCGGATTTATCGGCGGGGCCGCCGACGAGATCCTCTCGATGCTCTCCAACATCTTCCTGGTCATCCCCGGACTGCCGCTGATCATCATCATCGCGAGCTTCGTCCCGGACACCGGGGATCTGCTCATCGCCTCCGTGATCGCCCTCACCTCGTGGGCCTGGGGGTCGCGGATCCTGCGGGCGCAGACCCTGTCGCTCCGACGGCGCGACTACGTGGAAGCGGCCCGCGCCACCGGCGAGTCGACCTGGCGGATCATCCTCTTCGAGATCATGCCGAACCTCACCGCCGTCATCGCGTCCGGCTTCGTCGGCACCGTCATCTTCGCCATCCTCTCGGAGATCACCCTCGCCTTCATCGGCGTCGCCGACATCTCCCACTGGAACTGGGGCACCGTGCTCTTCTGGGCCCAGTCCAACCAGGCCCTGGCCCAGGGCGCCTGGTGGTGGTTCGTCCCCGCAGGCCTGTGCATCGCCCTCCTGGGCACCGCCCTCGCCCTGATCAACTTCGGCATCGACGAGTTCGTCAACCCGCGACTGCGTACGGCGACCGGCGCCTCGCGGAAGGTCAGGATGCGCGTCGGATTCACCCCGGTGGCCCGTACGGACCGCACCGGCACCCCCGCCGCCCGCACCGGCACGCGCACCAAGGAGCAGAGCGAATGACCGGCGACCCGATCCTCACCATCAGCGGACTGAACGTCGACTACGGCACCGGCGCGAGCGGCGTCCAGGCGCTGCGCGACATCGACCTCACCCTGCACCGCGGCGAAGTCCTCGGCCTGGCAGGAGAGTCGGGATCCGGGAAGTCCACACTCGCGTACGCCGTCACCCGGCTGCTCTCCCCGCCCGGGGTGATCACCGGAGGCGACGTCCACTACCACCGGCCGGGCGCCGAGCCCGTGGACATCCTCTCCCTGTCCCCGGACGAGCTGCGTGCCTTCCGCTGGCAGGAGCTGTCGATCGTGTTCCAGGGGGCGATGAACTCCCTCAACCCCGTGCACACCGTCCACAGTCAGCTCACCGATGTGCTCAAGGCGCACCGCCCCGACATGCGGTCCCGCGAACGGACCGCGCGGGCCGAGGAGTTGCTGACCCTGGTCGGCATCTCCGCCGACCGGCTCGCCGCCTATCCGCACCAGCTCTCCGGCGGCATGCGCCAGCGCGTGATGATCGCGATGGCGCTCGCCCTGGAACCCGAGATCGTCATCATGGACGAGCCGACCACCGCGCTCGACGTCGTGATGCAGCGCCAGATCCTGCGCCGGCTGGTCCAGCTGAGGGAACAGCTCTCCTTCTCCGTCGTGTTCATCACCCACGACATCTCCCTGCTGATCGAGTTCTCGGACCGGATCGCGATCATGTACGGGGGCCGGATCGTGGAACAGGCAGGCGCGGCCGAGATCTACCGCGACCCCCGCCACCCCTACAGCGACGGGCTGCTGCACTCCTTCCCCGCCCTGCACGGCCCCCGACGCGAGCTCACCGGCATCCCCGGGGTTCCCCCGCACCTCAGCGCGATGCCCACCGGCTGCGCCTTCCACCCGCGCTGCGACAAGGCCTTCGAGCCGTGCACCGTGCGGGTCCCGGTCCTGGCCGCGCCGGACGCCGTCCAGGACCGCGAGGTCGCCTGCTGGCTGCACACCCAGCCGGCCTGACCTGCGCCTCACGTCCCACCGCACCCCACAAAGGACTTACGGAGACCCATGAATCTCGCCACGCCCCGCAGCAGCCTGCAGCCCGCCGCCGTCCAGGGACTCCCGGCCGACTTCCGCTGGGGCGTCGCCACCTCCTCGTACCAGATCGAGGGGGCGCCACGGGAGGACGGCCGCACCCCGTCGATCTGGGACACCTTCTGTGAGGTCCCGGGCGCTGTGCACAACGCGGAGAACGGCGATGTGGCCTGCGACCACTACCACCGGATGCCCCAGGACGTGGAGCTCATCGACGGCCTCGGCGTCGACACGTACCGCTTCTCGCTCGCCTGGCCGCGCATCCAGCCGGGCGGCCGGGGACCCGCCAACGCCAAGGGCCTGGACTTCTACAAGCGGCTGATCGACGAGCTCCAGGGCAGGGACATCACTCCGTGGATCACCCTCTACCACTGGGACCTGCCGCAGGAGCTGGAGGACGCCGGCGGCTGGCCCGCCCGTGACACCGCGTTCCGCTTCGCCGACTACGCGATGCTCGCCTACGAGGCGCTCGGCGACCGGGTCGAGCACTGGACGACGCTGAACGAGCCGTGGTGCTCGGCGATGCTCGGGTACGCCTACGGAGCGCACGCCCCCGGCCGGTGCGACATGGGCGACGCCATGGGTGCCGTCCACCACCTCCTGCTGGGCCACGGCCTCGCGTCGCAGCGGATGCGCGAGGCGGCGGGCGACAACCCGCTCGAGCTCGGCATCACCCTCAACCTCGGCACCGCCACCCCGGAGACCGACAGCGAGGCCGACCGCGAGGCCTGCCGCCGTGCCGACGGGATGGGCACCCGCCTCTACCTCGACCCGATCGTCCGCGGCAGCTACCCGCAGGACATCGTCGCGGACCTCGCGGCCCAGGGCATCGAACTGCCCGTCCAGGACGGCGACCTGGCCACCATCGCCACCCCCCTCGACGTCCTCGGCGTCAACTTCTACCGCGGCGCCCTGTTCTCCGGAGTCACCGAGGACGGATCGCCCACCGATGCCGACGGACTCCCCGTCACCCGTGGTGTGGAGCGCGACCTGCCCCGCACCGCGATGGACTGGGAGATCACCCCGACCGAACTCACCGGTCTGCTGCTGCGCCTCCAGCGCGACTACGCGCTGCCGACCGTCATCACGGAGAACGGGGCGGCCTTCGACGACACCGTCGCCGCCGACGGCTCCGTCCCCGACGCGGATCGCACCGCCTATCTCGCCGACCACATCGCCGCCGTGTCCGACGCCCGTTCCCAGGGCGCCGACGTCCGGGGCTACTTCGCCTGGTCGCTGATGGACAACTTCGAGTGGGCCTACGGCTACGACAAGCGGTTCGGGATCGTCCGGGTCGACTACGACACGCAGGAGCGGACGCTCAAGGACAGCGCCAAGTGGTACCGCGACACGATCCACCTCACCCGGAACGCTCGTCACGACTGACCCGTATCGGAGCACCCCCACATGCCCTCTCGTACGACGTTGATCGCCACCACCGCCGCCCTGGTGGCCCTCGCCACCCCCGTCGCCCTCGCCGCCCCCGCCCCCGCCGTGAAAGCCGCCGCCGCAGTCGCCTGGGACACGGACAGGGCGGCGGCCGCCTACACGGCCGACCCCGGCGCGGTCACCGCGTCCGGCAGTGAGAACGCCGCAACGGTGCCCGGGGCCGCCGCCGACGGCAACGCCACCACCAGATGGTCCAGCAATGCCGCCGACGACGCCTGGATACGGATCGACCTCGGCGCGCAGGTCCGGATCAACCAGGTCAAGCTGGAGTGGGAAGCCGCCTACGGCAAGAAGTACGTCCTGGAAGTGTCCGCGGACGGCACCAACTGGACGAACTTCTACACCGAGACCGAAGGCACCGGCGGCACCGTCACCGCCCACACCTACCCGCAGGAAGTCACCGGCCGCTACGTCCGGATGCGCGGAGTGCAGCGGGCCACCGGCTGGGGCTACTCCCTCTTCTCCTTCCAGGTGTACGGAGGTGAGCCGGCCCCCGCCTCGACGACCCGCGCCAACCTCGCCCTGAACCACCCCACCTTCGGCAACTTCTACCAGCACGCAGGCAACTCGCCCGCCTACGTCACCGACGGCGGCTGGCCGGCCGACCTCAAGGCCGACCGGTCCCGCTGGTCCTCCGACTGGAACGCGGACCGCTGGGTCGGCGTGGACCTCGGCGCCACCTCCACCATCAGCAGCGTCGACCTGTACTGGGAGGCGGCCTACGCCGTCGACTACGAGATCCAGGTCTCCGACGACAACAGGAACTGGCGGACCGTCCACCGCCCGTCCGCCGCCGAGGTCGCCGCCAGGCGCGCCGACGTGAAATCCCCGGGCGACGCCGTCGGGCGCCACGACACGATCAACCTGGCCGCCCCGGCAAACGGCCGGTACGTCCGGATGCTCGGCAAGGAGCGCCGCTCCTTCTACAACCCGGCGCCCTCCACCGCCCAGTTCGGCTACTCCCTCTACGAGTTCCAGGTCTGGGGCACGGGAGGCAACGCCGGCGCCGCCTACCCGGCCCTGCCCAAGGACCAGGGCGGCGCCTACAACACCACCTTCTTCGACGACTTCACCGGCTCGGGCCTCGACCGCTCCAAGTGGCGTGCGGTGCGCACCGGTACGGAGATGGGTCCGGTCAACGGTGAGTCGCAGGCCTACGTCGACTCACCGGACAACATCCGCACGGAGAACGGGGCTCTGGTCCTGGAGTCGAAGTACTGCAAGGGCTGCACCTCCACGCCCAACGGCACCTTCGACTTCACCTCCGGCCGCGTCGACACCAACACCAAGTTCGACTTCACCTACGGCAAGGTCAGCGCCCGTATGAAGCTGCCGGTCGGCGACGGCTACTGGCCCGCCTTCTGGATGCTGGGCAGCGATGTCGACGACCCGGCGGTCTCCTGGCCGGGCTCCGGTGAGACGGACATCATGGAGAACATCGGCTACGGCGACTGGACCAGCTCCGCCCTGCACGGCCCCGGCTACTCCGCCGACGGCAACATCGGCAAGCAGCAGACCTTCGCGAACGGCGGCCGGGCCGATCAGTGGCACACCTACGGCGTCGAGTGGACGCCCGAAGGCATGACGTTCACCGTCGACGACCGTGTCGTCCAGCAGACCTCCCGCCAGAAGCTGGAGTCGACCCGCGGCAAGTGGGTCTTCGACCACAACCAGTACGTGATCCTCAACCTGGCCCTCGGCGGCGCCTACCCCGCCGGGTGGAACAAGGTCACCCAGCCCTACTGGGGTCTTCCGCAGTCCAGCGTCGACCGTGTCGCGCAGGGTGGCATCAAGGCGGAGATCGACTGGGTGCGGGTCGAACAGAAGTAGCCGACGCCAGAGAACGACAGAAACGAAGGACGAGCCGCAATGCCACGCACACCGCACACCCGCGCACTCAACCGAGCGAGACCGGCGACCGCCGCGCTCGCCGCCGTCACCGTCCTCGCCGGACTGCTCGCCGGGGCCGTCCCCAGCGCGGCTGTCGAGGGCGACGAACCCGCACCGGTCCTCGTCGACCGCTTCGAGGGCGAGGTCCCGCTCGGCAACCCGCCCGCCGACTCCCTCTTCACCTGGGGCGGCGACGCCGACGACCATCCCGCTCTGGAGTTCAAGGAGCGCGCCGACGCCCCCGAGGGCACCAAGGTCCTTCAGGGCACCTACGACATCAGCGCCTGGGGCGGACTCAGCCACGAGTTCGCCGTCGACCAGTCCCCGAAGAACTGGACCGCCCACAAGGGCATCCGCTTCTGGTGGTACGGACAGAACACCGCGCCCCTGCCGCCCGGTTCGGGCAAGCGCATCAACTTCGAGATCAAGGACGGCGGCGCCAGCGGCGGCGCGTCCGAGCTGTGGACCACGTCCTTCACCGACGACTGGGAGGGCTGGCAGCAGGTCGAGATCCCGTTCGCGGACTTCGTCTACCGGGCGGACTACCAGCCTGTCGGCGGCATCGACCAGGTCCTCGGCCTCGATGAGATGTGGGGCTACGCCCTCACCCTCCCGACCGGCGCCCCCGGCGCGTTCGCCATGGACGCCGTGGAGCTGTACGGGAAGGCCGACCCGGCGCTGAAGTCGAGCGTCGTCATCGACTCGGCCGTGCACCCGGTCAAGGAGGGCGGCACGGCGGACATCAGGATCTCCGTCGCCACCACCGGCTCCGTCCCCATCGAGGAGCCCGTCACCGTCGCGTACACGACCAACGGCGGCAGCGCCGAGTCCGGCAAGGACTACACCCCGGTCACCGGCACCCACACCTTCCCCGCGGGTACCGCTTCCGGCACCACCCACACGGTCTCGGTGACCACGGCGAAGGACGACGGCGCCGAGTCGGCCGAGACGATCCCGCTCGAACTCACCGTCACCGGGGCCAAGCCGCCCAAGGAGAACCCGCAGGTCGTCATCGATGCCCACGGACTCCCGTACCAGAACGCGAAGCTTCCGGTGAAGAAGCGCGTCGCGGATCTGCTGTCCCGCATGTCGCCCGCCGAGAAGGCCGGCCAGATGACCCAGGCCGAGCGCAACGCGCTGAAGTCCCAGGGCGACATCGCCACGTACGACCTCGGCTCGCTGCTCTCCGGCGGCGGTTCCGTGCCCAACCCGAACACGGCCGCGGCCTGGGCGAAGATGGTCGACGCCTACCAGCTGCGCGCCCGGACGACCCGTTTCCAGATCCCGCTGATCTACGGCGTGGACGCGGTGCACGGCCACAACAACGTGATCGGCTCGACGATCATGCCGCACAACATCGGCATCGGCGCGGGCCGCGACCCGAAGCTCGCCGAGAAGACCGGGGCCGTCACCGCGAGCGAGGTGCGCGCGACCGGCATCCCGTGGGACTTCGCCCCCTGTGTCTGCGTGTCCCGCGACGAGCGCTGGGGCCGTTCCTACGAGGCCTACGGCGAGGACCCGGCCCTGGTGGAAGCCATGGAGACGGTGATCACCGGTATGCAGGGCCACCCCTCCGGCAAGGACCTGGACCGGAGCGACAAGGTGCTGGCCAGCGCCAAGCACTTCGTCGGTGACGGCGGTACGGAGTTCGGTTCGTCCACCACCGGCTCGTACCCCATCGACCAGGGCATCACGAAGGTCACCCGCGAGGAGCTCGAAGCGGTCCACCTCGCGCCGTTCGCCGAGTCCGTGAAGCGCGGAGTCGGCACGGTCATGCCGTCGTACTCCTCGCTGGACATCATCGGGGACGACGAGGGTCCGGTGAAGATGCACGCCCACGCCGAGATGATCAACGGTGTGCTGAAGGACCGGATGGGCTTCGAGGGCTTCGTCATCAGCGACTGGCAGGCCATCGACCAGATCCCCGGCGACTACGCCAGTGACGTGCGTACGTCGATCAACGCCGGCCTCGACATGATCATGGTGCCGACGGCGTACCAGGGATTCACGAAGACCCTCCAGGACGAGGTCACCGCCGGCCGGATCAGCCAGGCCCGGATCGACGACGCGGTGTCCCGGATCCTGACCCAGAAGTTCCGCCTCGGCCTCTTCGAGAAGCCGTACGCGGACCCCTCCAACCTGGACAAGGTGGGCTCGGCCGCACACCGCACGGTCGCCCGCGAGGCAGTCGCCAAGTCCCAGGTCCTCCTGAAGAACGACGGTGCGGTCCTCCCGCTCAAGCCGGCCCAGAAGGTCTACGTCGCCGGCTCCAACGCCGACGACATCGGCAACCAGGCCGGCGGCTGGACCATCAGCTGGCAGGGTGCCTCCGGCAAAACCACCACGGGCACGACGATCCTGGAGGGCATCAGGAAGAACACGGCCTCGGCCACGTACTCCAAGGACGCCTCGGCTGCCACGGACGGTTACGACGTCGGTGTCGTGGTCGTCGGCGAGACCCCGTACGCCGAAGGCATCGGTGACGTCGGCAACGGCCACGACCTGGAGCTCACGGCCGCCGACAAGGCAGCCGTCGACAAGGTCTGCGCGGCGATGAAGTGCGCGGTCCTGGTCGTCTCCGGGCGCCCGCAGCTCATCGGCGACAAGCTCGGTGACATCGACGCGCTGGTGGCCTCCTGGCTGCCGGGCACCGAGGGCGACGGCGTCGCCGACGTTCTCTACGGCAAGAAGGCCTTCACCGGACAGCTCCCGGTGACCTGGCCGAGGTCCGAGTCGCAGCTGCCGATCAACGTCGGCGACGCGGCGTACGACCCGCAGTTCCCGTACGGCTGGGGACTGACCACCCTCAAGAAGGTTCCGGGAGGCGGCGAGCTGACCCTCACCGCCCTCGCCGCCGCCGCGCAGCTCGCTGAGAAGGCGCACCTCGGAAAGACCCCGGCGGGCAAGGTGATCGTGGACCAGGCCAGGCTGCTGGTCCAGCAGAAGTCCGGCGGGAAGCTGACAGCGGCGGTGTCCAAGCCGTTCGCCGAGGCGGACCACCTGCTGCTCACCGGCGACCTGACCGGAGCGGTGGCCAAGCTGCGCACGGCGTACCGCGCAGCGTAACAACATGGAGGAAGCCCGGGTGGGCGGCGCGTTTGCCGCCCACTTGGGTTACTTTCGGAGTATGCGGAAGAGGCTGTTCGCCCCCCTTTGGGCCTTCCTGCTGCTGATACTCTCGGTGGCCGTGCTGGCGATGGCCCCTGCTGCACCGGCCGCCGCCGCCACGGTCGACGAGGCCGGCCAGGCCCTGCGCCAGGACCCGGTATACGTGGACCCGGGAGCAACCGGCCAGCTCTCCTCCTCCCAGGAGAAGGCCCTCGAGAAGAAGATCCTGGACGCCGACAAGCCGGTCTTCGTGGCCGTGCTTCCGGCAACGTCCGAATTCCCCGAGCAGGACCTCCTCCAGAACCTCCGTACCGCCACCGGAATCACCGGCGTCTACGCGGTCCGCCTCGGCGACGGATTCAACGCGGGTGCCGACCCGCAGGTCATGCCGGTCCGGGCGGTGTCGAACCTCACCACGGCCGTCAAGGCACCCGGCACGGACACGAACGCCGCCACGCAGCTCAACGCCTTCGTCGACCGCGCCGTCGAACAGGCCAGGGGCAGCGCCCCCGCGTCGTGGTCCGGCGGAAGCAGCGACGACACCGGCGGAGTCGGAGCGACCGGCCTGATCGCACTGGGTGCGGTGGCCGTGGCCGGCGGCGCGGGCGCGTACACGATCGTCCGCCGCAACAGGAAGCGCAAGGAGGAAGAGGAACAGGCCTCCCTCGAAAAGCTCCGGGTCGTCGTGGACGAGGACATCACCGCATACGGCGAGACCCTCGACCGGCTCGACTTCCACCCCGCGGAGAAGGGCGCCGACGATGCGATGCGCGCGGACTACGAGGGCGCGCTCGACTCCTACGAGGACGCCAAGTCCCGTATGGGCAACGCCCGCCACCCCTCCGACGTGCGCGGGGTCACCCAGGCCCTGGAGGACGGCCGCTTCTCCCTCGCCGTCCTGGAGGCCCGCCGCAAGGGCAGTTCGCTCCCGGCCCGCCGCCCGCCCTGCTTCTTCGACCCGCGCCACGGCCCGTCGGTCGCGGACGTCCTGTGGAGCCCGTCCGGCGGCGCGGCCCGGGAAGTCCCGGTCTGCGGCGCGGACGAGGTGCGGCTGCGCGAGGGCGAGGACCCCATGAGCCGTACGGTCGACGTGGGCGACGGCCGCCGCCGTCCGTACTGGGAGGCGGGCCCGGCGTACGGGCCCTGGGCGGGCGGCTACTTCGGCGGCGGTCTGCTGCCCGGTCTGCTGGTCGGGACCATGCTCGGCTCGATGCTCGCCACCCCGGCCTACGCGGCGGAGTACGGCGGCGGTGACTTCGGCGGGGGCGGCGGGGAGTGGAGCGGCGGCGACTTCTCCGGCTCCGACTTCGACTCCTCCGGCTTCGGCGGCGGTGGCTTCGGTGACGGCGGCGGTTTCGGCGGTGGCGGAGGGTTCGACGGGGGCGGGTTCTGACTCAGAGGCTGTCGGGTGAGGGCGCCTGGACCGCCCCTTCCCATGTTTCCGGGGCCCAGACGCCGGAGCGGCGCAGGGAAGCCGGGCAGTGCAGGTAGATCTCGTCGATCTCGACCAGCAGAGCGAGGTCCGGGCGCCTGCCCTTGACCGTCATGTCGTCGAAGAACGGTGCGTCCGTGAGGATCCGGGCGCGGCCGTTGATCCGCAGGACGGTCATCACGCCGGGTATGAGGTAGAGCAGACCGACGTGCGGGTTGGACAGGATGTTGTGGAAGCTGTCGCCGCGCCGGTTGCCAGGAAGGTCGGGCATCGCGAGGGTGCGCCTGTCCAGGACCCGGGTGAAGCCCGGCTCGCCGCCGCGCGGGGAGGTGTCGCAGGTGCCGTCGGCGTCGGAGGTGGACACGGCGCAGAACGGCGCGCGGGCCAGCAGGCCGAGGTCGTCCTCGGTGAGCGTGTCATGGACCTTGTCGATGACGAGGGGCCACGGAGTGCCCAGGATCCCCTGCAGCTGCTCCGCCGACCGCAGGGGCACGGCTCCGGCCAGCGGGTCCCCGGTACGGGAGGGGGCGGGCGCGGCGTTCGACAAGGGTTTCTCCGTACCTGGTGGGGGTGCGGCAGCGAATCGCCGGCCTGCAATTATTAGGGTTACCTTACTTGGACTCCCGTGCGTGCCCGGCGCCGGGGGACGTGTTCGCGCCCTTCCGCCATCCGGTGGCACCGGGGCCGAACGGGTGCCAGGCTGGGCAGGGTGGACCGTGACGAGATGGGCAAGCAGCTGCTGGAAGGGCTGACCGTCGACACCAGCAGGCCGGAGCAGCCGGTCCTGCTCGACGAGGCCGGTCGGCCGATCAAGACCTGGCGGCAGAACTACCCGTACGACCGCAAGCTCCGCCGCAAGGAGTACGACCCGGTCAAGCGCATCCTGCAGATCGAGATGCTCAAGCTCCAGCGGTGGACGAAGGACACCGGTGCGCGGGTCGTCGTGGTGTGCGAGGGGCGGGACGCGGCCGGCAAGGGCGGCACCATCCAGCGCTTCACCGAACGCCTCAATCCCCGTGGCGCCCGCATCGTCGCCCTGGACAAACCCACGGACCGCGAGCGGGGCCAGTGGTACTTCCAGCGTTACGTGGCCCACCTGCCGGCGCCGGGCGAGATCGTCTTCTTCGACCGCTCCTGGTACAACCGGGCCGGTGTCGAGCGGGTCATGGGTTTCTGCTCCCAGCCGGAGTACGAGCTGTTCCTCAAGCAGTGTCCGGCCTTCGAGGAGATGCTCGTCGAGGACGGCATCGTCGTGGTGAAGTTCTGGTTCTCCGTCTCCCGGGCCGAGCAGCGCACCCGCTTCGCCATCCGCCAGGTCGACCCGGTACGCCAGTGGAAGCTCTCGCCCACGGACATCGACTCCCTCGACCGCTGGGACGACTACACCACGGCGAAGGTCGACATGTTCCGTGTCACCGACACCGCGCACGCGCCGTGGACCGTCGTGAAGAGCAACGACAAGCGCCGCGCCCGTCTCGAAGCCATGCGCAGCCTCCTGGCCCGCATCGACTACAGGTCCAAGGACCCCGATGCCGTCGGCAGGCCGGACCCCCTCATCGTGGGCGCCGCCGCCACCTTGCTGGAACCGGGCGAGGAGGACACCGCCCTCTCGCCCACCCGCTTCGCTCCGAACGCGGAAGGTCCGGGCGAACACCCGTAGGACGTACGGAAGCGAAGGGCGGCACACATGTGTGCCGCCCTTCTCGCGTTGCCGTCATTTTCCCGTGCTCCGTTGACAGGCCAGGGGTCACTAGAGTCCTATAGTGCTAGGAACCTAGATGAATAGAGGAGACGGTGATCGAGTTTCACCTCGATGCCCGGTCCGGCGTCGCGCCATACCTGCAGCTCGTCCACCAGGTGCGCCAGGCCATGCGTCTCGGCCTGCTGTTCGAAGGCGACAGGCTGCCCACGGTCAAGGACGTCGCAGCCAAGGTCGCGATCAATCCCAACACCGTGCTCAAGGCGTACCGGGAGCTCGAGTACGAGGGCCTGGTCGCCAAGAAGCCCGGCGTCGGCACGTTCGTGTCCAGCACCCTCAGCGACGCCTCGCTGTCCGAGCACGAGCCGCTGCGCCAGGAGCTGCGCGGCTGGCTGGAGCGGGCACGAGCCGCGGGGCTGAACGAGGAGAGCATCGAGGCCCTGTTCCTGAGCACCTTCCGCACCTCCACCGAAGAGGAGAAATGACCGCCATTCTGGAAGCGAAAGGCCTGGGCAAGCGGTACGGCCGCCGCCAGGCGCTGTCCGACTGCACCCTGAGCGTGCCCTCCGGGCGGGTCGTCGGCCTGGTGGGCCCCAACGGGGCCGGAAAGTCCACCCTGCTGCAACTGGCCTGCGGGCTGATCACCCCGACCTCGGGCACCATCGACGTCCTCGGCGGACGTCCCGCATCAGGGCCCGCGCAACTGGCCAAGGTCGGCTTCGTCGCCCAGGACACCCCGACGTACGCCGGACTGTCCATCGCCGATCACCTGCGCCTCGGCGCCCGGCTCAACCCGGCCTGGGACGAACAGCTGGCCCAGGCCCGGATCCGGGATCTCGGCCTGGACCCCGCCCAGCGGGTCGGCAAGCTCTCGGGCGGCCAGCGCGCCCAGGTCGCCCTGACCCTCGCCGTGGCCAAGCGGCCCGAACTGCTCATCCTGGACGAGCCGGTCGCCGCCCTGGACCCCCTGGCCCGGCGCGAGTTCCTGCAGGGACTCATGGAGTACGTCGCCGAGCACGGCACCACGGTCATCCTCTCCTCGCACCTGGTCTCCGACCTGGAGCGGGTCTGCGACCACCTGATCTCCCTGGTCGCCTCCCGCGTCCAGATCACCGGCGACGTCGACGACCTCCTGGGCACCCACTTCCGGCTCACCACGGCACGCCGCGAGGCCGAGGACCTGCCTGACGGGATGCGGGTCCTGACGGCCACGCACACCGAACGGCAGTCCACCTTCATCGTCCGGACCGCCACCCCGGTCCACGACCCCGCCTGGGTCCTGGAACCCCTCGACCTGGAGGACCTGGTCCTCACGTACATGGCCGACGGCAGGGCACGCCCGGCCGGCCGGTCCGCACTGGAGGCACAGCGATGATCTGGCTCACCTGGCGCCAGTACCGCGTCCAGACCCTGGTGGCCCTCGCCGCCCTCGTCGCGATCGCGGCGGCCCTCCTGATCACCGGTATCCAGATCCGGGACACCTACGACAGCAACATCGTCGGCTGCGGCACCGACTGCGGATCGGCCAAGAACGCGTTCGTCACCCGGTACAACGACCTGTACTTCTTCGCCACCGGTCTCGTGATCGTTGTGCCCGGCGTCTTCGGAATCTTCTGGGGCGCGCCGCTGATCGCCCGCGAGCTGGAGACCGGCACCCACCGGCTGGTCTGGAACCAGAGCATCAGCCGCAGCCGCTGGCTCGCGGTCAAACTCTCGGCGGTCGGCCTGACAGCCGTGGCCGTCACGGGGCTGTTCAGCCTCATGGTGACCTGGTGGGCGGATCCGCTCGACGAGGTCAACAGCGAACGCTTCACGCCCGTCCTCTTCGACGGCCGGGGCATTGTCCCGCTCGCCTACGCGGCCTTCGCCTTCACGGTCGGTGCCTGCGCCGGACTGCTGATCCGCAGAACGGTCCCCGCGATGGCGGCGACACTCGCCGTCTTCGTCGCCATCCAGGTCCTCATGCCCTTCGCCGTCCGTCCGCATCTCATGACGCCGGAACGTGCCGAGGTGACACTCCGCGCGATCACCATGCCCGGAGGCGACGGCGACGGCCAAAAGTCCGCCGCGCCGCCCGAGTGGACCGCGACGAACATCCTCCTGTCCGGCGACGGCGACGACGCCCACCTGGACGTGGGCGTGTCCAAACCGGGCGCCTGGGTGGTGTCCGGCAACGGGCCGGTACTCGATTCGGCCGGCCGGTCCGTCCGGGGGGCCGAAGGCTGCGCGCATCGCGACATCGACGCGATGAAGTGCTTCGCCACGTCCGACCTGCACGTCGAGGTGTCCTACCAGCCGGCCGACCGCTACTGGACGTTCCAGTGGATCGAGACGGCGATCTTCCTCGCCCTGGCCGGACTGCTGACCGGCTTCTGCGCCTGGTGGCTGCGCCGTCGCCTGAACTGACGGCGAGACGCTGGGGCGGCCGAAGCCAACGCAACAGGCTTCGGCCGCCACGGCGACTCTACGACCTCGTCCGCATCGCGGGGCAGCCCGCCCGGTGGGCCATCACATTCTGCTTCCGTGGGACGAGTTCGTCTGCGAGACCGCTCAGGCGATCGTCGGACCCGCACGGCAAGCAGGACCTCGTCGGCTTTCCGGCCGGAGCACCGGGGCGGACGCCCCGGTGCTCCGGCGAACTGTCAGCAGCCGATGGGAGCGGAGCCGACGGTCACATCGTCGAACCACAGGGTGTCGTCGCCCGTCCCGTAGCTCTCCCATCCCAGTCGCAGGGACGTGGGCCGGGGCGGGGTGGTGCGGGCGAGCCATTGCTGGTCGACGTCCTGTGTGGGGACACCGTCGGCGTGCAGGCCCGGAATCTGCTCGTCGCCGAGCGAGGTGTCGAGACCGGGGGCCGTCGTGTCGATCGCGAACCGCAGGCACTGCCAGCTTCCCGTCGGCAGTGGCCTGCTCAGCGCCACGCCGACCGGGCTCTGAGCCGGCAGTGTGGCGTCGTCGCTCTCCCGGTTCCACTGAAGGGCACCGTTCTGGCCCCCGACGCGCAGGCTCCGCCCGCCCTGGGAGGTGTCGGGCAGGGAGACGAAAGTGACGTGGGCGGAGGGGAGCGCGGTGGTGTGCCTCACCCACATGCGTACGTACATCACCGGACCGACCGAGGACAGGTCCGCGGTGGCGGCGACGAAGGCGTGGTTGCAGTAGCCGGCCCGGCCGTCCACCCGCAGCGACCTGCCGCCGCTGTGCGCGACCGCGGTGTCGACAGCAGCCGCGCCGGTGCCCTGGCAGTCGGGTGCGGTGAACTGCCAGGCGCCGGACGGAGCCGGGCCGGTCTGGTCCTCGAAATCGGAACAGATCACTGCGCTGCCGCAGTCCGCGCTCGGCGGCGGGGTCGTGGGCGGCGGGGTCGTGGGGGGTGTGGTCGGTGGCGGGGTGCCGTCACCGCCACAGGGAGTGCCGTTGAGGGTGAAGTCGCTCGGCGCGGGGTCGGCCGACCGCCAGGTCCCCTGCAGGCCGAAGTCGGCGGTGCCCCTTGTGGCCAGGGTGCCGTTCCAGCTCGTAGGTACGGCGGCGACGGAGCTGCCGGTCTGGGTGACGGTCGCGTTCCACGCCGATGTCACCTGCTGGTCCCCGGTGTAGGTCCAGGTCAGACGCCAGCCGTTGAGCGCCGGGCCGAGATTGGTGACCTTGATCTGGGCGGTGTAACCGTCGGTCCACTTGTTCACCGTGTAGTCGACCCGGCAGCCGGACTCCGCGCCGCTCGCGGACACCGCCGTGAAGCCGGACGCCAGCAGCGCGACGGCAGTGAGGACGGCCATCCATGGACGGCGCAGTAATCGTGGGAGAAGGACGCGCACGTGTGCCTCCGAGGCAGGGGGTGAGGGGGTGCGGAAGAGTGACGGGAGCGGACCCGTCATCGAGAGGAGGGGCATCGAGAGAAGGGGCTCAGGCCCGGCCGGAGCCCCTCCGAAGGTCAGCTGGTGGGGAAACTGTCGGCAGTACTGATCCGGTTCTTGAGCAGTGCCCCGGACTCGGTCAGCACACCACTGCTGCTGTAGTCGCTGCCGCTGCAGGTGCCGGGCTTGAACGCCGCGCTGCTCTCGGGGGCTTCGGAATAGGTCCAGTTCGCGTAGCTGATCTTCAGCTGATCGAGCAGGTCCAGCCAGGCCGTGGTGCTCGCCCGGTCCATCGCTCCACCGCCGGTGGCGCTCACCGTGCCGAACTCGCTCACGAAGAGCGGCAGTTGCGAAGCCGCCCGGCTCACCGCGGTGCGGTAGTTGTCCTTGTGGCTCGCGGCGTAGAAGTGGAACGCGTACATGAGGTTGGTGGCATTGACGGGATTGTTGACGACCTCGCTCTCGTTGGAGCCGTCGGAGACTCCCAGCGAGGACCAGCCGCGGGTGCCGACGATGACGACGGCGTCCGGGTCGGCGGCCCGGATCACCGGGATGACCTGCTCGGCGTAGTTCTTGATGGCCGACCAGCTCACGCCGTTGGGCTCATTGGCGATCTCGTAGATCACGTTCTTCTTGCCGGCGTTGCGGGCGGCGACGGAAGCGAAGAACGTCTTCGCGCGGGCGAGGTTGAAGTTCGGGTCGCCCGGCGTCAGCGTGTGGAAATCGATCAATGCGTACATGCCACGGGCCTCGGCCATGTCGACGAGGCTGTTCACGCGGCTGGTGAAGCCCGCCGGGTCGGTCTCGTAACCGTCCTCCTGCACATACATGGCGATGCGCAGCAGGTCCGACTTCCAGTCCTTCGCCAACGCGTCCAGGGACGCGGCGTTGTAGCACTCGCTGAACCACTGGATGCCGTGCGTGCTCATCCCCCGCAGTTGTATGGGGCGGTTGTACTGATTGCACAGGTTCACGCCGCAGACGTGAAGCTGGCCGTTGATGTCCACGGGGGTGCCGTCGACCGGGACGGGCGGGGGCTCTTCGAGAGAGCCGGTACAGGCGACGCCGTTGAGTGTGAACGCCGTGGGTTTCGGGTTGGCGCCCGTGAAGGAGCCCGTGAATCCCACGTCGGCCGCCGCACCGGTGGCCAGCGTGCGGTTCCAGTCGACGCCGACGGCGGTGACCGCGGAGCCGGACTGCGACCAGGTGGCGTTCCAGCCCTGGACGACCTTCTGCCCCGCGTCCGGCATGGCGAACCCGAGCGTCCATCCGGTGACGGGGGCGCCCAGGTTGGTGACCTTCACCCCTGCCTGGAAGCCGCCCGTCCACTGGCTGGTGACTGTGTAGTCGACCCTGCAGCCGGTGGCGGCCGAGGCCTGGGGGCCGAAGGCTGCCGTGAGGCCCAGGACTGTTGCGCAGGTCGCCAGTAAGGCGAGTAGGCGTTTCATGGTTTTCCTCCTCGTGCGAAGCGGAAGCAGCCTCATGGGAGCGCTCCCAAGGCCATCGGCCCGAGACCGTACACCGGTACGCCGATGCGCGTACAGACATTCGACAGACATTCGACGAAGAGCGGTCCGGGAGGCGCGGCGTCGCGGAACCGGTCTGCTGGAGGCGGGGACGGCAATGAACTCCCGGCCGCACACAGCGGCTCGGTATCTCCCGCGTGACGAACTGCCGCAGGATGAGGGCCTACGGCATCACGCTTCCGCTTCCGGCGAGCGGTCAGGGATGTGAGGGGCAAGGGGAGTCATCGAACGACTGTGGGCGGCAGGCGAGTTCCCGATCCGGGACGGGGCTGTACCGACCGGACGACACGGGCGTGGAGGGGCCCGGGGCCTACCACCCGGAAGCTGGGCAACCCGTTCCCTTCCGCCTCGGGGAGCCGGGGGCTCCACAGAGGTGGACCTCAACTTCGAGAGCTCGCTGCGGGACAGATCCGGCTGGATGTCGGGCGGCGGCAGCGGGCTGGGCACCATCGGCTACCTCGCCCGCCTCGACGCCGACCGCTCCCTGCTGTGGGTCCTCGCCATGGGGTCCTCGAACCCGTTCGTAGGTGTGCGTCACGAGGGAACGCGAGCGGTCTTCATCAACGACCGGGGGAATCTGCTCCACCTCGACCTGACCGATCCGGCGCTCGCCCGGCCGCACCGGTGAGACGGGCCGGGGGTCGGCCTGCGGTCGTCTGCGGCGAATCTGCACACCGTGTCCGCAGGTGGCTAGGCGCGTCCCGCGGCTTTCCGTCTGCGGACCGGATCCCTCACGTCAGCGGCCGACAATGTCCCTTTCGTGACGGATAGAAGATTCGGCCGACGGAACGTCCGTCGGTCGGGTGAGTGAAGAAGCTGCACCGGTCCATGGAGCAATGTGACCGTGTTGTCCCTTCGATGTCGGAGAGCTATTCGTGGGACTGCTGAAGGGTGGCCTCGCAACGCCCTCACGTGCTTACATCCCTCACATCGCCGAAGCCGTAGGGAAATTCGCCGCCTTCGGGCGCACGCCGAGGCTTCGGTAACTGTGACAGCGACAAGGGTCATTCCCCACTGCGGAGTTGGCCCCAGTCATTCGGAATTAATGCGAAGGGAATTCACCTCATGAGCTCCGCCCCCCAGATACAGACCCAGGAAATCTCCGACGCGGACCTGGACGTCGTGTCCGGTGGCATCGCCGGCGCGGCTTCCCTCGAGGCGCCGCTCGTCGGTGGCATCGCGGGTGCGGTCAACGCCGACCTGCTCTCCGGCAGCCTCTCGGGTGCCGTCGGCAGCAACGTGCTCGGCATCGCCGGTCTCGGCTCCGCCGCCACGCTCTCGGTCTGATCCGGCGCTGAGCCCGTATGCCCCGGTACCTGCCAGGTCGCGGGGCATAGGGGCCGCGGGACACCATGATCAACGCACATCGGACCTGAATCCATGGACCAGAGGCTTTGAACGTGAGAGACCCGCGTACCGCTCGTCGTCCAGGTGGCCCGGGCAACCGGTGGGAGCTCATCTGGAGACACCGGGACGAACTGCTGGAGATCGCGCGCAGTCGCTCGTCGAGCGCCGAAGAGGCCGAGGACGCCGTTCAGGAAGCGATGATCCGCGCGGTGGAGGACCCTGACGTCGAGTACGGCCGGGTGCGCTCGTGGCTCAGGCTCGCGACCGTACGCGCCTGCGCCGACCGGCACCTTCAGGTCGCCCGCGAACGGGAGTTGAGCAAGAGCCTTTCCGCCGCTCCGGTCGAGCCCTTCCTGGTCGAGGAGGTGGCATGCGACCGGGCGGAGGCCAGATGGCTGGCCGGCCGCAGCGCGGAGCTGCTGCCTGCCCGCCAGGCCCAGGCGCTGCGGCTCCAGGCGCAGGATCTCGACGTCGGACAGGTGGCCCGGACCATGGGGCTCAGCTACCGGGCGACCGAGTCACTGCTCGCCAGAGCCAGACGGTCGCTGCGTAACGTCCTGGCCGGGAGTTTCACACTGGCCACGACCGTGTGGATGTGCGCACGCAGATTTCCCCGTACCGGCGTCGCTCAGTCCGTGGGGGCGACATCGGCGGCGGTGACGCTCGCCGTGGCGGGAGCGGTTCTGCCTGCCGGACCCTTCGACCGGCCGGACGGCCGGTCTCCCGGGAGCAGGCCCGAGGCGGTGGTGGCGCACGCCGCCCCGGCCGTGGAGCTCCCCGCTCCCCGCGCACGGTCACGTCCTCACGGGGCATCGCCCTCCCCGGATCCGCATCGCATCGACCGGGCGCGCCAGGGCCTTTCGCGGCCCGTTCCGGGGGAGGCGCCGAGGACCCACGAGCCGTCGGACACGGTGACCGTGGAGGTATCTATCGAATCCGGCGCACCGGTTCCGGCACTTCCGTCGGCGGCCACGCCCACGTCGATACCGTCATTGCCGGTGGACGTGTCGGATGCCCATCGTCGGGAAGTGCCCTCGGTACCGTCCGACATCGCCACCGCCAGGTCTGGCGTCACGTTCGATCTGCCATAGCGAAAAGCAATTCAGGATCTGGCTGAAGTGCTGAGCCGCGGCGCTGACGAACGCGGCCTTCCACCGACATCGTCGATCTCGCGGCCCGCCTCCGCGCAGAGGCCTCAGGGGGCGATCGGCTGCCAAGCCTCGTCGCGTACCTTCAGCGTGGTCAGCGCCGTCGCGTCCAGGTCCACGGAGTCGGGATCCCGGGAGGCGCTGTCGGAGGAGTACAGCATCACGGAACCGACCGTGTTCTCGTCGGCCCAGGCGCACAGCGGAATGGTCGATGTGACGCCCGCGTCCTCCGACGGGAGGACGGTGCACTCCAGGGTGAGCTCCGCGCCTGCAGGCGTGATCATCTTCGGCGAGTACCGGCGATCACGGGCCGAGGACATGACGCGCATCCTCGATGGACTCGACGTGATCGAGGCCGCGGTCCGCAGCTCATCGGGCGCCTGGACCGAAGCAGGGTTGCCGTGGCCGGGCACTCGATGGGCGGGCACACCGCGAGCCTGCTCCTCGGATGCCGGCTCACCGATCCGCGCGACGGAACCGAAGTGAACCTGACCGAGCCCCGGATCACAGCGGGTGTACTGCTCGCCGCGCCCGGCAGGGGCGGCGACGCCCTGGCCGACTCCGTGGCAGACAATCTGTCCTTCCTCGTGACCACTGACTTCTCCAAGATGGCGACGCCCGCGCTCGTGGTCGCCGGCGACAAGGACGCCTCTGCCCACCTGACGGTGCGGGGCCCGGACTGGCATGCTGATCCGTACGTCCTCGCCCCGAGCCCCAAGTCCCTGCTCACCCTGTTCGGCGCGGAGCACGGGCTCGGCGGGGTCTCCGGATACGCCGAGACCACGGACGAGAGCCCCGAGCGAGTGGCCGCGGTCCAGCGGCTCACCTGGGCCTACCTCCGCACGGAGCTCTATTCCGGGGATCCGGCTAGGAAGGCGGAGTGTGACGCGCTGACGGTCGGCTCCCACCCCCTCGGACGGGTCGAATCCAAGTAGGCGAGAGGCCGCTCGTGATCGGTTCCCTCAGGGCTGTCCCTTAGGGATGGTTCAACGGGCGTCAGCGCTCAGCAGCGCCGGCAGGACCACGGCGTCGACGTAACGGCTGAGGAACTCGGCGTCTGCTTCGGCGCGTTCGACGACCGGTCGGGCGAGGGCCGCCCCGGAGATGAGGTGCGCCAGGAAACCGAGCGCCGGATTCTCTGCCGCCACCTCGCCACGGTCGACGGCGCGGTCGACCACTGCGCGCATCGTCTTCAGCTCGGGCTCGACCCTGCTCTCGTACACGGCGTCCGCCAGTTCAGGATGGGCATGCATCGCACCACCGAGCGCCCGCAGCAGCACGAACGTCTCGTGGGACGCGGCTTCGCTCGCCCTCCTGACGATCTCGTGCAGATCGCCCGCCAGGGATCCCGTGTCCAGGGAGTCGCTCTTGTCGGGGGTCCGGTGCCGCAGAGCCGCTGCCACCAACTGCGGCTTGCCCTGCCATCGACGATAGAACGTCGCCTTGCTCGCCCTGGCTCGTGTGGCGACGTTGTCCATGGTGAGAGCGTCGTAGTCGCCTTCCCGCAGCAGGGTCAGGACGGCCTCGTAGATGTCTCGCTCCCGATCCGCAGTCAACCGGCTGTGGCTCGATCTCTCCGCGCGCCTGGATGCCTCACCCGTAGACGTGCTCACTCCCTCGGCGAAAGCAGACGTGTCCTTGGTTGTGCACCCGCAGTCGGTTGCAGCTCGGCGCGGCTCCGTCTTGCCATCGGTGGGCTCTTCGCCACCACTCGCCGGAGGCACCGCGACGGCTTGGAAGTGCGCCGGGCTCATTAGCTCTCGCCGCCGTTTCTGCCGACGCGTTCGGCTGTGAGCTGACTCTCCAGTCCCGTGATGATCATGTACAGCGCCAGGTGGAACATACGACTGTCATCGGGGCCTCTATCCGGACGCTCGCCATCGCCGGTAGTGGTTGAACCCGGTAGAAGAGCTGACCACCGCTGAAGCGCACCGTTGATTTCGGCGATCACCACGCCGACCACGGCGGCGCAGACAGGAGCGGCCACCTGCGGGGTCTCTTCCTGCGGTACGCCCGCATCCTCCAGCGTGGCGGTGAGCCCGAGCCAGAAAGGGTCTTCGGGCTGAATGAAGTCCGGTTGCCCGAACGAGTAGGTCATGAGCTCGGGGTGACGGTGCGCCAGCCTGCGGAAGTCCTCGGCGAGTTGGCGGAGGCGGTCCTGCCACGCAGCGCCTTCCCGGGTCGCGGTGCGGAACTGGGCGCCGACCGTTCTCGCCACGCCGCGCAGCACGGCGTCCTTGTTCGGCACGTGGTGGTACAGCGACATCGGGTTCGCATCCAACGCGGTCGCAAGTTTGCGCATGGTCAGCGCCTCGACCCCATCGGCGTCGATGAGGCGCAGCGCTGTGGCATAGATGCCGTCCTCGGTGAGCGGTACGTCCCTCTTTCTCGTCCCCCGAGGAGCCTTCTTTGGAGTTTCCATACGACGTATGGTAACACTGAAACAGTTCCATACGGCGTATGGAAATGAGGGTTCGCTGCCGGTCGGCGGCCTTCTCCGCATCGCACAGTGCCCCTGCCCCCTCCTCTCTCCGACAAAGGAGCAAGCCATGGCCAGGCAACCCGTGACCGAACTGCGTCCCATCCGGTCCCCGCGGGGGGTCCCTCTGCTCGGCCACACGCCGCAGATCCCCGACACCAACCCGGTCGCCTACTTCGGCGAGCTGTCCAAGCAGTTCCCCGAGGGCATCTACGGGATGGACATCGCCGGCATCGAGCAGGTCTTCGTCTATGACCCGGACCTGGTAGCCGAGGTCTGCGACGAGACGCGGTTCTTCAAGCAGATCGAGAAGACGCCGCTGAGCCATGTTCGGGACTACACGGGGGCGGGCTTGTTCACGGCCCACCAGCACGAGGAGGAATGGAGCATGGCGCACCGGATCCTCCTGCCGGCGTTCAGTCAGCGGGCCATGAAGGGCTACTACGGGCAGATGCTGGAGGTCGCCCAGAATCTGGTGGGCAAGTGGGAGCGCGAGGAGGGCCGGCCGGTCAACATCACCGACGACTACACCCGGCTGACCCTGGACACCATCGCCCTGTCGGGGTTCGGCTACCGGTTCGACTCCTTCGCCAAGGAGGAGCTGCACCCCTTCCTCAACGCGCTGCTGGAGTCGCTGGTGGAGTCACTGCGGCGCTCGCAGGAGCTGCCGATGATGACCAAGCTCCGCAAGGCCGACGGCAAGAAGTACCGCGAGAACATCCAGCTGATGCGCGATCTGGTCGAGAGCGTGATCAAGGAGCGCCGTCAGGGGAAGGGCACAGGTGAGGAGGACCTGCTGGGTCTGATGCTGGAGGCCACCGACCCGGAGACCGGCAAGCGGCTGGACGACGACAACGTCCGTGACCAGGTGGTGACGTTCCTGATCGCCGGTCACGAGACCACCAGTGGTCTGCTGTCGTTCGCCACGTACTCGCTGATGCGCAACCCGCACATCCTGGCCCAGGCCTACGCCGAGGTGGACCGGCTGCTGCCCGGCGACACGGTCCCGGACTACGACACGATCATGCAGATGGACGTGATCCCGCGGATCCTTGAGGAGACCCTGCGGCTGTGGGCTCCCATCCCGATGATCGGCAAGTCCCCGCTGGAGGACACCGTCATCGGCGGCTGCTACGAGCTGAAGAAGGGAGCGCAGGTCAACCTCCTCGAGGGCCCGCTGCACACCCATCCCAAGGCGTGGGAGCGGCCGGAGGAGTTCGACATCAACCGGTGGCTGCCGGAGAACCGGGTGAACCACCACCCGCACGCCTACAAGCCGTTCGGCAACGGCGTGCGTGCCTGCATCGGCCGCCAGTTCGCGCTCACCGAGGCCCGTCTGGCCCTCGCGCTGGTGCTGCAGAAGTTCAAGTTCTCCGACACGACCGACTACAAGATGGACGTCAAGGAGGCTTTGACGCGCAAGCCTGGCGGCTTCGAACTGAACGTGCGCACCCGTCAGGAGCACGAGAGGACCGTCTTCGGCGCCGTGGACCTGCAGACCGACGACACGCGGGCGCAGGCCGCGGTCAGCGGTGTCGGGGTGAACCTCACCGTCGCCTACGGCTCCAGCCTCGGCTCGTGCGAAGACCTGGCGCGCACCATCGCCGACCGCAGCGAGCGCTCCGGCTTCGGCACCACACTGACCAGCCTGGACGAGCTGGGCGACAACCTGCCCACCGAGGGTCTGCTCGTGGTCGTCGCCGCCAGCTACAACGGCAAGGCGCCGGACAACGCCCAGCGTTTCGACGAGCTGATCGCCGCCGGACTCCCGGAGGGTTCGCTGTCCGACGTGCGGTTCGCGCTGCTGGGTGCCGGCAACACCCAGTGGGTGGCCACCTACCAGGGCTTCCCCAAGCGGATAGAGGAAGGCCTGCTGGCCGCCGGGGCCCAACCCGTCATCGAGCGCGGTATCGCGGATGCGGCCGGTGACTTCGACGGCATGGCCTCCCGCTGGATGGACACCTTGTGGGCCACGCTGGCCGAGGAGTACGCCGCCGACACCTCCGAGGCGAGCGGACCGCGCTTCCAGGTCCAACTGCTCACCGAGGCCGATGTGCGCCCGGCGATCGTCTCCGACCAGGCCTACCCCCTCACGGTCGTGGCCAACGAGGAACTCGTGGCCGACGCCACCGGCCTGTGGGACTTCAGCATCGAGCCGCCGCGCCCGTCCGCGAAGTCCATCACCATCGAGCTCCCCGCCGGTGTCACCTACGACACCGGCAATCACCTGGCCGTCTTCGCAAAGAACGAACCCGTCCTGGTCGACCGCACCCTCGCGCGGCTCGGCATCGACCGCGACCAGGTGCTCCGGCTCGACCAGCCCGCAGGCGGCCGCACCCACCTGCCGGTCGGCACGCCCGTCACCGCGGGCCTGCTGCTCACCGAGTTCCTGGAACTGCAGGACATCGCCACCCGCTCCCAGATCCAGACCCTGGCCGAACACACCCCGTGCCCGTGGACCCTGCCCCAGCTGGAGGCGTACACGGCCGACACCGAAGAGGCCCAGGAGCGCTACCGGAAGGAAATCCTCAACAAGCGCATCTCCGTGCTGGGCCTGCTGGAGCGCTTCCCGGCGGTCGAGCTGCCGCTGGCGGTCTTCCTGGACATGATGGGCCCGATCCGCCCGCGGTTCTATTCCATCTCCTCCGCTCCGCTGGCCAACCCGCGCCACGTGCGCCTGACCGTGGGCCTGCTGGAAGGCCCTGCCCTGTCCGGCGACGGCCAGTACCGCGGCACCTGCTCCTCCTACATCGGCGGCCTCGAGCCCGGAGACGTCTTCTACGGCTACGTGCGGGTGCCCTCCCCGACCTTCGCGCCGCCGGTCGACCCGGCCACGCCGCTGGTCCTCATCGGCCCGGGCACCGGCATCGCGCCGCTGCGCGGATTCCTGGAGGAGCGCGCCTCGCAGCAGGAGAACGGCAGCAAGGTGGGCCTGTCGCAGGTCTTCGTCGGCTGCCGCCACCCGGAGCACGACTACTTCTACTTCCAGGAGATGCAGGCCTGGGAGCAGTCAGGGATCGCGCAGGTGCACACCGCCTTCTCCGCGGTGACCGGCCACCCGGCCCGGTTCGTCCAGAACGCCATCGCCAACGCCGCCGACACCGTGTGGCAGGCCATCGAAGACGGGGCGTACGTCTACGTCTGCGGCGACGGCCGCCGCATGGCGCCCGCCGTGCGCGAGGCCCTCGCGGCGATCTACCGCGAGCGGACCGGCAGCGACGACGAGACCGCCCAGCAGTGGCTCGCCCAGCTCGAAGCCGACGAGCGCTACCAGCAGGACGTCTTCGCCTGACCCCCGGACGCCGGGAGGGGGCGGCGGTCCTGACACCCCGCACCCTCCCGGCCCCCACTCACCCAACACGAGCACCACACGGCACCCCATCGGCCCGAACCGCCGGGAGTGCCGCCCACAGAAAGCAGAGCACCATGGACACCATGCTCGCCGGACGCTTCCACCTGGACAGCAAGAAGTTCGTCGTGGAGGAGGTCGCCGTCCCCGTGCCCGGCCCGGGCGAGGTTCTCATCGAGGTCAAGGCCGCCGGCGTCTGCCTCTCGGACATCCACCTGATCGACGGCTCCCTCGTTCCGCTGTTCGCCACTTCCGACGTGGTCACCGTCGGCCACGAGGTCTCCGGTGTGATCCACGCCCTCGGCCCCGACCTCAAGCGCGGCCTGACCGTCGGCACCCGCGTCACCCTGGAGGCCGGCAAGACCTGCGGCCAGTGCGCCGACTGCGCACGCCGCCGCCCCTGCACCCAGATGCGCACCGCCGGCATCGACTACGACGGCGGCTGGGCCCAGTACATGGTCACCCCCGAGGACACCCTCATCCCCATCCCCGGCAACCTCCCCTTCGACCAGGCCGCGATCATCCCCGACGCGGTCTCCACCCCCTACGCCGCTGTCGTCACCACCGCGGGCGTACGCCCCGCCCAGTCCGTCGGCATCTGGGGCGTGGGCGGTGTCGGCGCCCACAACGTCCGCATCGCCCGCCTGGCCGGCGCCGCGCCGATCGTCGCCGTCGACCCGCTGCCCGGCGCCCGCGAGCGTGCCCTGGCCTTCGGCGCGGACTTCGCCCTCGACCCGGCTGCCCCCGACTTCGCCGACGAGGTGCGCGCGGCCACCGCCGGACGAGGCCTCGACTTCGCCTTCGACTGCGCGGGTGTGCCCGCCGTCCGCGAGCAGGCCGCCGCCGCACTCGGCCTGGGCGGAGTCCTCATCCTGGTCGGCATCACGCCCAGGCCCCTCACCATCAGCGAGGGCATGCTTTTCAACTACATGGGCAAGCAGGTGCGCGGCCACTACGGCGGCAGCCCCGAGTCCGTCACCGAGCTGGTCCGGCTGGCCGAGGTCGGCCGTATCGACCTGGCCCCCTCCATCACCGACCACATCCCGCTCGCTGAGGCCGCCGACGCGGTCAACCGGCTGGAGAACAAGATCGGCGACCCGATCCGCCTCATCCTCGTCCCCTGATAACTGCAAGGAAAGTTCATCAAGGCCACCTCAGGCAGGGGTGAATGGGCTCCGGTGCTCGAGGGAGCACCGGAGCCCACGGCTCCCCGGTGTCCGGGTCCGGCGCATACCCACTCCGGGGCAGGTGAAGTCGGGCAGGGCGATCCGGACTTTCAGGTGTCCACCGAAGCCTGGCGCAGCCGGTGCTCGGGGCTGACTGAGCTAGGGCAGCGGCCGCCGGGTCACCTCGTGGGCGTCGTCCGGCAGGACGCCGAGCATGCGCAGGACCATCTCGGCCAGGTCCGATGCGGCCTCGTCGCCGTCGAGGTCGGGCCGGGCCAGCCGCAGCGCCACGAGGGACAGCAGGGTCCCGCCCAAGGCGGACAGGGCGGTGGTCGCATTGTGGCAGGTGAAGCGGCCCGAGGCGATGCCGTTCTCCAGGTCGCGCAGGGCTCGCGGGGCGAGTCCGCGGTCGGAGTGGATGTAGGCCAGACCGCGGTCGCGCAGGATCCGCATGAGTTCGGGGTGGGAGTCGGCCATGCGGGCGGTGAGCCGGAAGCCCACGGCGACGAGCTCGGCCGGGTCGTCGAGTCCTTGTACGCGGTCGTCGATGACTCGGCCGAACTCCTCCAGAGCGTCCGTCACGGCGGCGTCGAACAGCTCCGTCTTGGACTCGAAGTGGTTGTAGAAGGAGCCGAAACCCACGTCCGCGCGCTCGGCGATGGCCTGAATGCTGACGTTGGTGTCCCCGGTCTCCGCGAGGATCTGCCGGCCCGCACGGACGAACGCCTGACGGGTCTCGGCGCGGCGCCGCTCGAAGCGGTTCTTGGGCGGGGCTGACGACGTCGGCATACGGCGAGTGTAACAACCCTCACGATGAGTCTGCCATTACTGATGAGATCATCAACTCTTTGACCTCGCGCTATTGACGATTGTTTCCGCAAGGTTGATGATTTCATCATTACAGCAGTGTTGCTTGGAGGACACCATGTCCCGCACCCCCGTTAACAAAGCCGCTCCCCAGACGCCGCACCAAGACCTCCACAGTGAGCAGGGCGCCTTGCGCGGTGAGCATCCGGGACGGTCCCGGAACCCCGTGATCAAGGTGGCCGACCTGGCCTGGCTGGAGTTCGAGAAGCCCGACCTGGACCGGGCCGAGGTCTTCGCCCGTGACTTCGGCTTCGCGATCGCAGCCCGCACCGAGGGCGAGCTGTGGCTGCGCGGCACCTTCGCCGGCTCGCCCTGCATGGTGATCCGCGAGGGCCGTACGTCCCGCTTCATCGGGCCGGCGTTCCGCGCGGCCGAGCGGGGCGACCTGGACCGGCTGGCCCGCGCCACCGGCTGTACCGTCCGGGACATCGGCGTACCCGGAGGCGGGCAGTCGGTCGCCCTGCTCGATCCCTCGGGCCTGTCGGTCCGGGTCGTGCACTGCGCCGAGCAGCTGCCCGCGCTGCCCGAGCAGGAGCCGCTGCTGCTCAACTTCGGCACCGGTCACCGTCGTACGAACGTCACCCAGCGTCCGCCCCGTGAGCCGTCCCGAATCCAGCGGCTGGGCCATGTGGTGCTGGAGACAAGCGTGTTCGCCCGCACCCTGGACTGGTACCTGGACACGCTGGGTCTGATCGTGTCCGACTTCCTGTTCCTGGACGGGCAGCGCGATCGCGGTCCGACCATGGCGTTCATCCGCTGCGACCAGGGCAGCGTGGCCGTCGATCACCACACGCTGGCCCTGCACCTGGGGCCCGGAACCGGCTACGTCCACTCCGCCTACCAGGTCACCGACCTCGACGCGATCGGCGCCGGCGGGGAGTACCTGGCCGAGCGCGGGTACCGGCGCAGCTGGGGCATCGGCCGGCACATCCAGGGCAGTCAGCTGTTCGACTACTGGCGCGACCCCGACCACTTCATGCTGGAGCACTTCGCCGACGGCGACCTGTTCTCCTGCGACCTGGAGCCCGGCTGGGCGCCGATGTCGGCGAGCGGCCTGGCCCAGTGGGGCCCACCGGTCACCCGCGACTTCCTGGGCACCAGCCCGTCCCCCGCCAAGCTGCGCGAGGTCATGACTGCCCTGCGTGGCGACAACGAACTCGACCCCGCACGCCTGCTGGGCCTGATGAAAGCGATGAGCTCATGAGCACCAACGTTCTGCGCACCAACGACGGCTGGTGGGTCGTCCGGGACGAGCGCGCCGTCCGCGTCGGGACCAAGGCGGTCACCACCGCCGAGCTGCTCGCCGACCGGGACGCGGTCCGCGAGGCTGCCGCCTCCGCCGAGAGCGGCACACCCGTCGCCGATCTGGTGGCGCTGCCTCCGGTCACCACCCCGTGCCGGGTGGTCGCCCAGATGGTCAACTACCGGAGCCACGCGAAGGATTCGGGCTTCACCGGCGACATCCCGGCCACCTTCTTCCGCAAAGCGTCCGGCTCGGTCAGCGGACCGCACGAGAAGATCGTGCGCCCCGCGCACGTGAAGTTCCTCGACTACGAGGTGGAACTCGGCCTCGTCATGGGTGCGACGCTGCCCGTGGGCACCGTCGTCGAGGAGCAGGACCTGCCGCGCTACGTCGCCGGCCTCGTCCTGACCAACGACGTCAGCGCCCGCGACGTCCAGCTGACCAAGACCCAGTTCTACGAGAGCAAGTCCTATCCCACCTTCACGCCGACGGGGCCGTACCTGGCCCTGCTGGAGCCCGAGGACTTCGCCCATCTGCTGAACCTGCGGCTGCGGCTGTCGGTCAACGGTGTGTCGCGCCAGGACCGCACGCTGGCCGACATGATCGTTCGGCCCGCAGAGGCGCTCACCCTGCTCGCCCGCTTCCAGACCCTCGCCCCGGGCGACCTGCTGCTGACCGGTACTCCCGGCGGCACGGCCCTGAAGGCCCCGCCCAAGGCGGCCGCGAAGATCGCCGCTCTGCTGCCGCCCGCACTGAAGTGGAAGGCGTTCTTCAAGGGCCAGGCCAAGAACCCCAAGTACCTGCACAGCGGTGATCTCATCACCGCCACGATCGCCACCCCCGACGGGCGGATCGACCTCGGCGAGCAGCGCACCCCCGTTACGGACGCACTGTGAAGGCCTCATCCCGCAGGCCGGTGGTGATCATCGGTGGGGGACCCGTCGGGGTCACGGCCGCCCTCCTGCTCGCCCGGCAGGGGGTGCCCAGCGTGATCCTCGAACGCCATCGGGACATCTACCCCCTGCCGCGCGCCGTCGTCGTGGACGACGAGATCCGCCGGATCCTGCAGAGCCTCGGTGTCCACGAGGAATTCGCCGCCCTCGCCCGCCCGGCGCCCGGGCTGCGGCTGCTGGACGCCCGGCGCCGCGTGATCGCCGAATTCCCGCGGTCCATGGACGGACTCCACGGCTTCCCGCAGCTGAGCATGTTCAACCAGCCCGAGCTGGAACGCCTGCTGCGTGACGCCTTGGCGCGCCGCCCGGAATGCGAGCTGTGGAGCGGGGCGGAGGTCGTGTCCGTCGCTGCGTCCGTCGCACGGGACACCGACGGACCGAACGACTCGACGGGTTCCGTCCGGGTCACCTTCCGGCGCGACGGCAGCGACGAGGAGGAGCACCTGTGGGCCGATGCCGTCCTCGGCTGCGACGGTGCGGGCAGTCTCACCCGTGACGCGATCGGCACGGACTGGGAGGACCTGCACTTCCAGGAGAGCTGGCGGGTCATCGACGTGCGCACCAGCCGCCCGGTGCGTACCTGGGAAGGCGCCGAGCAGATCTGCTGCCCGACCCGGCCGGCCACCTTCATGCGCATCAGCGAGGACCGCTACCGCTGGGAGTTCCGGCTGGCCGACGACCAGAACCTGGACGGTCCGGACGGATGGGAGCGCCTGCGCGAGCTGGTCGCCCCCTGGGTGGACCTGCCGGCCTCGCCGTGCGACGACTTCGAGGTGATCCGGCAGGCGCAGTACACCTTCCAGGCCCGTCTCGCCGACCGGTGGCGCAGGGGGCGTGTCTTCCTGCTGGGCGACGCCGCCCACCTCACCCCGCCCTTCGTCGGGCAGGGCCTGTGCTCCGGCCTGCGCGACGCCGGCAACCTCACCTGGAAACTCGCCCGCGTCCTCCAACAGGGCGCACCCGAGGGGCTGCTGGACACCTACGAACGCGAGCGCAAGCCGCACGCCCGACATGCGATCCGCGTGGCGGTCGCCGTCGGCTGGGCCATGACCGGTGGGCAGGACCGCGCTGCGGCGTTTCGCCGGGCCGTGGTGGGCGCGGTCTGTCGCCTCCCCGGCGTGACCGGGGCGGTGAGCCGTGACCTCAGCCCCGCACTGGCCGCCGGTCCACTCGTACGGCGCCGCCCCCGGCTGACCGGCCGCGTGCTGGCCGGCACCTTCTGCCCGCAGCCCTGGGTACGGCACGACGGCAGGCGAGTGCGCCTCGATGACGTCCTCGGGGACTCCTTCGCCGTCCTGACCGCTGTGCCGCCCACGGCGCAGATGACGACCGTGGCCACGGCACTGGGCGCCCGGACGATCCACGTCGACGAACTGGGCGACGACGGCACCCTGGCCGGCTGGCTGGCACGCGGCCGTGCCGACGCCGTCCTGCTGCGCCCCGACCGCGTCGTGACGGACACCGTCCCGGCCGGCACCGGCGACTTCACGGACACCGCCGCCTGGGCCCCCCTGCTGCACACGGCCCGCCGTACCGCCGACGCCCGGCCCGCCCCCTGATGAGGAACACCACACCATGACCAGCCCGCACCCCACGCCGTACCCGGAACCCTTCTTCACTCCCGACCCGCACGTGGCCGCCCACAGCCGCATGGCGGACTTCGCAGGATGGGCCGCCCGGCACAAGAGCGCCGACGGCGTTGCCGACCCCACCGACTACCTGGCCCTGCACCGCTGGTCCGTCAGCGACCTGGAAGGGTTCTGGGAGGCGGTGTGGGAATACTTCGCCATCGACGCGACGACCGAGTACGAGCGGGTTCTGGCCGAGGAGCCCATGCCCGGCGTCCGCTGGTTCCCCGGCGCCACCCTCAACTACGCCCACCACGCGCTGCGCAACCTGCAGCCGGACGCTCCCGCGATCACCGCGCTGGACGAGACGGGAACCGGCTACGAGATCACGGGCCGGACACTGCGCTCCCGGGTCGCCTCCGTCGCCGCCACCCTGCGCGACCTGGGCGTCGGCCAGGGCGACCGGGTGGTGGGCTATCTGCCCAACACCCCCCACGCCGTCATCGCCTTCCTCGCCACCGCCAGCCTGGGCGCGGTGTGGTCGGTGTGCGGCCAGGACTACGCGCCCAAGGCCGCCGCCGACCGCTTCGCCCAGCTCGAACCTACGGTGCTGATCACAGCGGACGGCTACCTCTTCAACGGCACCGCACACGACCGCCGTGCCGCCTCGCTCGAACTGGCTACCGCCCTGCCGACGCTGAAGGCCACGGTGCGCGTGGAGCACGTGGGCCTCGCCTGGCCCGAGGGCGGGCACCCGGCGCCGGCGGTGCCCTGGGAGGACGCGGCCACCCGCACCGAGGACCTCTCTTTTGCCCCGGTGCCGTTCGACCACCCTCTGTGGGTGGTGTTCTCCTCCGGCACCACCGGCCTGCCCAAGGGCATCGTCCACGGCCATGGCGGCGTCCTGCTCGAACACTTCAAGATTCTCGGCCTGCACACCGATCTGGGCCTCGGGGACCGCCTGCTGTGGTACACCACCACCCACTGGATGATGTGGAACCTGGTCGTCTCCACTCTGCTGACCGGTGCCACCACCTGCACGTATGACGGCAGCCCCGCCCCCGCTGCGCGACCGGACATCCTGTGGGAGCTGGCGGCCCGCCACAAGGTCACCGTCTTCGGCACCAGCCCCCAGTACCTGCTGGCCATGTCCAAACTGGACATCGATCCCTCCGCGCGCGACCTGTCGGCCATCCGCGTCGTCGGCTCCACCGGCTCCGCTCTGCCCGCCTCCGCCTACCCCTGGGTCCGCGACCGCGTGGGCGGCGGCGTCCAACTGGCCTCCACCAGCGGCGGCACGGACATCGTCTCCGCATTCGCCGGCAGCGCCCCCACGACCCCCGTCTGGGCGGGGCAGCTCTCCGCCCCCAACCTGGGCGTGGCGCTGGCCGCCTACGACGAGAAGGGCGCCCCGGTCGTCGACCAGGTCGGCGAACTGGTCGTCACCCGGCCCATGCCGTCCATGCCGCTGTACTTCTGGAACGACCCCGACGGCAGCCGCTACCGTGACGCCTACTTCGCCGCCTACCCCGGGGTGTGGCGGCACGGCGACTGGATCACCCTCACCTCGCACGGCTCGGTGATCGTCCACGGCCGCTCCGATGCCACCCTCAACCGCAACGGCGTACGCCTCGGCAGCGTCGACATCCACGACGTCGTCGAACGCCTCCCCGAGATCTCCGAGGCTCTCGTCATCGGCGCGGAGGAACCCGACGGCGGCTACTGGATGCCGCTCTTCGTGGTCCTTGCTGACGGGGTCGGCGTGGACGACGCCCTGCGCGAGAAGATCCGCGACGCGATCCGCGCCGGCGCCTCACCCCGCCACGTCCCCGACGAGATCCTCGCCGTACCGGCCCTCCCGCACACGAAGACCGGCAAGAAGCTCGAGGTTCCCGTCAAGCGCCTGCTCCAGGGCGTCCCCGCGGAGCAGGTCCTGAACCCCGCGGCGGTCGACAACCCCGATCTGATCGCCTACTTCGCCCGCCTGGGCGCGGAGCGGAACAAGCGGTCGACACACCACACATGACGTCAGCCAGGGGATGACAGGCCACGTGACAGCACCCGGTCCTGAGCCCCGCCCGGCACCCGCAAACCCCGTCCCCACCGCGTGGTGCCGGGGCGGTCGACCCGCCCCGGCACACCACACCATCCGAACAACCGAAGTAGAGAGAGAAAGCCATGAGCACGACCGACCGCGCACCGCAGGCCCTCGATGTCCTTGACGACGCCGGGCGAAAGGTGATGTTCACCGAAGCGCGCACCGCGAACACCTTTGCCGCAACGGCCGTTGCGGACGACGAACTCGCCATGATCTGGGAACTCGCCCGTTGGTCGCCGAGCGCCGCCAACGGTCAGCCTCTGCGTGTGTCCTTCGTGCGCACCCGCGAGGGCAAGGAGCGACTGGGCCGGCACCTCGACGAGGGCAACAGGGCCAAGACGCTCAGCGCGCCGGCCGTGGCGATCCTGGCGTACGACGTCGACTTCCACGAGCAGATGCCGACTGTCTTCCCGGCCCGCGGCGACATGCTGCGAGCGGCGTTCGCAGACCAGGTCGAGAAGCGCGAGAGCATCGCTGCCTACAACTCGGCACTGCAGAGCGGGGTCTTCCTGCTCGCAGTGCGCGCAGCGGGGCTTGCAGCCGGTCCTATGGCGGGCTTCGACGAGGCCGGCGTGGACAAGGAGTTCTTCGCCGGTACCAGCTGGCATTCGCATCTGCTGGTCAACATCGGTCACCCCGGTGCCGACCCGTGGTTCCCGCGGCTGCCCCGCGTGCCCGTCGAGGACGCCGTCGCCTGGGCCTGACGGTTGCTGCCGCGGTCGCGTGGAACCCGGAGTCCGAGCATCCCCGGAGCAGTCGGCGCAGAGGTGGGATGTGCCATGCCATGGCGCCGGTGCTCTCCTGAGCACTGGCGCCGCTTGTGGTCTAGGCCGTGGCGCTGACGAATGCCGCCCAGGCGGCCGGGTGCACGGTGAGGACCGGACCGTCGGTGACCTTGGAGTCGCGGATGTGCACGGCGGCGGGGTGGGCGGAGACCTCGACGCAGTTGCCGCCTTGGTCGCTGCTGTAGCTGGACTTGCGCCAGTCGTAGGCGACTTCGAGGCAGTTGCCGCCTTCGCTGGCGCTGTAGCTGGACTTGAACCACGTGAGGGAAGTGGCGTGTGCTGCGCGAGGCATGACTCACTCTCCAAGCAGGTCGTCCAGCAGGCGCATGCTCTCCTCGGGGGAAAGTGCCTGCGAACGCAGCATCCCATATTTCTGTTGCAGCACACTGACCTCGTCGAGATCGTCGATCAGGACGCTGACCCGTTGCCCCTCCACGTAGGCCAGTTGATCGTGATCCGGGGTTTCCAGCAGGACCATCGGACCGTCCAGTGCGGCGTGTTTCTCCCGGTCCGTGGGCATGATCTGCATTCCCAGGAAAGGGAGTTCGGCGCAGCGGCGCAGGTGCTGAATCTGCTCGCGCAGCACGGAGCGTCCTCCGAGGGGACGGGTCAGGATGCTCTCCTCGATCAGGAAGCTGGCCATCGGCCGGGGCCTGCGGTCGAACATGCGCTGCCGGTCGAGCCGTGCAGCGACCCGCTCCTCCAGCACGTCGTCCTCCAGGGGCGGATAGAGGCTGACGAAGACGGCGCGCGCGTACTCTTCCGTCTGAAGCTGCCCAGGCACCACCTGGTTCTCGTACGACAGCAGCGTCACTGCCTCCTGCTCGTACTCCACGAAGTCCTGCGCGAACGCCGGAAACCGCTCCCTCTGCGGCACCTTCGCCACCGCGACCTGTAACACCCCCTTGGTGTCAAGCAGTTCGTCCAGCTGCGCCGCGAAGTCCGCCTGGAGCGGCCGGCGGCCCTGTTCGATCGAGGCGATCGTGTCCTCGCCCACGCAGAACCGGTCGGCGAGCGATGCCTGTGTCAGCCGGGCCGCCTTGCGGAACGTGGCGACCTGCGCGCCGATCACGTGCCAGGACGTGACCCGCTTGTTCCTCTTTGCCGAGTGCATGGTGTGCCTCTCCCCGTACGCGATCCCGCCGGACCCGTCAGCACCCGTACAAACGCGGTGTACGACCTGACGCGCTGATCAACCCTAGTGACGTTCTGTGACAGTCGTCCCGTGAATGAATCAACTCAACTCCTCCACGTCCGCGAGGCGTTCTACCGCCGTGAGCGCAGGTCGATCCCTCTCGCGCGGCAGTTCGTGCGCGAGGCGCTGCTCGACTGGGTGTGCGGGGTACTCGTCGACGACGTACTGCTGTGCCTGAGCGAGCTCGCCACCAACGCACTGGTGCACGGCGTCCCGCCCGGTCGCGGATTCCGCGTCCACCTCTCCTGGGGGCACGTGTTCCGGATCGAGGTGCACGACAGCGGGGGCGGCGAGGTCCAGGAGGGCGCGGTTCCCGCACCGCACGCGGAGTACGGGCGCGGTCTGATGCTCGTCGGGGCGCTCGCCGACGCATGGGGGGTGGGGGAGCGGAGTCCGGGGAAGACCGTCTGGTGCGAGTTTGCCGCTTCGGCAAGCAAGCTTGTCGAAACGGGGCCGGGCGCGCACCATCTGCCGTAGATGGAGGTGTTTCGCATGAGTGGCAAGAATCAGCGCTACGACGTAGTCGTGGTGGGTGGCGGGACCGCAGGCCTGAGCGGGGCCCTGGCCCTGTCCAGGGCTCGGCGTTCCGTGCTCGTGATCGACGCGGGCAGCCCGCGCAACGCACCCGCGTCCCACGTGCACAACTACCTGGGCCGGGAGGGCACCCCGCCCTCGGAACTGCTGGCCATCGGCCGGGCGGAGGCCTCCGGGTACGGGGCCGAGATCGTCGAGGGCGAGGCCGTTGCGGCCGAGAAGCTCCCGGACGGCGGATTCCGGGTCGTACGGGAGGACGGGAGCACCGTCGAGGCCCGCCGGCTGCTGGTGACCACCGGGCTCGTCGATGAGCTGCCGCAGGTGGAGGGTCTGGCCGAGCTCTGGGGCAGCGATGTACTGCACTGCCCGTACTGCCACGGCTGGGAGGTACGGGACCGGGCGATCGGCATCCTGGCCGTGAGTCCGATGGCTGTGCACCAGGCACTGCTCTGGCGGCAGTGGAGCGACGACGTGGTGCTGTTCCGGCACCTCCAGGCCGACTTCACCGACGAGGAGTACGAGCAACTGGCCGCGCGGGGCATCGCCGTGGTGGACGGCGAGGTGGCCGGGCTGGACGTGGAGGACGACCGGCTCGCCGGAGTGCGGTTGGCCGGCGGCACGGTGATCCCGCGCGAGGCGCTCGTGGTCCAGCCGCGCTTCACCGCGCGTTCCGGGGTCCTGGAGAGCCTCGGCCTGGTGCCCACCGCGATGGAGATGGGCGACCACCTCATCGGCACCTACATCGCGGCCGATCCGACCGGTGCGACCGAGGTCCCCGGGGTATGGGTGGCCGGTAACGTCGCCAACCTCATGGAGCAGGTCATCGGCGCCGCCAACGCGGGGCTGAAGGCGGGGTCGGCCATGAACGCGGACCTCGTGACCGAGGACACCGGCCGCGCGGTCGCCGCTCGGCGGGAACCCTTCTCGGCGGAGGCCGAGCGCAAGGTGACCGAGCGCGTGCTCGGGGACCGCCGTCACGGACTGCAGGAGACACGATGACCGACGACACCACCCGGACCGACGCCGAACTCTGGGACGACCGGTACCGCGAGAGCGACCGGATCTGGAGCGGGAACCCCAACACCGCACTGGTCCGTGAAGTGGACGGTCTGAAGCCGGGGCGCGCCCTCGACCTCGGCTGCGGCGAGGGCGCCGACGCGGTCTGGCTCGCCCGGTGGGGCTGGACGGTCACCGCCACCGACATCTCGCGGGTCGCTCTGGACCGGGCGGCCGGACATGCGGCCGAGGCGGGCGTGGAGGACCGGATCGACTGGCAGTGGCACGACCTGGGGGCCTCGTTCCCGGAGGGGGAGTACGACCTGGTCTCCGCCCAGTTCCTGCACTCCATGGGTGATCTGCCGCGCGAGCGGATCCTGCGGCAGGCGGCCTCGGTGGTCGCGCCCGGCGGCGTACTCCTGATCGTGGGGCACGCGGGCTTCCCCGCCTGGGAGCACGACCACCCGGATGTGGAGCTGCCCACAACGGACGAGGTGCTCGCCTCCCTCGAACTCCCGAACGGGGAGTGGGAGGTGCTGGTCAGCGCGGAGCACGAGCGGATCCAGAACGACCCGGACGGGAACCCCACCACCCGCACGGACAACGCGCTGAAGGTGCGCCGCACCGTGTGACCGGGCGGCCCCGGACGCCGAGCGCCCGCCTTCCTCCCCCGTGGGGGAGCGAAGGCGGGCGCGCTCGGTTCAGGACCTCCGTACGGTTCAGGCCTGCGGGGCGGCCTTGATCGCGGAGATGTCGAAGTTCAGCTTGACCTTGTCGCTGACCATCACGCCGCCGGTCTCCAGCGCCGCGTTCCAGGTCAGGCCCCAGTCGGAGCGCAGGATGTCGGTGCTGCCCTCGAAGCCCACGCGCTCGTTGCCGTAGACGTCGGTGGCGGAGCCGTTGAACTCCAGGTCGATGGCGAGCGGACGCGTGACGTCCTTGATGGTGAGGTCGCCGGTGACGCGGTACTTGTCGCCCCCGAGCTGCTCGGCCGTGGTGGACCGGAAGGTCATGAGGGGGAACTTCTCGGCCTCGAAGAAGTCGCCGCTGACGAGGTGGCCGTCACGGTCGGCGATGCCGGTGTCGACACTCGCGATCTTGACGTCGATGGAGGCGGAGGAGTTCGCCGGGTCGGTGCCGTCCAGCTGCAGGGTGCCCTCGTGCTCACCGAAGGAGCCGCGCACGTTGGTGACCATGGCGTGGCGCACGGTGAAGCCGATGCTGCTGTGCGCCGGGTCGATCGCGTAGGTGCCGGTCAGGGCGGCCAGTGCGGGGTCCACCGCGAGGGTGGCGGTGGTGGACGGGGCGTCGTTGTTCTTGCGGTTGAACAGAGCCATGGCTTCTCCTCGGGGACGTGTTCAGGCGAGTGGCTGTCGAAGTTCTTGTTTAACCTTCAACGAGATTGACTGTAGACCAATGTGGTTCGAAATTCAACAACAAGGGTCCAGGCCCTTCCGAAAGCCGCTCCGCATGCTTTTCGGTCATGCGGTACCTCTGGCGGACGCGCGTAGAACCGGGCAGGATCTCCCTGCTCGCCCCGCACGGCAGCTCGCTCATCCCCCGTTTTGTCATGAGCAGGAGGAATCCCCCATGCTGACCCGTCCCGTACTCCGCTCGGCCCTGACCGCCCTCGCCCTCGTCCTCGGTGTGCTCTTCGCACCCGGCGTCGGCGTGATCGGCGGCGCGACCGAGGCCCACGCCGTGACCAAGCTGACCCACTCCCAGGCCACCTCCCGCTTCAGCTCCTCCGGGATCACCTGGTCGTCGTCCGGCGGCTGCTCCAACCGGAACGTCTCCACCTGTACGTCCTTCGACCAGCTCAACCTCACCAGCGCCCAGGGCGCCCAGACGCTCAAGAGCGCCACGGGATGCGGGCTCAACATCACCGGCGGCACCGAGACCGGGCACGCCAGTGGCACGTACTCGCACTGGAACGGCTACAAGCTCGACTTCGGCAAGACCACCTGCCTGACGAACTACGTGAAGAGCGCGTTCACCTACATCGGCGTGCGCGGCGACGGAGCACCCCAGTACCAGTCCGGATCCGGCAACGTCTATGCGGACGAGGGCAACCACTGGGACGTGACGTACTACAACTGCGGCGGCTGCTGATCCCGCACGCACAGGTGCCCCCGTCCGGCGGGACGGGGGCACCCGTGGGTCCGGGGACGCTCAGGCGTCGGCGGGGTGGGCGGTGAGGAACGCGGCCAGGGCGTCCAGCAGCCGGTCGGCGTCCTCGGCGCTGCTGTACGGCGCGAGGCCGATCCGCAGCCCGCCCCCGTCGCCCAGACCCAGATGACGCGAGGCCTCCAGGGCGTAGAAGGAGCCGGCCGGAGCGTCGACCCCGCGCTCGGCCAGATACCGCGAGGCCAGCGCGGCCGAGCGGCCCGGGAACGTCAGCAGCAGCGTCGGTGTGCGCAGGGCCGCCCGCGAGTGCACGGTGATCCCGTCGAGGGCGGCCAGCCCGGTCTCGATACGGGCCCGCAGGGCGTCCTCATGCGCCTCGATCTCCTCGAAGGCGGCGAGGAGCCGCTCCCGCCGGGTGCCCTCGGTGCCGGGAGCCAGCGAGGCGATGAAGTCCACCGCGGCGCGGGCGGCGGCCAGGAGCTCGTACGGGAGGGTGCCCAGCTCCAGGCGCTCCGGGATCGCGTCGGTGGACGGCAGGAGCTTGTCGGGCCGCAGGGTCTCCAGCAGTTCGGGCCGGCTCGCCAGCACGCCCATGTGCGGACCGAGGAACTTGTACGGCGAGCAGACCAGGAAGTCCGCGCCGACGGCGGTCAGGTCGACGGCCGCGTGAGCCGTGTAGTGCACGGCGTCGACGTGCAGCAGGGCGCCGGCGCGGTGGACGAGCCCGGCGATGGCGGGCAGGTCGGGGCGGGTGCCGACGAGGTTGGACGCGCCGGTGACGGCGACCAGCCGGGTCCGCCCGCCGAGTACGGCGGCGACGTGGCCGGGCGTCAGCTCCGCGGTCGCGGGGTCGAATTCGGCCCAGCGGACCGTCGCGCCCACCGCTTCGGCGGCCTGGATCCAGGGGCGGATGTTGGCGTCGTGGTCGAGACGGCTGACCACCACCTCGTCACCGGGCCCCCAGTCCTTGGCCAGGGTGCGTGAGAGGTCGTAGGTGAGCTGCGTCGAGCTGCGGCCGAACACGATGCCGCGCGGTTCGGCCCCCAGGAGGTCGGCCAGCGCGGACCGGGCCCCGGCCACGATGGCCTCCGCGTTGCGCTCGCCCTCGTTCTGCGTGCCCCGGACGGCGAGCGGGTTCGCCAGCGCGTCGGTGATCGCGTCGATGACCGGCTGGGGCGTCTGGGTGCCGCCGGGCGCGTCGAAGCGGGCCGACCCGGACTTCAGGGCCGGGATCTGCGCGCGGACTGCGTGGACGTCGAAGGGCATGCGTTCTCCTGGAACATGGCTGCGGACCCGCTGGGCCCGGAGTCGGCGCACGGGTATTGGCCCCGAACAGGATCGATCCTGCCCCGCGCGGGTGCCCGGCGTGCAGCCGGGGGGGGGGGGCCCCCCGCCGGGCCCGGCCCCCCGCCGCGGCGCCGCCCGCGGGGCGAAAGCGCGCGGGCCGGGGCCGCCCGGCACGTCACGGCGCCCACCGGGT
>NZ_JBHWVO010000012.1:0-88683 GCF_042736635.1 Streptomyces sp. NPDC060035
GGACGGGAGGCGTTGCCCCGTCCCCGGCCGAAGCCGTACGCCGTCTACGCGTCGAGACCGATGGCGAAGGCCGCCTCGAGGTCGTGCTGCGAGTACGTACGGAAGGCGACGTGCGTGTCGGTGCCCTCGACGCCGGGGATCTTGCTGATCCGGCCGGGGATGACATCGGCCAGATCGTCGTGCTTGGCCACCCGGACCATGGCGATCAGGTCGTACGTACCGGTGACCGAGAAGACCTCGCTGACGCTGTCCAGCGCGGCGACGGCCTCGGCGATCTCGGGAATCCGGTCCACGCTGGTTTTGATGAGCACGATCGCGGTGATCACGGCTGGCTTTCTCCCTCGGTGGCCGTGGCTGGAGACTTCACTCTAGCCCCACCCCGGTAGCGCCCCCAGGCGTAGAGGAACCCGGCTGCGAAGCCCGCGACATGGGCGAGGTAGGCCACACCGGGGCCGCTGCCCGCGCCCTGCGCCGCCAGCCACTGCAGCGCGAACCAGAAGACGAGCACGATCCAGGCGGGGAAGCGCAGCGGCAGGAAGAAGAGGAACGGGAAGAGGCTGGTGACCCGTGCCCGGGGAAAGAGATAGAGGAACGCGCCGAGCACCGCCGAGATCGCCCCCGACGCACCCACCAGGGTCTGATCGGAACCGGAGTGCGCGACCGCGTAGACCACCAGGGCCAGATAGCCGCAGCAGAGGTAGAAGAAGGTGAACTCGGCTCGGCCCATGCGCTCCTCGGCCATCGCCCCGAACACGTACAGGAACAGCATGTTGCCCAGCAGGTGCAGCCAGCTCCCGTGCACGAAGAGGGCGGTCAGCGGGGTGAGCGCCGCGTGTGCGGAGCCGTCCAGGAGTTCACTGGGGATCACGCCCCACCGCTCGAAGTACCCGGCCTGCGCGGCGAGCAGGGCGTCCGCCGTGCCGTAGACCGGGTTGAACCCGGAGAGCGGGCTGATCAGGAACACGGCGGAGCAGAGCGCGATGAGGCCGTAGGTGACCGGTGCGCCGCCCGCCGAGGCCGCCGCCCCGAATTCTCTGGCCCGCTCCCGCCAGCCGGCACCCCGCCCAATGATCACGTACAGAGCATGCCGCACCGGGGGAGAACGTGACAGATCGCCTCGCCGTGTCGATGGGTATACGCAAGGCCGTAGGGTTACCACAGGACATCCGCAGTTCGACGGCGCACCGCGAGATCGAAGACCTGGGCAGCACGAGCTCGACGAAAGAGGACGCAACGATGACGACGGTTCCCACGCCGACCGACGGGACCCGCTGGCGCTGCACGCTCTGCGGCAATCTCACCCGCTTCGATGTGACGCGCTCCTCCAAGGTCGTGGAGTACGTACACCTCGACCTGGCCGGGGAGTCGAGTGTCGAGGAGCGGGAGGTGGTCAGTGAGACCATCGAGTCCGTGCGCTGTCGTTGGTGCAACGCGGTGGATCAGATCGAGCTGGTCGACAGGCCGGGTGCCGACTCCTGACGGGGCCGTGCGGACAGACATATTGGGGTGATGGATGGTGGAGCAGCCGACAGGCGGCGCCGGACCGGCCGATGCGGCCGACGGCACCGCGGAGTCGCTCGACCGTCCGCTGCCCGAAGGCGTGCGCCGCAAGGTCGTGGCGCTCGTCTCGGATGCCTTCGGCGGTCTGACCGTCGGCGAACTTCCCCCCCAGCTCAGGCAGTACGCCCGCTTCACCCCGAGCAGGCGCGCCAAATTCGCGGGTAACGCGATGGCGGCCGCCCTCGAGAGCGATCCGGTCTTCCGCCGGCGCATCGGTGAGCGGATCGGCCAGAGTCAGCCGGAGCTGGCCGGCGCGCTGGAGTCCGGCGCGCCGCCCGCAGCGGCCGATCCTGTCGATGTGGCCGCCGCGGCGTACGTGCTGCGGCCGGCGGGCTGGGTCAAGCTGGTGGCCGCGGCGGGCGAAGAGGTCCAGCGCGCCGACGCCGAGCGTGTGGACGAGGAGACCCGGCGCGAGCTGGAGAGGCTGCGCGAGGAGCTCGCCCATGCCCGCAGCCAGACCAGGAGCGAGACCGAGCGGCTGCGTACGGAGCTGGACGCGGCCCGCAAGGAAGCGGAATCGCTGCAGCGCAAACTGCGCAGTGCCCTCAGCGAGGTGAAGCGCGGCGAGGCCGCCCTGCGCAGGGGTAGCACCGAGACGGACACCGTGCGCGCCGAGGCCGCCGCCCAGGTGTCCGCGGCCGAGAGCGAGTCCCGGCGGCTGAAGGCGCGGCTGGCCGAGGCGGAGACCTCCGTCGAGGCGAGCCGCAGGGCGGCCAGGGAAGGGCGTTCCGTCGAGGACATGCGGTTGCGGCTGCTCCTGGACACCGTGCTCGACGCGGCTCAGGGGCTCCGTCGTGAACTGGCCCTGCCGCCCTCGTCGATCCGTCCGGCGGACAGCGTCGAGGCGGTGGAGCCGGGCAGGATGTCGCCGAAGGACATTGCGACCAGGGCCCTTTCGGAGACGGATCCGGCTCTGCTCGACCAGCTGCTCGCGCTGCCGCAGGCGCATCTGATCGTGGACGGCTACAACGTCACGAAGACCGGTTATCCGCAGATGCCGCTGGAGAAGCAGCGGTTGCGGCTCCTGGGCGGCCTCTCGGTCCTCGCCGCGCAGACCGGCGCCGAGATGACCTGTGTCTTCGACGGGGCCGAACTGGCGGCACCTGTCCTGCTCGCGCCGCCGCGTGGAGTGCGTGTGCTGTTCAGCAAGGCGGGAGTGACGGCCGATGAGCTGATCAGGCAGCTGGCCCGCGCCGAACCGCCGGGCAGACCCGTCGTGGTGGTGTCCACCGACCGCGAAGTGGCCGACGGAGTGGCGAAGGCGGGAGCCAGACCTGTTGCGTCCGTCTTGCTCCTGAAGCGCCTTTCGCGCGTCTAGTGCGTCATGTGTGGAATGTGAGTCTTGCCGGAATTTTGGGAACGTACCGTCAAGTCGCCACTACACGCGGTGTGATGAAAGTAAAGAAGTGCCTGGTGTGACGAGATTTTTCTTGTGAGGATTTGAACTGATCACAGGATGGTCACTAAGGTCAGGCCTCGAACCTTCGCACGGTTGATCACCCACCAGGGGTGGCAGCGAAGGAACCGCCGAGTCCGTGACGTGCACGGAGCCGGGGATCCCGTCCCCCACAGCCCGGTAGGCGGCTCGAGGAAGAAGGAGCTCGCCTTCGTGGCGTCCCACCGTCGTCCCAAGCAGCCGAGCCGCACCCGCGTGACCGTGCTCACCGCGACCGCCGCTGCGGCCGTGGCTCTGACTTCCCAGGCTGCGCACGCCGATCCCAAGCCGACCAAGACCGAGGTCAAGGCGAAGGTCGACAAGCTCTACCACGAGGCCGAGGCCGCCACCGAGAAGTACAACGGCGCCAAGGAGCAGCAGGACAAGCTCAAGAAGCAGGTCGACGCGCTCCAGGACAAGGTCGCCCGCGGCCAGGACGATCTCAACGCCATGCGCGGCGAGCTCGGTTCGCTCGCGACCGCGCAGTACCGCTCCGGTGGAATAGACCCGTCGGTCCAGCTCTTCCTCGCCTCGGATCCGGACACCTTCCTCGACCAGGCCTCCGCGCTCGACCAGCTGACGGCCAAGCAGACCGAGTCGCTGCAGAAGATCCAGTCCAAGCAGCGCACCCTCGCGCAGCAGCGCAAGGAAGCACAGGCGAAGCTCGGCGACCTCGCCGACGTCCGCAAGACCCTGGGTGAGAACAAGAAGAAGTACCAGGGCAAGCTCGCCGACGCCCGGGAGCTCCTCAACACCCTCACCGCCGCCGAGCGGGCCAAGATGGCCGCCGACGACCAGCGCGCCAGCCGCGCCGCCGGTGAACGGGTCTCTCTCGGCAACGAGGTCCCCGCATCGGCACTCGGCGGAGCGGCGCTCCAGGCCGCCTCCACGCAGCAGGGCAAGCCGTACGTCTCCGGCGGCACCGGCCCCAACTCGTTCGACTGCTCGGGTCTGACCCAGTGGGCCTACGCGCAGGCCGGCGTCCAGATCACCCGCACCACGTACACCCAGATCAACGACGGTGTCCGGATCGGCCGCAGCGCCCTGAAGCCGGGCGACCTGGTCTTCTTCAACAACACCTCGCACGTGGGCCTGTACGCGGGCAACAATCAGATCCTGCACGCCCCGAAGCCGGGCGCCGTGGTCCGTTACGAGTCGATGGACTACATGGGCACCTTCCAGTTCGGCGTGCGGATCTGACGCCCGAACGGGCGAATCGCCACACCCTTCGCTGAGCACCGCCCCGCCGGAGACCGACAGGTCACCGGCGGGGCGGCGCTGTTTCTCCCCCTCCTGGGCCCCGAGTCGGCTTTGGTCGCTCCGTAGTCGTCCGGTTACTGTCTGCGCTGCCGTGCAGCTCCCGGTCGTCGGTCCGCCCTCCAGGGCGGCAGGGGCTGCGCACATCTGCGTACAGCGGAAGGGAGTGCGGCTTCCTGTGGTGTCGCATCGCCGTCCCACCCGGCCTGGCCCCAACAGTGGCATCCGGGCCACCGTCCTGTCGGCCGCCGCGGCCGCCGCGGCGGCCACCCTCGGCGCCGCCCCGGCGGGCGCCGAACCACAGGACACGCGGGAGACCACGAAGGCCAGGGTCGACCAGCTGTACGGGGAGGCGGAGCGCGCCACCGAGCACTTCAACAGGGCCCGGGAGAACGTCGGCCTGCTGCGCGGCGAGGTGGACAGGGCCCAGGACGCGGCGGCCCGCGCCCAGGAGGGCATCAACCGGATGCGGACCGCCCTCGGCTCCATGGCGGGCGCGGAGTACCGCTCGGGCGGCATCGACCCCTCGCTCGCGCTGCTGCTCTCCTCGGACCCGGACACCTTCCTGGACCGGGCCGCCACGCTGGACCGGCTGGGCGAGCGCAGGGCCGTGCTGCTGCGCAAGCTCCAGCATGCCCAGCGCAGGATCGCCCAGACCCGTGCCGAGGCCACCGGCGCCCTCGCCGGGCTGGAGCGCAACCGGGAGGCCGTCACCCGGCACAGGCGCACCGTCGAGGGCAAGCTGGCCCGGGCACGGCAGCTGCTGCACTCGCTGCCCGCCCAGGACCGCGAGACCCCCGGCCGCGCTTCGCGGTCCGCAGGGCAGGAGGCCCTCCTCCCTCCCGGTGCTGCCTCCCCGCGCGCGCTTGCGGCTCTCATGGCGGCCCGGCAGGCACTCGGCAGCCCGTACGTGTGGGGCGCCGACGGCCCGTCCTCGTTCGACTGCTCCGGGCTGATGCAGTGGGCGTACGCCCAGGCCGGGGTCAGCCTGCCGCGGACCTCGCAGGCCCAGCGGTACGCGGGCCGCACGGTGCCGCTCGAAGCGGCCAGGCCCGGCGACCTGGTCGCCTACCGTGCCGACGCGAGCCACATCGGGATGTACGCCGGGAACGGCCAGGTCATCCACGCCCCGTATCCGGGCGCTCCGGTGCGCTACGACCCGGTCGGCATGATGCCCGTCTCCTCGGTGACCCGCGTCTGACCGTACGATCGGCAGAATGGCTGTTCGGACGCAGAACGCGCGGCGGGGGCGTACCCGCACACGGAGCACGGCGGGTGCCGTGCTCGCCGGGCTGCTGTTCGCGTCCGCCTGTGCCGCGCCGCAGGACTCCGCGGACGGCATCACCGCCCGGGAGGTCGGCGCCACCCTGGACCGCAGGGCCGCCGCGGTCATGGGGCACGACACCGGCGCGTACCTGGCCTCGCTCGACCCGGAGGCCACGTCGTTCCGGGCGGCCCAGCGCGCCGAGCTGGAGAATCTGGCCGACGTACCCCTGGAGTCCTGGGCGTACAAGGTGAAGAACGTGACCGGGAAGGGTTCCGGCCGGGTCGCCGCCGAAGTCGAGCTGCGCTACCGGATCAAGGGCTTCGACAACGCCCCGATGTCCTCGGCCCGCACGGTGGAGCTGGTACGCCGCGGCGACGACGGGCCCTGGTACATCGCCGCCGACCGGGCCGGCAAGGACGCTCCGGGGCTGCTGTGGCAGCAGGGCGACGTCCAGGTCGTACGCGGCACGCACAGCCTCGTGCTCGGGGTCGGCCGCCGGGCGCAGGAGCTGCGCCGGATCGCGGACACCGCGGACCGGGCCGTGCCGGCCGTCTCGGGCGTCTGGCCGGAGCCCTGGGCCGAGCGGGTCGTCGTGCTCGTACCGGACTCCGTGGAGGACATGGCGGGCCTCCTCGGCTCACCCGTGGCGAGCTACCGGGGCATAGCGGCCGTCACCACCGGTGAGGTCGGCGGCACGGGCCGGGCGCCCGCGGACCGGGTGATCGTCAATCCGCAGGCGTACGGAATGCTCGGCGAGTTCGGTCAGCGGGTGGTTCTCACCCACGAGACCACTCATGTGGCGACCAGGGCCCACACCTCCGCGGCCACACCGGTATGGCTCTCCGAGGGCTTCGCCGACTGGACCGCCTACCGGCAGGAGAGCCGTACCGCCGAGGAGACGGCACCCGAGCTGGCCGGCGCGGTCCGCCGAGGTGAGCTGCCCGGCCTGCTGCCGGTGGACGAGGACTTCGGCTTCGGCGGGGACGCGGCGACACTCGCGAAGGCGTACGAGGGCGGCTGGCTGGCCTGCGCGCTGATCGCGCAGGACTGGGGCGAGGAGAAGCTGATCGCCTTCTACAAGGCGGTCGGGAGCCGTTCCGGGCGGGACGGGGCGGTGGAGCAGGCCATGCAGACGGTGCTCGGGACCACCCCTGAGGATTTCACGGCGCGCTGGCGGGAGTATCTGCGCGCCCGGCTCGGCTGAGCCGTCCCCCGCGCCCGGGCCGCACCCCCGGTACGGTCTCCTGCCACAGCCGCCGCCCGGCGCTCAGCGTCGCCACGGCCAGCAATGCGTTGCGTACGACGAGGAGCGCCACGCCCTCCGCGTCACTGGCCACCACATGGGCGAACCCCAGCGGGAACTCCAGCAGGGTGACGCCGGTGGCCGCCAGGACCATGCAGGCGGGCGGTGCCATCCGGCTGCCGCGGAACACCAGGCACACCGCGGCCAGACCGACCAGCCACACCATGTACTGCGGGCTGATGACACGGCTGGTCGTGGTGAACAGCAGCACCGCGGTGAACGCCGCGTCCGCCGGGGTGTGCACCGCGAACGTGCGCGCCCGCAGCCGCCACACCAGCAGCCAGCCGAAGGCGAGCACGCTCAGCCCCAGTGCCAGCGTGCTCACCAGCTCGACGTGCGCACCGGTGAACTCCAGCGAGCCGTAGCGCAGTTCCACCCGGCCCTCCCAGCCGAACTGCCGCGCCAGGTGGAAGACCAGCGCCCCCGGCGACTCGACCTCCAGGCCCCGGTCCCGCTGGAAGGCCAGGAACGCGAACGCGCCGGGCAGAGCCACCGCGGCCACCAGGAGGAGCCCGCCGGCCGTCACCGCCGCGGCCGACCAGGAGAGCCGCGTCGCCCGCCCCCGGGCGGTACCCGCCAGCAGCAGGACCGGCCACACCTTCATCAGCGCACCGAACGCGGCCAGCGCTCCCAGGACCCGCGGGTGGCGCACCCCGGCGAGCAGTGCCGCCACCGCGACGGCCGTCACCATCAGGTCGTACCGGGCGTACGCCGTCGGCCCGAGGAGTGGCACACCCACCACCCACACCCAGGCGCCCGCCGCGCACGTGCCCGGCCGGCCGGACGCGTACAGCAGAAGCAGAAACACCAGGGCATCGCACGCCAGTACGAGGACGAAGAAGGCGGACGGGTACTCCAGGAAGGGCAGCAGAGCCGGAGACAGCACGGCCAGCGCGGCGGCCGGCGGGTACTGCCAGGTGACGTCGTCCAGCGGGAACGAACCGGCGCGGAGCACCTCGTACCAGCCGTGGTAGATCACCGAGACATCGCTCGTGACGTCCGGGCCGGGCACCGTGAACACCTTGAAGACACAGAGCAGCAGCGCCGCTCGGGTGAGGACCCAGGTGGCGAGGAGCAGACGCATGACCGTCATGATGCCGTTGCCTGCTGTGCGGGAGCCGTCAAGCAGGGCCGTACGGCGGCCCGGTACTGTCGGCGGCGATGGACAAGACCTTGATCGTGACGAACGACTTCCCGCCCCGCCCCGGTGGTATCCAGGCCTTTCTGCACAACATGGCGCTGCGCCTGGACCCCGGACAGCTCGTCGTCTACGCCTCCACCTGGAAGCGCAGCGCCGAGGGCCAGGAGGCCACCGCCGCCTTCGACGCCGAACAGCCCTTCACCGTCGTACGCGACCGTACGACGATGCTGCTGCCCACCCCGGGAGTCACCCGGCAGGCGGTCCGGCTGCTGCGCGAACACGACTGCTCCTCCGTCTGGTTCGGCGCGGCGGCACCCCTCGGCCTGATGGCACCCGCGCTCCGCAGGGCCGGAGCACGCCGCATCGTGGCAACGACCCATGGGCACGAGGCGGGCTGGGCCCAGCTGCCCGGGTCCCGGCAGCTGCTGCGCCGTATCGGCGAGGACACGGACACGATCACCTACCTCGGCGAGTACACCCGCTCCAGGATCGCCGCGGCCCTCACCCCCGCGGCGGCGGGCCGCATGGTCCAGCTGCCGCCCGGTGTCGACGAGTCGACCTTCCACCCGTCCTCGGGCGGGGACCGCGTCAGGGCCCGGCTGGGGCTCACGGACCGGCCGGTCGTCGTCTGCGTGTCGCGGCTCGTCCCGCGCAAGGGCCAGGACACCCTCATCCTCGCCATGCCCGCGATCCTGGCGCGGGAGCCGGACGCCGTCCTGCTGATCGTCGGCGGCGGCCCGTACGCGGGGCAGCTGAAGAAGCTGGCCGCCGAGACGGGCGTCCAGGACTCCGTGCGCTTCACCGGACCGGTGCCGTGGGACGAACTGCCCGCGCACTACGGCGCAGGGGACGTCTTCGCCATGCCCTGCCGTACCCGGCGCGGCGGGCTCGACGTCGAAGGCCTCGGCATCGTGTACCTGGAGGCGTCCGCGACCGGACTGCCGGTGGTGGCGGGCGACTCGGGCGGTGCTCCCGACGCCGTGCTCGACGGCGAGACCGGGTGGGTGGCGCGGGGCGGCTCGGCCGAGGACGCCGCCGACCGGATCGTCACCCTGCTCGCAGATCCCGCGCTGCGCCGGCGGATGGGGGAGCGGGGCAGGGCCTGGGTCGAGGAGAAGTGGCGCTGGGATCTGCTCGCCGAGAAGCTGAAGACGCTGCTCTGAGCGCGTACGACGAGGGGCCCGCACCGTCTTGGTGCGGGCCCCTCGTCATGCGTTCAGCCTCGTCCGGTGTTCAGCCTCGCCATGGGTTCGGCCTCGTCCGGTGTTCAGCCGCGGTAGATCGACTCGACCTCGTCCGCGAAGTCCTTCGCCACGACGTTGCGCTTCAGCTTCAGCGACGGTGTGATGTGGCCCGCCTCCTCCGTGAACTGCTGGGCCAGGATGCGGAATTTGCGCACCGACTCCGCCTTGGACACCGCCGCGTTGCCGTCGTCGACCGCTCGCTGCACCTCGGCCAGGAGATCGGCGTCGTCGCGCAGCGACACCGCCGTCGCACCGGCCGGTTTGCCGTTCTCCTCGGCCCAGCGGGAGAGGAACTCCTCGTCGAGGGTGACCAGGGCGCCGATGAACGGCCGTCCGTCGCCGACCACCATGCACTCGGCCACCAGGGCGTGCGCACGGATCCGGTCCTCGATCACGGCCGGGGCGACGTTCTTGCCGCCCGCCGTGACGATGATCTCCTTCTTGCGGCCGGTGATCGCGAGGTAGCCGTCCTCGTCGAGCGTCCCGATGTCGCCCGTGTGGAACCAGCCGTCGGCCAGCGCCTCGGCCGTCGCCGCCTCGTTCTTCCAGTACCCCGTGAACAGGTGTTCGCCGTGCAGGAGTACCTCGCCGTCGTCGGCGATGCGCACGACCGAGCCGGGCAGCGGCTGGCCGACCGTACCGATCTTCTGCCGGTCCCACGGATTGAAGGCCGTGGCCGCGCAGGTCTCGGTGAGGCCGTAGCCCTCGAGCACCGTGAAACCGATGCCGCGGAAGAAGTGGCCGAGCCGCTCGCCGAGCGGCGCGCCGCCGGAGATCGCGTACTCGCCACGACCGCCGAGCACGGCCCGCAGCTTGCTGAACACCAGCTTGTCGAAGACCTTGTGCTTGACCTTCAGGCCCACCGACGGGCCCTGCGGCGTGCCCAGCGCGCGGCTGTACGCGATGGCCGTGTCGGCCGCCCGGTCGAAGATCTTTCCCTTGCCGTCGGCCTGCGCCTTGGCACGCGCCGAGTTGTAGACCTTCTCGAAGACCCGGGGCACTCCGAGGATCAGCGTCGGGCGGAACGCGGCCAGTTCGTCGGTGAGGTTCTTGATGTCCGGCACACAGCCGAGCTTGATCGGGGCCATCACCGAGGCGACCTCGACCAGCCGGCCGAAGACATGAGCGGCGGGCAGGAAGAGCAGGACGGAGCACTCACCCGTACGGAAGAGGGGCTTCAGCCGCTCCACCACGTTGCCGCACTCCGCGAAGAAGCTGCGGTGGGTCAGCACACAGCCCTTGGGGCGTCCGGTGGTGCCCGAGGTGTAGACGATGGTGGCCGGGTCGTCGGCCTTGGCGCTCACCATGCGCAGATCAAGGGTCTCGTCGGAGATCCCGACGCCCGAGGCGGTCAGCTCGCCGACCGCGCCCCGGTCGATCTGCCACACATGCTGCAGGCCGGGGAGTCCGTCGCGCACCGAGGCGACGGACTCGGCATGGGCGTCGCTCTCCACGAGGACCGCGACCGCACCGGAGTCGCCGAGTATCCACTGGACCTGCTCGGCCGAGCTGGTCTCGTAGACGGGCACGGTGACCGCGCCCGCGCTCCAGATGGCGAAGTCCAGCAGCACCCACTCGAAGCGGGTGCGGGACATGAGGGCGACCCGGTCGCCGGGCTGGATGCCCGCCGCGATCAGGCCTTTGGCGGTGCCCCTGACCTCAGCCAGGAACTGGGTGGCCGTGACGTCCGTCCAGACGCCGGCCACCTTGCGGCTCATCACCGCGACATCGGGATGCTGAGCGGCATTGCGGCGGATGAGATCCGTCAGGTTGCCGTCCGTAGGGACCTCGTACAGGGCCGGAAGGCTGAACTCGCGCAAGACTGCTGCTCCTCATCGGGCTCCGGTTCCACGGCTCTGTGTGACGCACCGGATCGGTCCAAGACTGGCAGATGCTCAGTGGGGTGAGCACGACTGGACTGGCGGGACGTTACCCATCAGTACTCGGTTCCGGATAGGGGTTTCCGGCCAGATGTCTTATGCATCACACATATAAGTGGTCCTTGGGTGCACAGTAGTCCACCCCCGTTGCGACCCGGAAGTAACCGCAGGTCCGGTGGGCTCTACCCAGCGCGGGTGCGGAGACCTAGGGTGATCTCCATGCGAGCCAGCGGACCGGACGGTCGAGACGCAACCGCGACCCGCGGGACCCGTGTGCACGTGGTCAGTGACGTGCACGGCAACACGGAGGCGCTGGCACGCGCCGGGGACGGCGCGGACGCCCTGATCTGTCTCGGTGACCTGGTTCTCTTCCTCGACTACGCGGACCACTCGCGCGGCATCTTTCCGGACCTGTTCGGCGTGGACAACGCGGACCGCATCGTCGAACTGCGCACCGCGCGCCGCTTCGACGAGGCGCGCGACTTCGGCCGCGCCCTGTGGGCGGGCAGGGACCGCAACGCCGCGATCCTGGGAGCCGTGCGCAAGCAGTACGCCGAGATGTTCGCCGTCCTGCCGACCCCGACGTACGCCACCTACGGAAACGTCGACGTGCCCCAGCTCTGGCCCGAGTACGCAGGCCCCGGCACCACGGTGCTGGACGGCGAGCGCGTCGAGATCGGCGGCCGGGTCTTCGGGTTCGTCGGCGGCGGCCTCAGGACCCCGATGAACACCCCGTACGAGATCAGCGACGAGGAGTACGCCGCCAAGGTCGAGGCGCTCGGGCCGGTGGACGTCCTGTGCTCGCACATCCCGCCCGAGGTGCCCGAGCTGACGTACGACACGGTGGCCCGCCGCTTCGAGCGCGGCAGCCGCGCGCTCCTGGACGCCATTCACCGCACCCGCCCGCGGTACGCGATTTTCGGTCACGTTCACCAGCCGTTGGTACGCCGGATGCGGATCGGCGTCACCGAGTGCGTCAACGTCGGCCACTTCGCGTCGACCGGGCGGCCATGGGTCCTGGAGTGGTGATCGGTACGGGTCCGGGCCGACGGCCGGGGCGTGGACGGGGCGGCGCCGGGTACGCGATAGCCTGCACACGGCAGGCCTCTGCCGAACGCGACCGGTACACCGCACTGGAGGGCCACGGCGATGGCTGAACACACCAGCTCGAGCATCACGATCGAGGCGGCACCGGCCGACGTCATGGGAGTGATCGCCGACTTCGCCCGCTATCCGGAATGGACCGGCGAGGTGAAGGAGGCCGAGATCCTGGCCACCGACGACCTGGGCCGCGCCGAACAGGTCCGGCTGGTGCTGGACGCCGGAGCGATCAAGGACGACCACGTCCTCGCCTACACCTGGAACGGCGCGAACGAGGTCAGCTGGACCCTCGTCAAGTCCCAGATGCTGCGCGCCCTCGACGGCAGTTACGCACTGGCGCCCGTCGGCGGCGACCGCACCGAGGTCACCTACCGGCTCGCCGTCGACGTCAAGATCCCGCTCCTGGGCATGATCAAGCGCAAGGCCGAGAAGGTCATCATCGACCGTGCCCTGGCCGGACTGAAGAAGCGCGTCGAATCCGTCCAGAAGGCCTGATCACGTGCGTACGGTCCTCGTCACCGGCCCCGGCGGCGCAGGCCGTACCACCGTCGCCGCGGCGACCGCACTGGCCGCGGCCCGCAGCGGCCGGCGCGCGCTCCTGATCTCCGCCGACGCCGTACCCGGCTTCCCTGCCGGCACCGGACCCACCGAGGTCGCCGACGGGCTGCACCACGCCCGTATCGACTCCCGCGAGCACTTCCGCAGTGAACTCGTCGCCCTCCAGGACCGGGCGTCCGGAGCGCTCGACCTGCTCGGAGCGGGGCGGCTGGACGGCGAGGAGGTCACCGAACTGCCCGGCAGTGCGCAGTTCGCCCTCCTGCACACACTGCACCGGGCCGCCGAGGGCGACTGGTCGAAGGACGGCTACGACGTCCTCGTCGTCGACCTCCCGCCGCTGGCCGAAACCCTCGCCCTGCTCGCACTGCCCGGGCAGCTGCGCCGCTACCTGCGCCGACTTCTGCCCCAGGAACGCCAGGCCGCCCGCGCCCTGCGCCCGATGCTCGCCCAGCTGGCCGGTGTCCCCATGCCCGCGCAGTGGCTGTACGAGGCCGCCGCCCGCAAGGACGCCGAGCTCGCCGCGGTCGAGGCCCTGATCGAGGACAGCGCGACGACCGTGCGGCTGGTCGCCGAACCGGGTCCTGCCGCCGAGGACACCCTGAGCGCCGCCCGTACCGGCCTGGCCCTGCACGGACTGCGCGTCGACACCCTCGTGGCCAACCGCATCCTGCCGCGGCACTCGGCCGACCCCTGGTTCGCCGCTCTCGCCGCCCAGCAGGAGAAGAGCCTGGACCTCTGGCACCAGGCGTGGGCACCCGGGACACCGCTGACCGAAGTGGCCCATCTCGGACGTGACCCGCAGGGCCTCGACGACCTCGCCCTCCTGGGTGCTGCCTTCGCTCCCGACGACCGGACACCGGGCCGTGCCGAAGACCCCTGGTGGACCGAGGACACCCGCGGCGAGGGAGGCGACGGCGTCCTCGTCTGGTGCCTGCCCCTTCCCGGAGCCGTCAAGGAGGAGCTGCGGCTCGTCCGGCGCGGCGACGAACTGCTCCTCACTGTGGGCGCGTTCCACCGGATCGTGCGCCTGGAGTCCGCGCTGCGCCGCTGCACCGTCTCCGGGGCCGCGCTGACCGACGGGATCCTGCGTGTCCGGTTCACGCCGGACCCCGCGCTCTGGCCGCGGACACGATGAACGGCGTACCACCGTTCGGGTAACGTCGGTAGTACGTGGCCCGCGCGGCCACCACAGGCAACCGCGTCGCAGGAGTCCGCCATGAGTGAAGCCACCGATCGTCCCGTCGACGACGATGCGTGGGCCGAGGCCTGCGCCGAGGATCTCGACGCGGAGAAGGCACGTCGGCGGGCCCAGTACGGGCCGCAGCCCGGATCCGCCGCGGAAGAGCTGCGCAAGCTGATCGACGCGGTGGCCGACAAGGTCACCTCGCTCCAGTCGCCGCTGCTCGGCATGGCAGCCCAGGGCACGGTCCAGCAGGTGATCCGGCAGGCCAAGTCCGTGGTCGAGCCCGTCATCGAGCGCAATCCGGACCTCTTCGACCATCTCGCCGCCGCCGGCAACGAACTTCTGGCCGCCTACCGCTCCGCGGTCGAGGGCCAGGAAGGCCGCTGGACCCGCGGCACCGAAGGTGCCGGAGGCTCGACGGGGGGTACCACGAGTACCTCGGGCCCGGCGAAAAAGGCCGCCGAGGACCCCTCGGACCCGCGTGACGAGGGCCCCGGCGGCAGCGAACACATCGACCTGGACTGACCCTGGGCAGGAAATACCCGTCCCCGGCTCGGGTACGGTTGGCCGTAGCGGGGCTCGACCGAAACTGAGGGATTCATGGGACTCACCATCGGCGTCGATATCGGCGGCACGAAGATCGCGGCTGGAGTGGTCGACGAAGAGGGCCGGATCCTCTCGATGTTCAAGGTACCGACCCCGCCGACGGCCGAAGGCATCGTCGACGCGATCTGCTCGGCCGTGGCCGGAGCGAGCGAGGGACACGAGGTCGAGGCCGTCGGCATCGGCGCAGCCGGATATGTCGACGACAAGCGCGCCACCGTGCTGTTCGCTCCGAACATCAACTGGCGGCACGAGCCGCTCAAGGACAAGGTCGAGCAGCGCGTCGGCCTGCCGGTGGTCGTCGAGAACGACGCCAATGCGGCGGCCTGGGGCGAATACCGCTTCGGTGCCGGCCAGGGGCACGACGACGTCATCTGCATCACGCTCGGCACCGGCCTCGGCGGCGGCATCATCATCGGCAACAAGCTGCGCCGGGGACGCTTCGGCGTAGCCGCGGAATTCGGTCATATCCGGGTTGTCCCGGACGGCCTGCTCTGCGGCTGCGGGAGCCAGGGCTGCTGGGAGCAGTACGCATCCGGGCGCGCACTCGTCCGGTACGCGAAGCAGCGCGCCAACGCCACCCCGGAGAACGCCGTGATACTGCTGGCGCTCGGCGACGGCACGGTGGACGGCATCGAGGGCAAGCACATCAGCGAGGCCGCCCGTCAGGGCTGCCCGGTGGCCGTCGACTCGTTCCGTGAGCTGGCCCGCTGGGCCGGCGCCGGACTCGCCGACCTCGCCTCGCTCTTCGACCCGTCGGCGTTCATCGTCGGCGGCGGCGTCTCGGACGAGGGCGAGCTGGTCCTCGACCCGATCCGCAAGTCGTTCCGGCGCTGGCTGATCGGTGGCGAGTGGCGGCCGCACGCGCAGGTGCTCGCGGCCCAACTGGGCGGCAAGGCAGGCCTGGTGGGCGCGGCGGACCTGGCACGCCAGGGCTGAGTCGTAGGCAGTACGACGGACGCCCGTCGCGCCCCGAGGGGAGCGGCGGGCGTCCGTCGTATCGTGCACCGCATGGTCACGACGCCGATGCTGCTGCCCGACTCCCGCACCGACCAGGACGGTTCGGCCGTCATCAGAGTGCTCAGCTACAACGTCCGCTCGCTGCGCGACGACACCGAGGCGCTGGCCCGTGTCATCCGCGCCTGCGCGCCCGATCTGGTGTGCGTCCAGGAGGCCCCGCGCTTCTTCCGCTGGCGCAAGGCGGCGGCCCGGCTCGCCGCCATGACCGACCTGGTGATCCTCAGCGGCGGTGCCACCGCGGCGGGACCGCTGCTGCTGTGCTCCCTGCGCGCAACGGTGGAACGCACCGAGGACGTCCTGCTGCCGCTCACCCCCGGACTGCACCGCCGGGGCCTGGCCACGGCCGTGGTACGGATCGCAGGGGCCCGGCTCGGGGTCGTGAGCTGCCACCTCAGTCTGCAGCGCGAGGAGCGCCACGCGCAGGCGGAACTCCTGCTGGCACAGCTCGATGCGATGGACGTCCCGCACGCCGTTGCGGCGGGTGACCTCAACGACGTACCGGAAGGGCGGGCGTTCCGGCGGCTGGCCGGACGGCTCCAGGACTGCCGGTCCGTGCGTCCGTGGGGTGGCGAGTACACCTTCCCGCCCCACGCACCGGGCAAGCGCATCGACGCGGTCCTCGCCACCGACGGTATCGAGGTGCTCGGATGCGGCGTCCCGGCCGGCCTGCCCGGCGTCACCGAGGCGGACCTGCGGGCGGCCACGGACCATCTGCCCGTACTGGCCGCCCTCAGAGTGCCCGCGGGGGGCTGAGAGCCTGTCGCCGGGGTCAGACGACCGCGCCGCGCCCCGGGTCGTGGTCCTCGTCGTCGTCGTGGGGCATGCGGGCCACCAGGGTGGCGAAGCCGCCCAGGAAACCTCCGATGCAGAGCGTGGTGAGCCACCACGTCATGTCCCACTGCAGCAGCACGGCGACCAGCATCAGTACCGGACCGCCGACGACCGCGAGCCAGGCGAACTTCGCCGTCACGTCGGCCTCCGGCAGCGGCGGTGGCTCCGGCGGGACGAAATGCCCCTCCTCGCTGTCGTCCGGATCGTCGATATCGCCGTCCGGGGGCTCCACCACGTCGTAGTCGCGCGGACCGGCGACCCCGGGAGCGAAGACGACCGAACTGCCGAGCGATTTCGTCTCCGGCGGTTTGCCGGGTGCCTCCTTGTCCGCACCCTTGTCCGCGTCGTCCCCCGCGCCCGTGTCCGTACCGGGCAGGGTGTTGAGCTGGTCGTCCTCCAGCAGGGCGAGGTTCTCGATCGACTTGAACGGCTTGGCGCCCGGCGGATCCGGCGGCTCCTCGCCGTATCCGGCGACGATCGCCTCCCAGGCCGCGGCCTCGTCCAGCGGCCGGGCCTCCTCCGTGCCGTCGGGGACGGCTGTCCCCTCCGTGGGGCGCGGTTCGCGCTCCTCGTCACTGCCTGCTCGCTCCGCGTCGTGCTCAGCCACCGGACGTGCTCCCCTTCCTACCGACGCTGGGTGCGAGGCGGCCGATGAACCGGTAGCTCTCATCGAAGATCCGCTCCGCATCGTGGTCCAACGTCGCCACGTGGTAGCTCTGTTCCAGCAGGATCTCCTCGACGTCCCTCGACGACACGCGGCTGAGGATCCGGGCCGAGTCGGCGGGCGGCACGACATGGTCCTGCGGGCTGTGCAGGAGAACGATCGGCTGCGTGACCTGAGGCAGTTCGGCGTCGACGAGCCGGAAGAACTTCCGGACCGAGTGCGCGGCGTGCAGCGGCACCCGTCCGTAACCGACCTCTTCGGCGCCCTCCAGTGCGATATCGCTGGTCAGCCCCTTGGTCGTCCGCACCAGGTGCCGGGCGACAGGCAGGGCGTACGCGGACAGACCGTGCACCTTGTTCGCCGGGTTCACCAGGACCAGGCCCCGGATCGCGTCCCCGTGCTTCGCCGCGAGGCGCAGCGACAGCGCGCCGCCCATGGAGAGCCCGAAGACGAAGACCTGCTCGCACCGGGCCAGCAGAACGCGCAGCTCCCGGTCCACCTCCGCGTACCAGTCCTGCCAGCCCGTGACCGCCATGTCCTCCCAGCGCGTGCCGTGTCCGGGCAGCAGGGGGAGGGACACGGTCAGGCCGCGCTCCGCCAGATAGTCGGCCCAGGGGCGCAGCGACTGCGGCGAACCGGTGAATCCGTGACAGAGAAGGACGCCGACCTCTCCGCCCTCGTGGCGGAACGGCTCGGCTCCAGGAAGGACCGGCACCGGGGTCTCCTGTTCATGAGCGGGACGGGGGGCGTGCGAGGGGAGTGCAAAAGGATTACTTCACCGTACGCGACCGGACCGACACCGACCAGGGCCGTCACTGCCCGAGCCGTCGTCCCCGGCCATAGTTTCCCCGCCGTTGGCCGGCCGGGGAGCCCCCGCGGCCGGGAGCACCGGCACATGCCGGGCTGAGGAGGCCGCGGCCCCACAGGCTAAGGTCGGACCGACAGCACACAGGAGGCATCCGAGTTGATCTACGGCGCAATGAAGTTCTCCATCGGCGGGTCCCTGAAGCTCGCCTTCAGGCCGTGGGTGGAGGGCCTCGAGAACATCCCCGCACAGGGGCCGGCGATCCTCGCGAGCAACCACCTTTCGTTCTCCGACTCGTTCTTCCTGCCGGCCGTCCTCGACCGCAAGGTGACCTTCATCGCCAAGGCCGAGTACTTCACCGCCCCCGGAGTGAAGGGCAGGCTCACCGCCGCCTTCTTCAAGGGAGTGGGCCAGCTCCCGGTGGACCGCTCCGGCGGTCGCGGCGCCGGTGAGGCGGCCATCAGGGCGGGCATCCAGGTCATCGAGAGCGGTGGGCTCTTCGGCATCTACCCGGAGGGCACCCGGTCACCCGACGGACGGCTCTACCGGGGCAAGCCCGGCGGTCTCGCCCGGGTGGCCCTCGCCACCGGTGCACCCGTCATCCCCGTCGCGATGATCGACACGGAGAAGATCCAGCCGCCCGGCCAGGTGATGCCCAAGCTGATGCGGCCCGGCATCAGGATCGGCAAGCCGCTCGACTTCAGCCGCTACCAGGGCATGGACGGCGACCGCTTCATCCTGCGCTCGGTGACCGACGAGGTCATGTACGAGATCATGAAGCTCTCCGGCCAGGAGTACGTGGACATCTACGCGACCGCGGCCAAGCGGCAGATCGCCGAGGACGCGAAGAAGAAGGGGACGGAACGGTCCGGCGCATAACCGCGTCGTTCACCGTCCGGGGCAGGAAAACGGGGGAGGGGACATGACCAGGCGTGAGCGGGTCGTACGGATGTCGGTCGAGCAGCCGCTGTGGCGTGCGCTGACCGCGTACCGCGTACTGACCCTGATCTACGCGGTGCTGCTCGCGGGCTTCCGCGACAAGCCGTACGACCGGCCCTGGGTGGCCATCGCCTTCCTTGCGGCGATGGCCCTCTGGACGCTGGTCACCCTCCCCAGGGTGGCGGGCGCCGCGAGCTGCACCCGACGCTTCCTCGGCATCGACCTCACCGTCGCCCTGGCGGGGATCCTGCTGACCCCGCTCGCCGACTTCAGCGCCCAGCACGTCGACGGCCCGACCCTTCCCTCGATCTGGACCGCCGGCTCGGTCCTCGCCTTCGCGCTCAAGGGCGGCTGGCGCTGGGCGGCCTTCGCCTCCACGCTCGTCGCGGTCGCCAACATCATCGAACGCGGCGAGCCCAGCCGGGACACCTTCCACAACGTCCTGCTGGTCTGGGTCGCGTCGATAGCGATCGGATACGTCGTCGAGGTGGCCCGCGCCAGTGAGCGCACCCTGGCCCGCGCCCTGGAGATCGAGGCCGCCACCCGTGAGCGTGAGCGCCTCGCCCGCGACATCCACGACAGTGTCCTGCAGGTCCTCGCGATGGTGCAGCGCCGGGGTGCGGCGCTCGGCGGCGAGGCCGCCGAGCTGGGCCGGATGGCGGGCGACCAGGAGGTCGCCCTGCGCACCCTGGTCTCCAGCGGTCTGGTACCCACCACCCGGGTCTCCGAGGACACCGCCGAGGGCGCGGTGGTCCGCACCGTGGACGTGGACCTCGACGACGAGGAATCCGGGTCGGCCGACTGCGACCTGCGCACCCTCCTCGCCCGGCACGCGGGCTCCCGGGTCAGCTTCGCGGAACCCGGCGCCCCGGTGCTGCTCGCGCCCGGAGCGGCGCGTGAACTCGCCGCAGCCGTGAGCGCCGCACTCGACAACGTCCGGGTCCACGCCGGACAGGGCGCGCAGGCCTGGATCCTGGTCGAGGACGAGCCGGACGAGGTGATCGTCACGGTCCGGGACGACGGGCCGGGTATCCCGGAGGGCCGGCTCGACCAGGCGGAGGGCGAAGGGCGGCTCGGCGTCGCCCTGTCGATCCGTGGGCGGCTGCGCGATCTGGGTGGCACAGCAGAGCTGATCTCGGTACCCGGCCAGGGCACCGAGGTCGAGTTGAAGGTTCCGAAGGTTTCACGGGGGAAGGCAGGATCGGCCCGATGAGTACACCGCACACACAGGCATCCGAGGAGCGGCCCATCAAGGTGATGGTCGTCGACGACCATCCGATGTGGCGCGACGCCGTGGCCCGCGATCTGGCCGAGTCCGGCTTCGACGTGGTGGCGACCGCGGGTGACGGCCCGCAGGCCGTACGCCGTGCCAGGGCGGCCGGCCCCGACGTCCTCGTCCTCGACCTCAATCTGCCGGGGATGCCGGGCGTCCAGGTCTGCAAGGAGCTCGTCGGCTCCCACCCCGGGCTGCGCGTCCTGGTGCTCTCCGCCAGCGGTGAGCACGCCGATGTGCTGGAGGCCGTGAAGTCGGGTGCCACCGGCTATCTGCTCAAGTCGGCCAGCACCCAGGAGCTGACCGACGCCGTGCGTGCCACGGCGGCCGGCGACCCGGTCTTCACCCCCGGTCTGGCCGGACTGGTCCTCGGCGAATACCGCAGGCTCGCCTCCGACCCCGCCCCGGCCGCCTCCGACGAACCGAAGGCCCCGCAACTCACCGAACGCGAGACCGAGGTGCTGCGGCTGGTCGCCAAGGGACTCTCGTACAAGCAGATCGCCGAACGCCTGGTCATCTCCCACCGCACCGTGCAGAACCATGTGCAGAACACCCTGGGCAAACTCCAGCTGCACAACCGGGTGGAGCTCGTGCGGTACGCCATCGAGACCGGTCTCGACGACGCCTGACAGGAACAATCACCGCACACCGCGCGGGAATTGACCGTCCGACCCATCCCGGAGTGACCTGGGTCACCATTAGCGTGACCTGTAGAGAGCTCACTTCGGCGAAGGGATGCTTCCATGCGGGTCGGAGTACTGACCGGGGGCGGCGACTGCCCCGGACTCAACGCGGTCATCCGCGCCATCGTCCGCAAGGGCGTGCAGGAGTACGGCTACGAATTCACCGGCTTCCGGGACGGCTGGCGCGGACCACTGGAGGGCCGGACCGTACCGCTCTCCATCCCGGCGGTGCGCGGCATCCTGCCGCGCGGCGGCACGATCCTCGGTTCCTCCCGTACCAATCCGTTCGACGCCGAGTACGCCGGGCAGGGTGTCCGCCGGATCAGGCAGAACCTCGCCAAGTACGAGGTCGACTCCCTCATCACGATCGGCGGCGAGGACACGCTCGGCGTCGCGGCGACCCTGTCCGACGAGTACGGCATCAAGTGCGTCGGCGTACCCAAGACCATCGACAACGACCTCTCCGCCACCGACTACACCTTCGGCTTCGACACCGCGGTCGGCATCGCGACCGAGGCGATCGACCGGCTCCACACCACGGCCGAATCGCATATGCGCGTCCTCGTCGTCGAGGTGATGGGCCGGCACGCGGGCTGGATCGCCCTCCACTCCGGTCTGGCCGGCGGCGCCAACGTCATCCTCATCCCGGAACAGCGCTTCGACATCGACCAGGTCTGCGACTGGGTGACCTCCCGTTTCAGGGCGAGCTACGCGCCGATCGTGGTGGTCGCCGAGGGCGCGGCGCCCGCGCACGGCGAGATGATCCTCAAGGACGGGTCGCACGACTCCTTCGGGCACGTCCGGCTCTCCGGCGTCGGCGAATGGCTGGCCAAGGAGATCGAGAGGCGTACGGGCAAGGAGGCCAGGACCACGGTCCTGGGGCATGTCCAGCGCGGCGGCACACCGAGCGCCTTCGACCGCTGGCTCGCCACCCGTTTCGGGCTGCACGCCATCGAGGCCGTGCACGACGGCGACTTCGGCATCATGGTGGCGCTGCAGGGCACGAACATCGCGCGCGTACCGATCGCGGAGGCGACAGCCCGCCTCAAGACCGTCGATCCCGCCCTGTACGCGGAGGCCGGGGTCTTCTTCGGCTGAGCGGCGCCCTGGGGGTGCGGGCCGTATATTCGCGACGACAGGCCCGCCCCCACCATGGGAGACCTCGTGGAAATCTTGGCATTCGGTGTGCAGTCCGACGAGAAGCCACTGATCGAGAAGGCCTTCGCCGGACTCCACGACGTCCGCTGCCTGGACGTCTTCCTCACCAAGGACACCGCCCCCATCGCAGCCGGCTACGAGATCATCTCCACCAGCGTCAACGCGGACCTCGGCGGCTCGGTCCTGCAGAGCCTGGCGGCGGGCGGCACGCAGATGATCGCCCAGCGCTCCACGGGCTTCAACAACATCGACCTCGACGTCGCCGAACGCCTCGCACTGCGGGTCGCCAGGGTCTCGTACTACTCGCCCTACTCGGTCGCCGAATTCGCCTGGACCCTCGCCATGGCGGTCAACCGCAGCATCGTCCGCGCGGTGAGCCGCACCCGTGACTTCGACTTCCGGCTCGACGGGCTCCTCGGTCGGGACATGCACGGCCGCACGGCCGGTGTGGTCGGCACCGGCAAGATCGGCGAGGCGTTCACCCGGATCGCCCATGGCTTCGGGATGAATCTGCTGGGCTGGGACCTCGCGGAGAACCCCGCCTGCACCGCGCTCGGCATGACCTACGTCGGCAAGGAGCAGCTCTTCGCCGAGGCGGACCTGATCAGCCTCCACGTACCGCTGCTGCCGGCCACCCACCACCTCGTCGGCAAGGACATCCTGTCCGTGATGAAGGACGACGCGATCCTGGTCAACTCCAGCCGCGGCGGTCTCATCGACACCGAGGCGCTCGTCGGCGACCTGCGGGCCGGCCGCTTCACCGGTGTCGGACTCGATGTGTACGAGGCGGAGGCGGGGCTGTTCTACCTCGACAAGTCCCTGGAGGGTGTCGACGACGACACCCTGGCCCGGCTCGTCACCTTCCCCAACGTCATCGTGACCTCGCACCAGGCGTACTACACGCGCGACGCCGTGGGACAGATCATCGACGCCACCGTGCAGAACGTCACCGACTACCTGGCGGGCCGCCGCAGCGCCAACGTCCTCGTCCCGGCGGCCCCGTAGGACCCCGGCGGCGGGGCCCTACGGGATGCCTCAGCCGAGCACCGGCAGCGCCGCCAGCAGTCCGGTGACGATAGCGGCCCCGCGCAGCGTCAGCACCGACTCCGGGTGGAACTGGACCGAGGCGAAGCCCTTGCCCCGCAGCGCATGCAGCTCACCGGAGTCCGTGTCCCGGCTCACCTCGATGCCGTGTGCGCCCAGCTCCGTGGCGGCGGCCTCGTCGCAGCGGGCCGTGAAACTGTTGTAGAAGCCGACGGTCTCCGGCCGGCCGAAGAGCTCGATCCGGGTCTGCGCACCCTGGTACGGCACGGCTTTCCGTACGATCTCCAGGCCCAGCTCCGCCGCGATCAGCTCATGGCCCAGACATACGCCGAGCAGCCCGTGGCGGTGTTCCCGGACGAGCTCGGCGGTCAGCCCGCGCAGCAGTCGCATCTTCGGATCGCCCGCGTCCCCGGGGTCACCGGGGCCCGGGCCCAGGACGACGGGCCCCTCGTGCGCCCGTACGGTCTCGCGCAGGCCGGGCTCGTCGTACCTGCGCACCGACACCGCGAGGCCCGAGGAGCGCAGCAGATGCGCCAGCATCGCGGTGAACGTGTCCTCGCCGTCCACCACCAGAGCGTGCCCGGACAGCTCCCGGGTGCGCTCCTGCATCCGCAGCCAGAAGGGTGCGAGGCCGCCGCGCCGGTCGTCCAGGGCAGCCTGCACCCGCGGATCGGAGGCCAGCTGCGGACGGTCGGCCTCCGCCGCGGGCCGGCCCGGCCGGACGCCCAGCGCCGCGAGCACACCGGCCGCCTTGGCATGGGTCTCGGCGACCTCGCCCGCCGGGTCGGAGTGGCGTACGAGCGTCGCTCCCACCGGTACCCGCAGCCGGCCGTCCGCAGAGATGTCCGCGGTACGGATCAGGATGGGGGAGTCCAGCGTCTGCGTACCGCCGGGTTCCCGGCGCAGCAGGGCCAGGGCGCCCGCGTAGTAGCCGCGGCCACCGGGCTCGTACCGCTCGATCACCCGGCAGGCGTTCTGCACCGGGGAACCGGTGACCGTCGCCGCGAACATCGTCTCCTTGAGGACCTCGCGCACATCCAGCGAGGAACGCCCGCGCAGCTCGTACTCGGTGTGCGCGAGGTGGGCCATCTCCTTGAGCCGGGGGCCGATCACCACACCGCCCATGTCGCCGACGGTGCACATCATCTTGAGCTCCTCGTCGACCACCATGGAGAGCTCCTCGGTCTCCTTGCGGTCGCCGAGGAAGGCCAGCAGGCTCTCGGCGGTCGGCCCCTGGGCGGGGTAGCGGTAGGTCCCGCTGATCGGGTTCATCACGACGGTGCCGCCGGACATCCGCACATGCACCTCGGGACTGGCACCGACCAGCGTCCTGTCCCCGGTGTGCACGACGAACGTCCAGTACGCGCCCCGCTCACCGGCCAGCAGCCGCCGGAACAGCGCCAGCGCGTCGGCCCGGCCGAAGCCGGGGATCTCGCCCCCGAAGGTCCGCCGGATCACGAAGTTGGCGCCCTCGCCGTGCCCGATCTCGTCCTCGATGACCCGCCGGACGATGTCCGCGTACTCCTCGTCGGGGATGTCGAAGGCACCGTTCTCGACGGTGACGTCATGGGCGGGCAGCCGTGCCAGCACCTCGTCCAGCGGCAGCTCCCAGGACTCCCCGGCGACCAGCACGGCCAGCGGGGTGCCGTCGTCGCGCACGTCGAAACCGCGCTCGGCGATCTGCCGGAACGGCACCAGGGCCAAAGCAGGCTGCTCGCCCACCGGGAGATCGGCGAGCCTGTCCACCTGGTGGACCCCGCCGATCAGGACCTCGACGGTGTCGTGGTCCCGGCCGGGTGTGCGCCTGCGCAGCAGCGCGAAGGGAGGGCAGTCGTCCCGGAGCAGTCTGTGAACGAGGTCCGTGACACGGTCGGGCATGGGAGTTCCTTCCGGATGGAGGAACGGCTCCCGGCTCCGAAACGCAGAGAAGGCCGCCCCTCGGGGCGGCCTTCGCGAAGTCTGTTTCGCGCGATGAGTCAGCGGGCCGCCGGATGAGCGGTCCACCACCAGTTCTGGGTCATCGGCGCGAACATGTCCCGAACCCTAGCGGATGCACCCGACAGACGAGCGTGCGTCTCATTTGCTGAGCGGCTGGATGGACGCGCTCCGCGACCCCGTAATGTTGGGGAGGTGACCGTGAACGTCAATACCTCCGTCGCCGGTGGCAACACCTGGCGTGACCTTCCCGCGGCGCAGCAGCCCGAGTACCCCGATGCCGAGGCTCTGCGCGACGTACTCGCGGACCTCGAGTCGTATCCGCCGCTCGTCTTCGCGGGCGAGTGCGACCAGCTGCGTGCCCGCCTGGCAGCCGTTGCCAAGGGCGAGGCGTTCCTGCTGCAGGGCGGTGACTGCGCCGAGGCCTTCGACGCCGTGTCGGCCGAGCAGATCCGGGCCAAGCTGAAGACGCTGCTCCAGATGAGCGCCGTCCTCACCTACGCGGCCTCCGTACCCGTGGTCAAGATCGGCCGGATCGCGGGCCAGTACTCCAAGCCGCGCTCCAAGTCGACCGAGACCCGCGACGGCGTGACCCTGCCGACCTACCGCGGTGACTCCGTCAACGGCTTCGCCTTCACCGAGGAAGCCCGCATCCCGGACCCCGAGCGGCTGAAGCGGATGTACCACGCGTCCGCCTCGACGCTGAACCTGGTCCGTGCCTTCACCACCGGCGGTTACGCCGATCTGCGCCAGGTGCACGCCTGGAACCAGGACTTCGTGAAGTCCTCGCCCTCCGGCCAGCGTTACGAGGCCCTGGCCCGCGAGATCGACAACGCGCTGAACTTCATGAAGGCGTGCGGCACGGACCCGGCCGAGTTCAAGGCGGTCGAGTTCTACTCCTCGCACGAGGCGCTCCTGCTGGACTACGAGTCGTCGCTGACCCGCACCGACTCGCGCACCGGGCAGCTGTACGACACCTCGGGCCACATGGTCTGGGTCGGTGAGCGCACCCGCCAGATGGACGGCGCGCACATCGAGTTCGCCTCGAAGATCCGCAACCCCATCGGCATCAAGCTCGGCCCGACGACCACCGTCGACGAGGCGCTCGGCTACATCGACCGTCTCGACCCGGACCGCGAGCCGGGCCGGCTGACCTTCATCGTGCGCATGGGCGCCGACAAGGTGCGCGACAAGCTCCCCGCGCTGGTCGAGAAGGTCACCGCCTCCGGTGCCACGGTGGTGTGGGTGACCGACCCGATGCACGGCAACACCTTCGAGGCCGCTTCCGGGCACAAGACGCGTCGCTTCGACGACGTCCTGGACGAGGTCAAGGGCTTCTTCGAGGTCCACAAGGGCCTCGGCACGCACCCGGGCGGCATCCACGTCGAGCTCACCGGTGACGATGTCACCGAGTGCGTGGGCGGCGGCCACGAGATCTTCGTGGACGACCTGCACCAGCGCTACGAGACGGCCTGCGACCCGCGCCTCAACCGCAGCCAGTCCCTCGACCTGGCGTTCCTGGTCGCCGAGATGTACCGCGACCAGTAGGAACCACCGCTGATTGCACCTGTGGGGCACGGATCGATGTGATCCGTGCCCCACAGGTGCTACCGGGCTTTTACGCGCCTGGCGTGACGGGTAAGGTTAGGTTAGCCTCACCGAAACATCGGGACGGCGCAGCGATCGACCCCGTCGGGAGGTGAACCGCGTGTACGTCTGCTCCTGCTTCGGCATCACGGAACAGCAGGTCAAGAAGCATGCGGACGACGGTGCGTGCACGCCTCGCCAGATCGCTTCCGCCTGCAAGGCCGGCACGGACTGCGGCGGCTGCGTCCGCAGGATCCAGGCGCTGCTCGGCCGCGGTGACTGCCCGCGCCGCGAGCTCCTCGAAGGACGGACCGAGCCGACGGGCGCCCCTGTCGGTACGCCCGTCACCTTCGCCGGTCCGCCGGACGTCCGGCTCTCCGACGCCGCCTGAGCGGGTCGCCCGGGATCGTTCGGGCCCCTCGGGTCAGCTCTCCGGCTGTTCGATCAGCTGTGCGATGTAGAGCGGCTCCCCGAGCTTCTCGACCAGTTCCAGCTGGGTGTCGAGGTAGTCGATGTGGTGCTCCTCGTCCGCCAGGATGGACTCGAAGATGTTCGCCGATGTGACGTCGCCCTTTCCGCGCATCACGTCGATGCCCCGCTTGAGGCGGTCGATCGCCTCCACCTCGACCTGACGGTCGGCCTGGAACATCTCGGTGACCGTCTGGCCGACCCGTACATGGAAGAGCCGCTGATAGTTGGGCAGGCCCTCCAGGAAGAGGATCCGGTCGGTGAGGATCTCGGCGTGCTTCATCTCGTCGAACGACTCGGCCCGGGTGTACTTGGCGAGCTTCGTCCAGCCGAAATTGTCCTGCATCTTGGCGTGCAGGAAATACTGATTGATGGCAGTCAATTCGGCGGTCAGCTGTTCGTTCAGAAACTCGAGGACCTCGGGGTCGCCCTGCATCGCAGAGGCTCCTTCCAACCGGTGGACTGGGCATGTTTGCGCCGCATCCTTGCATCGCACCCCTCGGCCGTCCAGTAAGTGCACGCTTAGTATGAGTTGCCCGAATCAAGTCTCCCCTGGTCATGACCACCCCTGCCTGTCTGTCACCATGGAGGCATGGGTCAGCCGGAAAGCCGGGAACGCGGCACAGCAGAGCAGTCCGGGCTACCGCCGGGGCAGCGACTGCAGCGTGGCTGGCCGGTCACCCATTACGGGCCGGTGCCCAAGTTCAAGCCCGACCGCTGGGAGTTCCGGGTCTTCGGGGCCACGGCGGACGGTGAGAAGCGCTGTTGGAACCACCAGGAATTCTCGGCGCTGCCGTACTCCTCGGTCGTCGCCGATCTCCACTGCGTAACGAAGTTCAGCATGCTCGGAGCCGAATGGGGCGGAATCCTCGCACGCTCGGTCGTGGAACTGGCGCCGCCCGCACCCCATGTCACCCATGTGATGGTCTGGGCCGAATACGGATTCAGCTCGAATCTGCGGCTGGCCGACTTCATGTCCGACCGGACGCTCTTCGCCACGCACAAGGACGGTGACCTGCTCACCGCCGAACACGGATTCCCGCTGCGGCTGGTCGTACCGCATCTGTATGCCTGGAAGGGCCCCAAGTGGGTCCGCGGCATCGAGTACATGAGCGCCGACCGCCGTGGATTCTGGGAAGAGCGCGGCTATCACAACATCGGTGATCCGTGGAGCGAGCAGCGTTACTCCTACCAGGAGGAGCCCGGGGACGGCCCCGAGCTCTGACCCCGCGGCAGTCGATACACCCTCACGGGTGTTCCGCCATGCTCACCTCACAGGCCGGCGGGGCCCCGGAGTTCCTTCAGACGTGCCACGTCCGCCGCGTGCCCTTCCTTGCCGCCGGGCGTCTCGATGATCAGTGGCACCCCGTCGGTCGCCGGATGCGCGAACAGCTCGCGGAAGGGCTCGGCACCGATGTGGCCCGCGCCGATGTTCTCGTGGCGGTCCTTGTGCGCTCCCACGACGTCCTTGGAGTCATTGGCGTGGATCAGCTTCAGCCGGCCCTCGCCGACCGTGTCCACCAGCAGATCCAAGGTCTGCCGCATGCCGCCGGGGCCTGCCAGATCGTGGCCCGCCGCGTAGATGTGGCAGGTGTCCAGGCAGATCCCCAGCTTGGGGTGGGAGTCCAGGGCCTCGAAGTACGGGCCGAAGTCCCAGGTTCGTGAACACAGCGAGAAGCCCTGCCCGGCCGTCGACTCCAGCAGCAGAAACGGATCGTCGTCATGGGTCAGTTCGTCCAGCAGCGGCCTCATGTGCGTACGCACCTGTGCGAGGGCCTCGGACCGCGGCCGCCCGCCGGTCGCCGACCCGGTGTGCACCACCACGCCCAGGGCGCCGATCTCCCTGGCCCGGCGCAGCGAGTGGCGCAGCGACCGGACAGACCTCTCGACGGTGGCCTCGGTGTGCGAACCGAAGTTGATCAGGTACGGGGCGTGGACGTACGCGGGGATGGACTCGGCCGCGCACTCCGTGCGGAACAGCTCGTCCTGCGCCGGGTTTCCGGGCGGTGTCGCCCAGCCGCGCGGATTGGCGACGAAGACCTGTACGGTCTCCGCCGCCAGCTCCCGTGCGTAGCCGAGGCCGACCTTCGCGAGGCCGCCCGCCACCGGGACGTGACCGCCTACTGGGTTGCGCATGTGTTCTAGAGACCCTTGGTCTTGATGGTGATGGTGGAGCCTTCCGCGGCCTGTTCGCCGCCGTCGACCGACTGGCTCCCGATCGTGTCGCTGAAGGAGAGGAACCCGCGGTCGACCTTGACCTCGAACCCTGCCTCCTCCAGTTCGCTCCGGGCCTCGTCCACGTCCTTCCCGGTGACATCCGGGACATCGAGCATGCGCGGGCCCTTGGAGACGGTGAGCTCGACGGTGTCGCCCTCCGCGGCCTCCGCGCCGCTGCCGGGCGTCTGGCGGGCGATGGTGCCCTCGGCCTCGACGGAGTCGACCCGGTCGGGCAGTACCTCGGTCCGGAGACCCGCCTCGTCCAGCTCGGCCGTGGCGTCCTCGACATCGAGCCCCGTGACATCCGGGACGTCCACCGGGCTGCCCTTGCTGATGACCAGGGCGACCGCCGAATCGGGGTGGCGCTCGGTGCCGATGCCGGGATCCGTACGGATCACCTCGCCCCGCGCGATCTCCTCGCTGAACTCCCGGGTCACCATCCCGGGTACCAGGCCGACCTTCTTCAGCTCGCGCCGGGCATCGGCGAGTGCGATGCCCTCGACGTCGGGCACCTGCACGATCTCCGGCCCGCGCGAGATCACCAGCTTCACCGCGTCGTTGCCCCGGATCCGCTCGCCCGATCCTGGATCGCTGCTGATCACCGCGCCGCGATCCACCGTGTCGCTGTAGGAACGCCTGACGCCCCCCACGTCGAGACCGGCGTCCGCGAGCCGCTTCTCCGCCGCATTCTGGGTCTGGCCCAGCAGCGAGGGGACCCGGGTGAACTGCCCCGAGTTGATGTACCAGACGCCCGCACCGACTCCCAGGACCAGCAGGAGGGCGACGAGCGCCGCGTATGCCCCGCGCCGGGATCCTGCGGCGAACGGCCTGCGGCCACCCGTCCGCGGCGGCAGCGGGGGCGTCTCCAGGCGGCTGGTGTGGTGCGCGGTGCCCTGGCCGGCCGGGATCACCCGCGGGATCACACTCGTACGGTCGACGGCGGCGTCATGCGCCTCGGCGACGGCTTGCGGAGGCATCGCGTCCAGCTGGTCCCCGGTCAGACCGGCGCGTACCTCACGGGACCGGGCCAGCAGCGCCACCGCGTCACGGGGCCGGACCTCGGGGTTGCGGGCGGTGGCGCCCGCCACGAGCTCGTCCAGCCCGGCGGCCAGGCCGGGAACCGCACCGGACGGGGCCGGGACGTCCTCGTTGAGGTGCTGGTAGATGACCTGTGCGGCGGTGTCACCGGTGTGCGGCTTGCCGCCGGTCAGCATCTCGTACAGGACGACTCCGCAGGCGTACACATCGGCGCGGGTGTCGGCAGTGCCGTGCTCGATCTGCTCCGGTGCGAGGTACGACACGGTGCCCAGGAGCGACCCGGTGGTGTCCGTGACGGTGCCCACCGCCCGTACGAGACCGAAGTCGGCGACCTTCACCCGGCCGTCGTCCCCTATCAGGACGTTCTCCGGCTTCATGTCGCGGTGGACGAAGCCCGCCCGGTGCGCGGCGCCCAGGGCGGCGAGGACCGGCTCCAGGATGTCCAGTGCGGCCCGTGGCTGCAGGGCGCCGCGCTCACGAAGGACGTCGCGCAGGGTGCACCCGGCGACGTACTCCATCGCCAGGTACACGTACGCGCCCTGGGCGCCCTGGTCGAAAACGGCCACCACATTGGGGTGCGCCAGCAGGGCCACGGACTTGGCCTCGCGGATGAAGCGCTCGACGAAAGCGGCGTCGGTCGCCAGTGCCGGATGCATCACCTTGAGGGCGAGTACCCGGTCGAGACGGGTGTCCACGGCCCGGTAGACCGTGGCCATGCCGCCGACGGCGATGCGCGCATCGATGCGGTAGCGGCCGTCGAGCAGCTGCCCGACGAGAGGGTCCTGGAGGGTCGTATCCACGGGTCGAGTCTACGAGCCACCACGGACACGACGGACGGGCCGGGGCTGCCGGGGGACCGTTCTGAAGCCGAGCCGTGACAGGGACATGTACGTGTTGTGACCGGAGGGCGGCTGCCGGGGCACTCGTGTCAGAAGGCCGGGCGCTCCGGATCCAGCACCGCCCGGCCCTCGGCCGGCGAGGAGGCCTCGGCGAAATGGCGCCGGGGGATCCGGCCGGCCCGGTACGCCAGGCGCCCGCCGTCCACAGCGTGCCGCATCGCAGCGGCCATCAGCTCCGGCTCCTGCGCCCGGGTCACCGCTGAGGCGAGCATCACAGCAGCGCACCCCAGCTCCATGGCCAGCGCCGCGTCCGACGCGGTCCCGGCCCCGGCGTCGAGGATCACCGGAACCCCGGCCTGCTCGATGATCAGCTGGAAGTTGTGCGGATTGCGGATGCCGAGCCCGGAGCCGATGGGGGAGCCGAGCGGCATGATCGCCGCGCACCCCACGTCCTGGAGCTTCCGGGCCAGGACCGGGTCGTCATTGGTGTAGGGAAGGACGGTGAAGCCCTCGTCCGCCAGGGTCTCGGCGGCGTCCAGCAGCTCGATCGGATCGGGCAGCAGGGTCCGCTCGTCGGCCACGACCTCCAGCTTGATCCAGTCGGTGCCGAGGGCCTCCCGGGCAAGCCGGGCGGTGAGCACGGCCTCGCCCGCGGTGAAACAGCCGGCGGTGTTGGGCAGGACGCGGATGGAGAGCCGCTCCAGTACGGAGAGCACCGAGCCCTGCACGGTCGGGTCGAGGCGGCGCATCGCGACGGTGGTCAGCTCGGTTCCCGAGGCGATCAGGGAGCGCTCCAGCACCTCGAGACTGGGCGCACCGCCCGTTCCCATGATCAGCCGGGACGTGAAGGTGGTGGAGCCGAGCGTGAAGAGATCGTCCGACATGGTCAGCCTCCCTGAACCGCGGTGAGGACCTCGATGCGGTCACCGTCGCCCAGTGCGGTGGCGGACCACTGGCTGCGCGGCACGACGGCCTCGTTGACCGCCGCGGCGACACCGGAGTGTGCCGTGGTCAGGGTCGCGACCAGCGTGCTCAGCGCGGTATCGGCCGGGACGGTGCGGAGTTCCCCGTTGACGGATACGGACACGGAGGCAGACGCAGAAACGCCGGTGGGCAGGGGCTCTGTCATGCGGGCTGCTCCTGAGGTGCTGGGGAGAGGGCTCCGGGAGAAGGGTTCCGGGAGGCGGGGCCCCGGCGGGAGGGCGCGAACCGGCTCGGTGCGAAGGGGCGGGCCTCGGCGGGCAGTTCGCCGGTGGTCAGCACGTGGGCCATCACGTCACCGGTGAGGGGCGTCAGCAGCACCCCGTTGCGGTGGTGGCCGGTGGCGAGGTGCAGGCCGGGCAGCGCCGTCGGACCCAGCAGCGGGGCGTTGTCCGGAGAGGCGGGGCGCAGGCCCGCGCGGGTCTCGGTCAGCGGCAGCTCGGTGATGCCCGGCACCAGCTCGTGGGCGTCGCGCAGCAGTTCGTAGACCCCGCCCGCGGTGACCGTGGTGTCCCAGCCCATCTCCTCGCTGGTCGCGCCGACGACCAGCTCGCCGTTGGCGCGCGGGACGAGATAGACGTGGCTGCCGCGGACCACGGCCCGTACGGTCCGGCTGAGGAAGGGGGCGTACGCGGGCGGCACGGCCAGCCGCAGCACCTGCCCCTTGACCGGGCGGACCGGTGGCACGATCTCCTCGGGGAGCCCGGCGAGCCTGCCGCTGAGGCTGCCGGCGGCCAGCACGACCTGGTCGGCGCTCAGCTGCGTACCGTCCGCGAGGACCGCTCCGGTCGCACGGCCGCCCGTCACGGAGAGCCGTTCGGCCCGGGCCCGGTGGAAGACCACTCCGGCCCGTTCGCACGCGGTGACCAGCGCCGAGGCCAGCCGACGGGGATCCACCTGGTGGTCGCCGTCGGCCCGCAGCCCGCCCCGCACGCCGGGGGCGAGCATCGGCTCCAGCCGGCGGCACTCGCGGCCGGTCAGCCACTCCGAGGCCAGTCCCGAACGCTGCTGCAACGCGTGCAGCTCCCGCAGATGGGCCCGGTCGTCGGAGTCCAGCGCGACGGCCAGCGTGCCGCAGGCACGGAAGCCGGTCTCCTGCCCGCTCGCTTCTTCCAGCTCGGCCACGAACGCCGGATAGCGCGCGGCGGAGGCGACATTGAGGGCGAGCAGCGTCTGCTCGCCGTAGTGGAGTTCGGTGACGGCGGCGAGCATGCCGGCCGCGACCTGGGCGGCCCCGCCGCCCGGTTCGGGATCGGCGACCGCGACGGACATTCCGCGCCCGGCCGCCCGCCAGGCGGTCACCAGACCGATGATGCCGCCCCCGACAACCAGGACGTCGGATCCGTTTCCGGAGATGCGCATGGGCGTCCAGCCCCTCCCTTCGCCGGCATGACCCGGATCAGGTTCGTACGGTCGGAGGCCGGTCAGCCTCCCTCTCAGCCCGGTGCGTCCGGGCTCCCGCGAGTGCCTTACGTTGGCCACCCTAAACCCCGCCACCCGTAGCCAGTAAGGGAGCAGCCGCCGTGGCCCGTTCACTCGACGGACTCGTCCTCTCGCCCGTCGCCGACCAGGCGCCCGGCCAGGTGGGCACCCGCACCCGCTTCACGTACCGGGAGCGGGAGGGCCGGATCTGGGCCGAGTACACGGGCGGTGACGTCGTCCGCGGCCATCTCGTCGGCACCCGGCAGGGCGACACCCTGGACTTCCGGTACGTGCAGCTGAAGCAGGACGGAACGACTTCCGGCGGTCACTGCGTCTCGACCGTCACGGATCTTCCCGACGGCCGGGTGCGGCTGGACGAGCGGTGGGAGTGGGAGTCCCAGGAGGGCAGCGGGACGAGTGTGGTGGAGGAGCTCGTCGGCTGACGGAACGTCAGGTGGCTAGGGTGGCCGGGTGAGTGAGCAGACGGAACACCGGGAAGCAGGACAGCGGCCACGCCGGGTCGTGATCGTCGGCGCGGGCATGGCCGGCGTGCAGACCGCTGTGGCCCTGCGCGAACAGGGCTTCGCCGGCCCGGTCACCCTGATCGGCGCGGAACCGCACCAGCCGTACGACAGGCCGCCCCTGTCGAAGGCGGTCCTGCTCGGCCTGGCCGAGGACTCGGCGTTCGACATCGACTTCGAGGCGCTGGACATCACCCTGCGACTGGGGCTCGACGTGAGCGGCCTGCGCGCCGCCGCCCACGAACTGGACACTCCTCAGGGCCCCGTCCCGTACGACGTGCTGGTCCTCGCCACCGGGGCCGAGCCCGTCGTCCTGCCCGGCGCGGAGGGTGTTCCCGGCGTCCACCTGCTGCGCACCGTCGACGATGCCGCACGGCTGCGGCCCGTCCTGGAGCGGCAGCACGACGTCGTGGTCGTGGGGGCCGGCTGGATCGGTGCCGAATTCACCACCGCCGCCCGCGCCGCGGGCTGCGCGGTCACCGTCGTCGAAGCCGCGGAACGCCCCCTCGCGGGCACCCTGCCCGCCGAGGTCGCAGCTCCTATGGCCCGCTGGTACGCCGAGAGCGGAGCCGAACTCCTCACCGGTGCACGGGTGGCGCGGGTCGACCCCGGCGCCGTCCACCTGACGGACGGCCGGGTGATCCCCGCCGGAGCGGTGATCGTGGGCATCGGCGCCCGGCCCGCCACCGGCTGGCTGGCCGGCTCCGGCATCGCACTGGGCCCGGACGGCTCGGTCACTGCCGACGGCTCGCTGCGTACCTCCCTGCCCGACGTCCACGCGGTGGGTGACTGCGCCTCCTTCCCCTCCGCCCGCTACGGCGAGCGTCTGCTCGTCCACCACTGGGACAACGCCCTCCAGGGGCCCCGGACGGTCGCCGCCGCCATCGCGGACGGCCGGTACCGGACGTACGACCCGGTGCCCTACTTCTGGTCCGAGCAGTTCGGCCGTTTCGTGCAGTACGCCGGCCACCACGCCGGTGCCGACACCATGCTGTGGCGGGGCGACCCGGCGGACCCGGCATGGACGGTCTGCTGGCTGCGCGAGGGCGTCCTGGTGGCGGTGCTGGCCGTCGGCCGGCCGCGTGACCTCGCCCAGGCGCGCAAACTCGTCGAGGCCGGGGCGCGCCTCGATCCGGTGCGGGCCGCGGACCCTTCCGTACCGCTGAAAGCGGCAGCTCTGTAGGACCCGGGTGCCCCTTACGGGCGGCCCGGCTACCGACTGTCGGTCCGGGATGGCAGGCTTGTCCCTGTGACCGAGATTGACGCAAAGATCGATGTTCTCGTCCCTGCCTGGCTCCACCTTCCCGACATCGCGGAAATGCTCGATGTCGAGGTGACGCGTGTACGGCAGCTGGTCAAGGAGGGCCAGCTCATCGCCGTACGACGTGGTGAGAGGCGGACGCTCCAGGTGCCTGCCGCCTTTATCGACGGCGACAAGGTGGTCAAGGGTCTCGCAGGGACCCTGACGCTCCTGAGGGACGACGGCTACAGCGACGAAGAGATGCTGGACTGGCTCTTCACCCCCGACCCGAGCCTGCCCGGCACGCCCGCGCAGGCACTGAGCGAGAATCGCGGCACGGAGGTGAAGCGCCGGGCCCAGGCGCTCGCCGTCTGACCGGGCGACCGTGTGTGGGGTGCGGGCCGTGACTCACGGCCCGCACCCTGCCGTGACCGACACCTGCCGGACCGGTACCTGCCGGACCGGTGAAGAGCCGGGGCACCGGTTTGACGACCGGCCGGCCTGACGACCTACCGGGTCGACGACCTATGGGGTCGGCGACCTGTCGACGGGGGAAATCCACCATGTCCATGCCTCGCTCGCTGCTGTCGGACGCCCGGCTCTATCTCTGCACGGACGCCCGCAAACGGCAGGGCGACCTTCCCGCGTTCCTCGATGCCGTGCTCACCGCCGGCGTGGACATCGTTCAGCTGCGCGACAAGGGCATGGAAGCCGCCGAGGAGCTCGAACACCTGGCCGTGTTCGCGGACGCCTGCAAGCGTCACGGCAAGCTCCTCGCGGTGAACGACCGGGCCGATGTCGCCCACGCCATCGGCTCCGACGTGCTGCACCTCGGGCAGGGCGATCTGCCGGTGCCTGCCGCCCGCGCCGTCATCGGCGACGAGGTGGTGATCGGCCGCTCCACCCACGCCGAGTCCGAGGTCGACGCGGCCGTCGCCGAGGCGGGCGTGGACTACTTCTGTACGGGCCCCTGCTGGCCCACCCCGACGAAGCCCGGCCGGTACGCCCCGGGTCTGGGCCTCGTCCGCTACGCCGCCTCACTCGACCAGCCACGCCCCTGGTTCGCCATCGGCGGAATCGACGCGGGCAACCTGGACGAGGTGCTGGACGCGGGCGCACGGCGGGTCGTTGTCGTGCGGGCGATCACCGAGGCGGCGGACCCCGCTGCGGCGACGGCGGCACTCGCCGGGCGCATCAGGGCGCGCGTGGCCTGAGCGGGGCGGACATCGCGCTCCGCGGGAGGCGGCTGTTCCGGGGCTGTCCGAGGGGTGGACGGCAATCCCATTATTCCGGACGAAAAGCACCGCTCTGGTTGGGGTACCGCCGAGCCCTGGTTAACCTCCCAGTATGGCTCTTGGCACACCTTCCACCAGGACAGATCACGCTCGCACCGTGCGTGAGCTGCTCGCGACCGGCAAAACGTCGTACTCGTTCGAGTTCTGGGCGCCCAAGACCGAAAAGGGCGAACGGAACCTCTGGAACGCCCTGCGACGGGTCGAGGCGGTGGGCCCGAGCTTCGTCTCCGTGACGTACGGAGCCGGCGGTTCCACCCGTGCGGGGACGGTGCGGGCGACCCAGCAGATCGCCGCCGACTCCACGCTCACCCCCGTCGCGCATCTCACCGCCGTCGACCACTCCGTCGCCCAGCTGCGCAACATGGTCGGGCAGTACGCCGACGCCGGTATCCGGAACATTCTCGCGGTGCGCGGAGATCCGCCGGGTGACCCGATGGCCGAGTGGGTCAAGCACCCGCAGGGCGTGCGGTACGCGGCAGATCTCGTCCGGCTCATCAAGGAATCCGGCGATTTCTGCGTCGGCGTCGCGGCCTTTCCCGAAATGCACCCGCGGTCGGCCGACTGGGACTCCGACATCGAACATTTCGTGGACAAGTGCCGCGCGGGTGCCGACTATGCGATCACCCAGATGTTCTTTCAGCCCGAGAGCTATCTGCAGATGCGTGACCGCGTGGTCGCTGCCGGTTGCGACACCCCGGTCATCCCCGAGGTGATGCCGCTCACCAGCGTCCGACAGCTGGAGAGATTCGCCCAGCTCAGCAACGCTTCTCTGCCGTCCTCGCTGAAAGAGCGCATCCTCGCCGCGAAGGACGATCCCGCCGCTGTACGCTCCATTGGCATCGAGTTCGCCACGGAGTTCTGCGCGAAGCTGCTCTCCGAGGGTGTCCCGGGGCTGCACTTCATTACGCTCAACAACTCGACGGCAACACTCGAGATCTACGAGAATCTCGGACTGCACAAGCAGTCGTGACCGGCCGTACCCGCCACCAACCGGGGCGGTGGCCGTAGGAGGGGGCGGGCGTGGGCTGGACGGTCCTCTACATCGCATTCGGCGTCGTGGCGCTGTGGCTGCTGGGCGAGGTGCTGCTCCAGTACAAGGCGCGGCTGCGCTGGCGATTGCTCGCCTTCGCCGGCTTCCTCGGTGTGGTCCTCGGTGTACTGATTCCTTCCGTGCTGGTGATCGCCGTCGGCGCGATCGCCTTCGCGACGGGTCAGACGTATGTGACCCTCTCCTTCCGGCGGGGCTTCTCGACGGGCTGGGCCATAGGCGGCAGTCCCGGCGAGAGCCGCCGTCGTCGTGCGGCCGGTGACGGCCCCGGCCGGAAACAACCCACGCTCGAGGTCTCCGGCCTGGAGTACCAGGAGCCCGGCCCGGATCCCGCGGCCGAGACCGAGGCATCCGCGGTCTACGAACCGCAGCCGCTGCCGGACGACACCGGGCAGTACGGCATATACACCGACACCGCCTACGCGGGCAGCGGTGGGGGCAGCCAGGAGCAGCAGGGCGGACAGCAGCAGTACGGCGCCTACGACCCGTACACCGACTACGCCCAGCCGGCCCAGGACACGTACAGCGGTCAGGGCACCTACAGCGGCCAGGGCGCCTACCAGGGCCAGAACACCTACCCGGGCCAGGAGACCTACCAGGGGCAGGACAACTACGCCGGCCAGTACGACTACGGCACGCCGACGCCGGACTACGCCCCGTACTCCGACCCGTACATCGGGACAGGGACGGCAGCGGGGTCCGGGCAGTACCCCTCGTACGACAACTACGGCAACGGCTACGACAGCTACGGGGGCCAGCAGCAGTACACCGCCCCCTATGCCGAGCAGTACGCCCCCGAGACGCCGCCGGGAGGCGTCTGGGTCCCGCAGCAGCGCGAGGGCGATCAGTACCCCCCGCTGCCGCCCGAACAGCCCCCGCAGCCCGCCCCGTACGGCAACGGGTACGACACCGGCCAGAACGAGCAGTACCGCTACTGACCACCGGCGCGAGAGACGACGAGCGCTTCCCGGCTCACTGTGAGCCGCGGAAGCCGTCACCCTCCACCACGAGCCCCGCGACCAGGGCACCCGACATCCCGGCATGCGCCAGTCCGCCGCCGGGATGCGACCAGCCGCCCGCCAGATACAGGCCGGGCAGCCCGGTGCGGTTCCCGGAGTGCAGATACGCGCCCCGCGCGCCCGCCAGGGCGGGCGCGGGCACCGAACCGCCCTCGGCGCCGGTGTCGGCCGCAGTCTCGGCGGGGGTGCGCACCTCGGCGTGGAGTATGCGCTCACGCAGGCCGGGAACGGCCTTGCAGGCGCGGTCGATCAGCACGTCGGCGTACCGCTCGCGCAGCGCCGCGTCCGTCCAGTCGACCGGACCGTGCGGGGCCACCGTCGCCATCAGGGTCACTGCCTCGTGTGCCTCGTCGGGGCGGGTGGCGGGGTCGTCGGGACGCAGCACTGTCACGGTGGGCCGCTCCGCCGTCCGGCCGCCGAACACCGCGTCCTGCTCAGCGGCCCCGTCCTCGCCATGCACCACGCTCCGGTGCACCGCACCGGCCTCCCGGGCGCCGCGCAGCGACAGCAGCACCAGGAAGCGGCCCGGCACCGGACCCTGCCCGGCTTCCGCGTCCTGCCCGCCGGACCACCGCGCCTGACCGGGCAACAGCCCGGGCGACGGCTGCGCGCCCAGGACCACATGATCGGCCCCGGCGCTCTCGCCGTCCGCCAGCTCGACACCTGCGGCCCGGCCGTCCTTCTCGGCCACCCGGACCACCTCGGCACCGAAGACGAACGTCACACGGCGGGCCAGGCACCGCTCGTACACCGCCTCGGCGAGCGCCCGCATCCCCCCGGCGACGTACCAACTGCCGAAGGTCTCCTCCATGTAGGGCAGCAGGGCGGCGGCTGCCGGCGCGCGGCGGGGGTCCAGGCCGTACGACAGGGCGTACCCGTCGAGCAGGGCAGCCAACCGGGGGTCCGCCAGCTCCCATGCACCGACCTCGGCGAGCGTGCCCGCCTCCCGGACGGTCAGGAGCCTGCGCCTGCGGAGGGCGGGGTAGGGATCGCGGCCCAGCACCTGCCGGTCCTCGCGCAGGGGTTCCTCCAGAAGCGGCCTGCGCGACCGGTCCCACGCGGTCCCGGCCCGGTCGAGGAACTCCCCCCAGCGGGCTCCTGCGCCCTTGCCGAGCGCCCCGTCCAGTGCGCCGACCGTCCCGGCCCGTGAGGCGTTCGGCAAGGAGACCGCGGTGCCGTCCGCGAAATGGTGGCGGCTCGCAGGGTCGACCTGGGTGAGCGTCACACGCTGCTCCAGGGGTTCCTTGCCGGTCTTCACGAACAGGTCGCGATAGACCGCGGGCAGGTGCAGCAGCGAGGGCCCGGTGTCGAAGACGAACCCCTCGTGGGCATACCGGCCGACCGAGCCGCCATAGGTCCGCGACCGCTCGTACACCGTCACCCGGTGGCCTGCCACGGCCAGCCGGGCGGCCGCCGCCATCGCGCCCGTCCCGGCGCCGATCACCGCAATTCGTGCCATGTCAGTGACCCTAAGGGGTGGCACCGACAGCTCACTCGTGAGGCCACTACCTGCCCGCTCCGGCCATGCGTTTCTCTTCGTGACGCTGTGCTCTGCGACGCAGGAAGCGGCGGATGCGCGAGGCGAGGAAGACCAGTATCACCAGGCCGAGCACCAGCAGCGTCGCGGCGATGACGGCAGCCGCCACGGGGTTGAAGACGGCGAACGTGATGATCCCGGCGACGCCGAGATCCTCCGCGACGCTGACCGCGACGTTGCTGAACGGCTCGGGCGAGGTGTTGACCGCCATCCTGGTGCCCGCCTTCACCAGATGGCTCATCAGCGCGGTGGAACCGCCGACCGCCGCGGCCGCGAGCTCCGGCAGTGATCCGCTCTCGCCCGCCAGCAGCGCCGCTACGACTGCCCCGGCGACCGGACGTACCACGGTGTGCACCGCGTCCCAGGCCGAGTCCACATAGGGGATCTTGTCGGCCACCGCCTCGCACAGGAAGAGCACTCCGGCCGCCACGAGCACATCGGTGCGCTGCAGCGACTCGGGCACCTCGTCGGTGAGGCCGGTCGCGCCGAAGATGCCGAACAGCAGGACCACCGCATAGGCGTTGATCCCGCTCGCCCAGCCGCTCGTGAACACCAGGGGGAGTACCGACACGGACGCGATCGTAACCAGTCGCCGTCCGCCCCGGGTGGGCCCCCGCACACAGCTCTGAGTATCCGTACCTAGTGGGGGAGATGAGTAGGGACGCGGATGGGCCCTCACCTGCACGGACGGCAGAGTGGAGTCCACGGAAGGGGCGCAGCGCCAGGACCGCCGACACGGGGCGGCGGAACGGCGCGGCACCCCGGACGCAACGGGGGTGCACGACGCGGAGCCCGGGGACCACGGGGGATCGGGGTCACGGGGGAGGGCACCGCGGAATCACCGAAGACGCCGGTCCGGTGGAATTCGAGGGGGATCGAATTCCACCGGACCGGCGTCTTCGTGTGTGCCGGACTGTTCCCGCGTGCTCCTCAGCGCCCGCTGACCCGGCCGTGCAGCAGCAGGGACAGGGCGGAGTGCACATCGTCGATCGACCGCTCCGGCTGGAACGCCTGCCAGTCGAGGGCCGCCACCAGGACCATCCCCACGAGCGCGGCGGCCGTCAGCTGGATGTCGATCTCCTCGCTGAGCTCACCGTTGGCGACGCCCTCCCGAAGCACCTCCTCGACCACCGCCACGGCCTCCTGGCGCAGCACCAGGAGGGTCGACTGCCACGCGCGGTTGGTGCGCCAGAGCTCAGCGACGTACAGCTGGGTGAAGGCCGGGTAGCGGTCGATGAAGACCAGACCGGCCCTGATCATCGCGTCCAGCGCCTCCACCCGGGTGCCGCTGCGCTCGTCGGTCTCCTCCGCGGCGGAGCGGAGGGACTGCGTGAGCAGTCCGACCCCGTGCCGCAGCAGCTCCTCGAAGAGCTCGGTCTTGCTCTTGAAGTTGTAGTAGACCGTGCCCTTGGCCACCCCGGCACGCTCGGCGATCTCGTCCACCGTCGTCGCCGAGAAGCCCTTCTCCGCGATGAGGGTCACAGCCGCCTCGTAGAGCTTCTGCCGCGTGGCCTGGCGGCGTGTGGTGCTACTGCTGTCCATACGGTCGATTCTCACAGGTCCCGGCGCACTCACAGACTGAGCTCCGGATGCAGCCGGTCCAGGGTCCACACCTGCTTGCGGTGGGCCGAGAGGGCGGTCAGCGCCAGTGCGCCCGCGGTGAAGGCCAGCAGCACGGCACACGCCTGCCAGACCGGGCCGAGACCGCCGCCCGTGATCAGCCTGCGCAGCCCCTCCACGACGTACGTCATCGGCAGATAGGGGTGGACCGCGCCGAAGAAGGCCGGGCTGGTCTGGACGGGGTACGTGCCCCCGGCCGAGGTCAGCTGGAGCATCAGCACCGCCAGCACGAGGATCCGTCCCGCCGCGCCGAAGCGGGCGTTCAGCCACTGGACGATCGCGGCGAAGCAGCAGGTGACCAGAGCCAGGAAGCCGATCGTCCCGGCGGCGTGCTCCATCTGGAGGCCGAGCCGCCAGTGCAGCACGGACATCAGGGCGACGACCTGGAGCAGGCCGATCGCGGCGACCGGCAGCCAGCCGGCGAAGGCGATGCGCCAGGCCGGGGCCCCGGCGGCGAGCGCACGCCGGTTGAGCGGCTGGATCAGCATGTACGCCACCATCGCGCCCACCCAGAGGGAGAGCGGGATGAAGTACGGGGCGAAGCCGGTGCCGTAATTGGGAGCTGCGTGCAGCGACGAGGAGGCCAGCTGTACGGGGTCGGCCATGACACCGGTACGGGCGTCGCGGTCCTTCTTGTCGTAGTCGGGGATCCTGCCGACACCGTCGTTCAGCCCCTGGGCCAGGGTCGCGGACCCGTCACCGAGCCGGAACAGCCCGCTGTCCAGGTTCTTGGCCCCCTTCTTGAGCTTTCCGAGTCCGGTGTCCAGCTTCGCGGACCCGGTCTTCGCGGTGCCCAGTCCGGTGTGGAGTGCGTCGGCGCCCTTGGCGACCTTGTGGGCACCGGTGTTGAGCGAGTTGATCTTCGTGACGGCGGACTCCAGGTCCGTGTCCAGGTTCGGCGAGCGCTTGGCGAGGGCGTCGGCCTGCTTCTGCAGGGTGGTCAGCTGGGCGCGCAGCTTCTTCAGGTCCCCGTTCTGGTTGGTGACCAGAGTGTTCAGGTCGTCGGAGACCTCCGCGACATCGGCCGCCGCGGTCTTGGCGCGCTTCAGCTGCGGGCAGACTCCGGGGTCGGGCAGCGGCTGCTCCGTGCAGCGGATGCGATAGACCTCGGACAGGTCGTCGGAGGCCGCGTGGGCGGCGGCCGACGCCGCGGGCGCGGCCTCGACCAGCAGGTCGAGGTTGTCCCGCACGGTCCTGGAGGAGTCGGCGACCAGCCGGGCCGTGTCCCCGATCGTCCTGCCGTTGTCCTTCAGGAACGGACGGACATCGGCAGCGACCTTGTTGACCTTGTCGGCGAGGAGCTGGGTCCCGGCGGCGACCTGCCGGGATCCGGTCTCCAGGTCGCCGGCGCCCTTGTCGAGCTTGACGATTCCGCCGGACAGCGTGCCACTGCCCGCCTTGGCGTCCTTGAGCCCGTCCGCGAGGTCCTTCGAGCCCTTCTTCGCCTTGGTGATGCCGCCCTTGAGGTCGTCGGCGCCCTTGGCCGCCTTCGCCGTCGCGTCATGGAGACCGGAGAAGTTGATGAAGATCCGGTCGAGGAAACCGCGCGAGGCCTTCGTCGATGCGGCGCTGCGGACCTCGGCGAACACGGTCCGGGAGATCTGCCCGACGATGTAGTTGTTGGCATCGTTCGTACGGACCTGCAGGGCGCCGGCCTCGGGGGAGTCACCGGAACTGGAGGCGATCCGCTCGCTGAAGTCGGACGGCATGGTCAGCGAGAGGTAGTACGTTCCGTCCTCGACGCCCCTGCGGGCCTCGGCCGGGTCGACCTCGTGCCAGTCGAAGACCTTGGAGTCGAGCAGCCTGCCGGCGATCTCGTCACCGGCCACGACGCGCCTGCCCTCGGCGCTCGCACCCTTGTCGTTGTTGACGAGTGCGACGGGGATCTTGTCGAGCCGCCCGTACGGATCCCAGAAGGACCACAGATACAGGGCGCCGTACAGCAGGGGAAGCAGCAGAAGCGCCACCAGGGCGGCCCGTGGCATCCGGCCCCTGCCGAATCGCTTCAGCTCAAGCGCGGCCAGTTTCGGCGATCGCATCGGCCGTCCCCTCTCCGGTCGTGGTGTCGTCCTCTGTCGTGGAGGCGTCGGCCGCCCCGGGCCGCGGCACGCTTGTGGCGGGTGTTCCCGTGCGTACGGTGAACGCGCCCTCGGGTGCCTCGCTGCACACGGCGAGCACCGTCGTCCCGCCGCCCGCGAGGGTGCGCAGCAGCTCCCAGGCCTCGGCCCGGTCCGCGTCGGAGAGCTTGAGGTCGGTGTCGTCCACCGCGAGGAGCCGGGGCCGGGCCATCAGTGCGAGGGCGAGGGACAGCCGCAGCGCCTCGAGGCGCTCCAGGTCCCGTACGGCGGTACGTTCGGCCTTGGGCAGGACCGAGGGGTCCAGGCCGACGGCATCCAGCGCGGCATCGACGGTGGCCCGGGCCGTCGCGGCCCGCCGGGCGCGGGGCTGCAGCAGGGCGCGGAACGAGCTGTCGAAGCGGCGCTGCAGCAGGGCCCGTTCACGCAGATGCTCGGCGACGGTGAGGGCGTGGTCGAGTTCACTGACCCCGGACACCGGGCCCAGCGCGCTGATCCTGCGAACGGCTCCGAGCCGACCCGGCAGGCGGAGTCCGCCGACCTCCGCGTGCCCCTGCGTGGAGCGCATCCGGCCGGTGAGCGCGAGCAGCAGGCAGGTGCGACCCGAGCCGGACGGACCCTCGATCGCGACGAGCGTTCCGGGATCCGCGGTGAAGTCCACGCCCCGGAAAGCCCAGCCGCGCGGCCCTTTCAGTCCGAAGTCCTCGGCGCTCACTTCCGCCCCGTTCGGGCCGTCCACAGCCTCACCCCCGTCTTTTGCACTGACCGGTCAGTGCAAAAAACCTAGCCCGAACTTGCACTCGAAGCAAAGTGCCAGGTCAGCGGCAGTTCGGAAGGAATTGTCAGTGGTGGCCTCCACGATGGACACATACGGCCACGAAGCCGTCACACGACGACAGGAGGTTCGTCATGGCCAGCTCGTCCGCAGCCGCCGCTCCACGGCGCCGCGCAGGCAGCCCTGCCCCCTCACTGACCGGTCCGGCAACCGACGTCCACCCCGTTATGCGTCGCACCACTGCGCCGCCCGCCGCTCTCGATCTGCTCGCCCAGGCCCGTTCCGGCCTGGACGAGGCCGCCGTTCTCGACGTGCCGAACGAGCGGTATGCCACCGCTCACCTTGCCGCGCTGCGCACCGCAGCCGCCGTGCTCGCCGCCCGTGGCCGTCCCGAAACCAGCAGGCGCCGCCGGGAGAGGATCCGCAGCGCCTGGGAAGTCCTTCCGGAAATCGCCCCGGAACTCACCGAATGGAGCGCCCTGTTCGCTTCCGGGGCCCGGCGCAGGGCCCGCGCGGAGGCCGGTATACCGGGCGCGGCCACCAGCCGTGACGCCGACGATCTGCTGAGGGACGCCGGCATGTTCCTGCGCCTGGTCGAGCGGCTCCTGGTGCTCCAGCCGGTCCTTCCGCAGCCACGGAAGGACCGGCCCCGGTAGCAGGCCGAGAGGTGGTCCGACGCGGGGTGACCGGGACGGCGGTGCGAGGCAATGACGCGGGGTGACCGGGACGGCGGTGCGAGGCAATAGGGTGGAGAGCACCCGTACCACCTGCACCGTTCACGCTCCGCCGTCCGTGGCGGCACCCTGCCGAGGAGTCATCTGCCGTGTCGGACCAGCTGCGCCCCCGTGCCTCCCTCCGTACCGCCGTGGTCTGGGACGTCCTGAAGGACGCTCTCGAGCGTCGCGTCAAGGTGACCGGCAGGGACGCCCTGGACGTGCTGGACACAGGCGGCGGCACCGGCAACTTCGCGGTGCCCGTCGCCCGTCTCGGTCACCGGGTCACCGTCGTCGACCCCAGCCCCAACGCGCTGTTCGCGCTGGAGCGCCGCGCGGCCGAGGCCGGGGTGGCCGACCGGGTCCGAGGGGTCCAGGGCGACATCCTCGGCCTGTTCGACGTGGTGGAGCGCGCCGGCTACGACGCGGTCCTGTGCCATGGCGTCCTGGAGTACGTGGACGACCCCGCCGAAGGCGTACGGAACGCGGTCGACGCGCTCCGTCCGTCCGGGGCGCTCAGCCTGCTGGGCGCCGGGCTCGGCGGCGCCGTTCTGGCCCGCGCCCTCGCCGGCCACTTCACCGAGGCCAGGCAGGCGCTGACGGACCCGGCGGGACGCTGGGGGGAGGGCGACCCCGTGCCCCGCAGGTTCACCGCCGACCAGCTCGTCGAGCTGGTCGTGGCCGCAGGCGTCGAGGTCGGCGCGGTCCACGGTGTGCGGGTCTTCGCCGATCTCGTGCCGGGCGCTCTCGTGGATACCGAGTCCGGCGCGATGGAAGCGCTCCTGAGGCTGGAGGCCGCCGTCGCGGAACTGCCCGCCTTCCATTCGGTGGCGACCCAGCTGCACGTTCTGGGCGAGAAGCGCGTCTGAGTCATGACAGGACACAGCCGATACGTGTCCGTGGAGCGACCGGAACACGGCTGATCAGCAACGCAGCTGCAGACGGAGTACTGCCCAGAACACCCGATCGGGGCGCGGGCCCCGTATGATCGGGTGACACCATCCGGCATGACGGATCGGCCGTCGGGGAATCTACGCCTCAGCAGCCGGACCGACATGGCGGTCCGGACTGGCTAAGGCTAGAGGGCGGGTTTCACGGGGGCGAATCCCTGCCTATTCTGGAAGGGCCGCATACCGGTCGCCCCCCGCGGCCGACGACGAGGAGGACTCCGTGCCGCTCTCGGAGCACGAGCAGCGAATGCTCGAGCAGATGGAGCGAGCGCTGTACGCCGAAGATCCCAAGTTCGCGACAGCGCTTGAGGGAAGCGGGCTGCGCAGGTACACCCGGCGACGGGTCTACCAGGCGGTGGTCGGTTTTCTGGTGGGTATCGCGCTCCTCATGGCCGGAATGGTCTTTAAGCAGACCTGGATCAGCGTGGTGGGATTCCTCGTCATGCTGGGCTGCGCCGTGCTGGTTGTCACCGGGTGGCGCAAAGCGCCCAAGCCCGGCGAGCAGCCGCAGGCGGGGAGCGAGAGCGGGGGCGGAGGCGAACGCCGACATCCCAGGCAGCGCCGGTCGATGATGAACCGGATCGAGCAACGGTGGCAGCGCCGCCGCGACGAACAGGGCCAGTGAACACCTCGGTCCGATAGGCGTCGGCCCGCCCGGCCCCTGATCCGGACCGTGAACACCGAAACTTGCTGCAGGACTCATGGGTGAGGGGCGGCGCAGGCGGGCGGCCCAGCCCTCACGGCGCGGACGGTTCGCCCACCGACCGCGGAAGGCCGCGAGGCGTTCCGAGACCGCCCAGATCACCCGAACAGCCGAACGGGGTGCGACCGTCGCGCGCAGCCGGCCCAGGCGCCCGGCCGAGGCACGCAGCCCTGCCCGTACGACCAGGACATCCTCGGCCGAACCGGCGGCTGCCAGGGGCACGGGTGCGTACAACACCTGCTCCACCGCACCCGCCACCCGGTGGGCCGCGGCCGCCGCCGTGCCGTCGAGCTTCCCCAGCCGCACGACGCGCGCCGCCGCCTTGCGAGGGGTCTGCGACTCGTCGGGTTCGACACCGTGGTCCCAGGCCGTGTCGGTGAGCTCCCGCCACGCGGCCATGACTCCGGCTGTGGCATCCGCAGGCGTACGGCCCCCGGAGGAACCCAGCCTCCGTGCACGGGCACGAAGACGCCAGAACATCGGCAGGAACGGGGTCACGAGCACCAGGAGGGCGCCGAGCACCACCAGCACGATGGTTCCCGTCGGCGCCCCCGGGTCTGCGGAGTCCACCGCGCCGGAAGCTGCCGACACACCGCACTCGCCCTGGCGGCGCATCTGCGCCGGGCACGACTCCGAGGCGGACGGGACGGCCGTGGGTGCGGCAGAGGCTCCTGCCGACGGCTGCGCCGGATCGTCCGTGTCATCCGGGGATTCGTCCTGCCGGGTGTACGAGGGGGTGGTGCCCCGGGACGGGGTCGGCTCGAAGCGGGTCCAGCCCACGCCCTCGAAGTACAGCTCGGGCCAGGCGTGCGCATCGCGCAGCCCGACCGATACGGAACCGTCCGCCTGGACCGTGCCGGGTGTGAAGCCCACCGCGACCCGGGCCGGAATGCCCAGCGTCCTGGCCATCGCGGCCATCGTGAACGAGAAGTGGACGCAGAAGCCTTCCTTGTGCTTGAGGAACCGCTCGATCGCCGCCGTTCCGGTCCCCGACGTCACCGTCGTGTCGTAACGGAAGCCGCCTCCCGAGGTGAACCAGTCCTGCAGTTTGACGGCCCGCTCGTAGTCGTTGGCCGCCCCCTTCGTCACCCGTTCGGCGGTCTTCAGGACCACCTCGGGCAGCGAGCCGGGAACCCGGGTGTACTCGCGCGCCAGCTCCGAACGCGGAGCCAGTGCCCCGGCGAGCTGTTCGGCCGTCGGCTCCACGACCAGACTGCTGACCTCGTACCGGGCGCCACGTGTCGTCTGGCCGTCGTCCCCGACGAGGGTGCGTCCCTCCGGTTCGTATCGCCAGCGACCGCCGATGTCCACCTCGCTCGCCGGATAGGGGAGCGGCAGGTACGTCTGCTGGTACGAGCGCGAAGCGGAGATGTTCGTCCGGATCTCCGTGACCGTGACGTCGGAGCCCAGCCCGGCCGGCTGCGGCAGCCGGTCCGGCACGTCCTTCAGGCGGCGGGTCGAAGGCCGCCACTCACTCCCGTTGAACTGGTCCAGGGCCTGGATGCGCAGATAGAAGTCCTCGGGGTTCGCCGAGTTGGTGCGGTACGACATCACCTCCCGGTTCTCCGGCTGGTTCAGATTGTTCTGCAGCGAGACCAGCGGGTTGACCGCGGAGATCGTGCCCCCGCCGCTGCCCTTGCCCGTGCCGCCGCCGCTGCCGTCCAGCAGCCCGCCGTCCAGAGCGGGCAGCGCCGCAGGGACCACCAGGGCGATGCCCAGCGCGACCGCACCGATGCGACGCCCGGTGCGGACCGGTGCCGGAGGGCCCGACGACCCTTCCAGCCCGGCCGCCGGACCGCCCGACGAGGGCGACATGCCGCCGAAGACCCGCCCCCACTGGGACAGCCGGTCACGGCCCTCGGCCAGCAGAAGGAGCAGGTACCCGCACGCGGCGAGCAGGAACCAGAGCCAGCCCGCTCCTCCGTCGCCGAGCCCCGCAGCGACCGAGTAGAGCGCCAGCAGGGGCAGCCCGGCCGGCGCCGCGGTACGGAAGGTCACCGCGAGTGCATCCACGGCGAGCCCGATCAGCAGCACCCCGCCGATCAGCATCAGCCGGATACCGTCCGTCGCCGGCGCGGGGATGGCGTACCTGCCGACGTCGTCGGCGCCCGTCGTCAGCAGATCCGCCAGCCGCTGCACGGCCTCGGGCCCGGGCAGCACGCCGAACAGCGCCTGTTCCCCGGCGAACGCCATCGTCAGCAGCAGCAGCGTGACCAGCACCTGCGCGGAGATCGTCAGAACCCGTGCGAGGGGCACCCGGCGGGCGAGCGCACCCACACCGCTCTGGATCCCCAGCAGGAAAGCGGCCTGGAAGAGCCACTTCGCCGATTCGACCAGCGGGATCAGAGACCCGGCCGCCATCAGCGTCGCCACAAAGGCGCACAGCGCCAGCCGAGCCCGACCGCTCATGACCATCCCCCAGAGAACCCCGTCGTCCCGCCGGCCGCTGCTGACTGTGGGCTGCCGGCCTGCTGCCACAGCCGGGCGAACTCCACCCCGGGTGGCACCGCCACCGCTGTCCAGCCCGCCTCGCGCAGCAGCCGCAGCCGGCCCTCGGCCGGCGCGGGAGACACATCGTCCCTGTCCCCGCCGCGCATCCAGTCGGAACTGTCCAGCACGAACGCGACTGCGGCGCCGCTTCGCTGCCGCATCCGGGCCGCCACCGCCGCCTGCTCCTCGTCCAGATCGCCGAAGAACCCCAGCAGAAGGCCCTCGTTGCCCCCGCGCAGCACGGCGTAGGCACGGGACAGACCGCCCCCGTCGGAGTGGTCGACGACTGCGAGGGTGTCCATCATCAGACCCGCCGAGTCCGCGGAGCCCGGGGTCGACCCGGCGAATCCGTCGGAACCCTCACCCGGCACGGCGCTGCCGTTGTCCGTCAGCAGACGTACGGCGAAGCCGCGCTCCAGCATGTGCACCAGTACGGAGGCCGCTGCGGACACCGCCCACTCGAAGGCGGAGTCCGGCCCGGCCCCCCGGTACGCGATCCGCCGGGTGTCCAGCAGGACCGTGCACCTGGCCCGCTGCGGCTGCTCCTCGCGACGCACCATCAGCTCGCCGTAGCGCGCGGTGGAGCGCCAGTGCACCCGCCGCATGTCGTCCCCGTGCCGGTAACCGCGGGGAATGATGTCGTCCTCGCCGGCCAGTGCCAGTGAACGCTGCCGGCCGTCGCCGTATCCGGAAGCCTCGCCCGCCAGCTTCAGCGTCGGAAGGGTCTCTGTGCGCGGTATGACGACGAGGGTGTCGTACGCGCTGAAGGAGCGGGTCAGCTCGCACATCCCGAACGGATCGCTGAGCCGCAGCTGCAGCGGACCGAGCGGATAGCGGCCGCGCAGATCGGACCGGACCCGGTAGGAGACCTCGCGCTTGCCGCCCGCCTCCACCCGGTCGAGTACGAAGCGGGGCCGGGGGCCCAGCACGTACGGCACCCGGTCCTGGAGCATCAGCAGGCCCGTGGGCAGCCGGGACAGGTTGTCCATCCGCAGGTGGACCCGGGCCTCCGAACCTGTGGGAACCCGGGACGGCGACAGCCGCCGGCTGCCCGCGACCCGGTAGTGGGTGCGGTGGAGCACCGTCACGCAGACCAGGGGCAGCACCGCCAGCAGCAGTCCGACCCGCAGCAGGTCGCCCTGGCCCAGCACGTAGGCGCAGACCGCAGCGGCGACACCGGCGGCGAGAAAGGACCGCCCCCGGGTTGTCAGGCCGCTCAGAGCGGCACGCAGGCTGCCCTTGTCGTCGCCGTCGTCCACGGGACCGGGCACCCCGGCCGCCATCACAGCCGCCGTAGGCCGGGCTGCTGGCCGTAGACCGGGCGGCCGGGCTGGTGCTGCAGCTGCGCCGGGGCAGCAGTGGCGGCCGTGGCGGCCGTGGCGGCACCCGACGTCGGCACGGGGATGCGCTGAAGGATCTCCAGCACGACCTGCTCCGCCGTGCGGCGGTTGAGCTGGGCCTGGGCCGTGGGCAGCAGCCGGTGCGCGAGCACGGCCACCGCGAGCGCCTGGACGTCGTCGGGCAGGGCGTACTCGCGCCCGCTGAGGGCCGCCGATGCCTTTGCCGCACGCAGGAGATGCAGGGTCGCGCGGGGCGAGGCCCCGAGTCTGAGATCCGGGTGCTGACGGGTGGCCCCGACGAGGTCCACCGCGTACCGGCGCACGGAATCGGCCACATGGACCATGCGCACCGCGTCGATCAGCTTCACGATGTCGTGGGCGTGCGCCACGGGCTGCAGGTCGTCCAGCGGTGAGACCCCGCCGTGCACGTCCAGCATCTGGAGCTCGGCCTCCGGGCTGGGATAGCCGATCGACACCCGGGCCATGAACCGGTCGCGCTGCGCCTCGGGCAGCGGATACGTGCCTTCCATCTCCACCGGGTTCTGGGTGGCCACGACCATGAACGGGTTGGGCAGTTCGTAGGTCTGGCCGTCGATCGTGACCTGGCGTTCCTCCATCGACTCCAGCAGCGCGGACTGGGTCTTGGGCGATGCGCGGTTGATCTCGTCGCCGATCACGATCTGGGCGAAGATCGCGCCCGGCTTGAACTCGAACTCCCGTCGCTGCTGATCGAAGATCGACACCCCGGTGATGTCCGAGGGCAGCAGGTCGGGCGTGAACTGGATACGCCGCACCGAGCAGTCGATGGACCGCGCCAGCGCCTTGGCCAGCATCGTCTTGCCGACCCCGGGCACATCTTCGATAAGGAGGTGTCCCTCCGCGAGCAATACGGTCAGCGAAAGCCGTACGACCTCAGGCTTGCCCTCGATCACACCCTCCACCGACCTGCGCACCTGCTCCGCTGTGGTGGTCAGATCTGTGAGGCTCGCTCGATCGTCATAGGTCGTCACCCGGCCCTCCTCGGCCCCTTGTGCACGGGCCGACATGCAAAGCTGCCCCGGCCCGCCCCGAAATACGGACACCTCCCGGAAGACCCGGAGAGGTGTCACACCCGCATTCTTGTTGCCGTTACCGCTTCGTGTCACTCGCCTGTGGATAAGTGGGTGCGATATGTCAGGTGTGGCCCGTATGTCGACGGGCGAGCCGTGGCCGGAGGGTCAGGAGGCGGGAAGAATCTCGCGGAGCAGACCGGTGGTCACGTCGAAGACGAAACCCCGGATGTCGTCCGTGTGCGGGAGGAACGGAGAGGTGCGTACGCGCTGCATGGACTGCCGTACGTCCTGGTCGGCGTCCTTGAAGGACTCCACCGCCCAGACCGGCCGCTGTCCGACCTCGTGCTCCAGTTCCTGCCGGAAGTCCTCGGTGAGCGATTCGAGGCCGCAGTTCGTGTGGTGGATGAGTATGACGCTGCGGGTGCCGAGCGCCCGCTGGCTGATGGTCAGCGACCGGATGACGTCGTCGGTGACCACACCGCCCGCATTGCGGATGGTGTGACAGTCGCCGAGTTCCAGACCGAGTGCGTCGTGGAGGTCGATACGCGCGTCCATGCAGGCGACCACGGCGACGCGGAGCACCGGGCGTGCGTCCATGCCGGGATCGCCGAACGCGTCTGCATAACGGGCGTTCGCTTCGACCAGCCGGTCGGTGACCGTGCCGCCCGAACGGGCCGCGCCTGCGGCGGAAGCGATGGGCTCGGCGGAAGACTGCGCGGAAGTCGACATGGCTATGACGTTAGCTCTCGCAGTCGCCGTCGGCGTGCTGTGGAAGGGGACAAAGAACGTCAACGTGGCTTGTTGTGAGGTAACCCACAAGCCTCACGGTCCTGCACCCGCACGGGTGAGACCCGGGCCTGCAGAGGGTGGTGCGACGCGCTGTCCGGTTCGTTGATCGGGAATCGATCGAATGGCAGGGTGGACTAAAGTGACGCGAAGTTACCGACACGCCTGCACATTCTGCATATTTCAGCACGTTTCGAATTCCCCGTGATGTGCGGCGTACATGCGGCCCGGCCCTCTCCCGCTCGCCGGTCGGCCGACGCCTCTTCCCCGGCGCCGGCGGACCTCCCCTTCCGAGCGGGCGGGGACCAGGCCGCACGTGCAGCCACACGGGACTGAGCCTGAGAGGGCGCATTGAGCCAGACCCGACATGTCCCGGTGATGCTCCAGCGGTGCCTGGACCTGTTGGCCCCGGCTCTGGAGGTGACAGGGCCGCCGCCTGTGGTTGTGGACTGCACCCTCGGGCTCGGCGGGCACAGCGAGGCACTGCTCGCCACCTTCCCGACGGCCCGGCTGATCGCACTGGACCGTGACAAGGAGGCGCTGCGGCTCTCCGGCGAGCGCCTCGCCCCGTACGGCGACCGGGCCACCCTGGTCCACGCCGTCTACGACGAGCTGCCCGAGGTTCTCGACCGGCTGGGTGTCCCCAAGGTCCAGGGCGTGCTGTTCGACCTCGGCGTCTCCTCCATGCAACTTGACGAGGCCGACCGCGGATTCGCGTACGCCCAGGACGCCCCGCTCGACATGCGCATGGACCAGACGACCGGCATCGGCGCGGCCGAGGTGCTCAACACCTACGCGCCGGGTGAGCTCGTACGGATTCTCCGCGCATACGGAGAGGAGAAGCAGGCCAAGCGGATCGTCTCCGCCGTCGTACGCGAGCGCGAGAAGGAACCCTTCAGCAACAGCGCCCGCCTCGTGGAGCTGATCCGCGACTCCCTTCCCCAGGCCGCCAAGCGAACCGGGGGCAATCCGGCCAAGCGCACCTTCCAGGCGCTGCGTATCGAGGTCAACGGTGAGCTCACCGTCCTGGAGCGGGCCGTTCCGGCTGCTGTGCGGAGCCTCGCGGTGGGCGGCCGCATCGCCGTCCTCTCGTACCACTCGCTGGAGGACCGGCTGGTCAAGCAGGTCTTCGCGGCCGGCGCGGCCAACACGGCGCCGCCCGGTCTGCCCGTCGTCCCCGAGCGCTACCAGCCCCGGCTGAAGCTGCTGACCCGCGGCGCGGAACTGCCCACCGAGGAGGAGGTCGCCGAGAACCGGCGGGCCGCCCCCGCCCGGTTGCGCGGCGCCCAGCGGATCCGCGAGGAGGAGCGATGAGCGCGCTCCGCCGCCCCGGTGCGGCACCGGGGAAGGCGGGGGCACTGCGGTGACCAAGGCGGCCGAGCAGATGAAGGGGCGGGCAGGGAGGCTCGCCCGGCTGATGCCGTCGGGGCCGAGCACGGCGGCCCGCACCCCCTTCGTCCTGCTGGTCGTGCTGCTCCTCGCCGGTGGCCTGATCTCGCTGCTCCTGCTGAACTCGGCGCTCAACGAAGGATCGTTCAGGCTGAGCAAGCTGAAGCGGGAGACAACCGACCTCACCGATGAGCAGCAGGCCCTGCAGCGCGACGTCGACAGCTACTCGGAGCCGGACGCGCTGGAACGGCGCGCCCGGGAACTCGGAATGGTGCCCGGGGGCAGCCCGGCTTTCCTGAACCCGGACGGCACCATCCGCGGCGTTTCGGAACGCATCACCGAGGAGCCGTCCCCCGCGGCCGCCCCCAAGCCTGATGCGAGCCCGTCCGGCAGCGCGGCCTCGCCGCCGGCCGTCGCCCCGCCGTCCGGGTCCGTACCGTCGGAGCCCTCCGGTGCCGCTTCCACCTCGGCGCCGTCCACGACCCCCACGACTTCGCCCCCGACGAGCCCCGGCAGGTGACGCAGTGCCGTCCAAGGAACCGCCGCGCCGCCGTGTACCCGGCCCTGCGCGCCCCCGTAAAGCGGCAGGCGGATCCGGGCGGCCCCGGCCCGCCGCCCGTCCCGGCGCGGGGCGCCCGCGCCCGCAGTCGCGGCGCCCGCGGGGAAGGGCGTCGCGTGGCGGCTCCCCGCAGTCCATCCGCCTGGGCAGCCCCCGCCCGCGGCTGCGCCTGATCAGCCTCTGCCTGACGCTCGTCATGCTGGCGTTCGTCGTCCGGCTGCTCCAGGTCCAGGCGGTCGACGCCGGCGCGTACTCGGCCAAGGCCGAGAAGAACCGCTATCTCGAGTACACGATCGCCGCCGAGCGCGGTGAGATCACCGACCGCAGGGGCATCGCGCTGGCAACCAGCGTCGACGCGCACGACATCACGGCCGATCCCAAGTTGTTCACCCCCGAGGACAGCAAGGCCCCCGACGCGCCGCAGCAGGCGGCGGCGCTGCTCGCCCCGATCCTCGGCAAGGACGCCCGGGAGCTGACGAAGAAGCTCTCGGCCCCCAAGATCCGCTACACCGTGCTGGCCCGGCGGCAGACCCCGCAGGTCTGGAAGCAGATCAAGGACCTCAAGTCCGCATTCGCCGAGAAGGCGGCGAAGGACAAGGCCGACGGCGGCCCGGGAGCGAACGTACTCGCCGGTGTCCTCCAGGAGCCCACCACCAAGCGGGTCTACCCGAACGGCGATCTCGCCGCCGGAATACTGGGATTCGTCAATGCCGAGGGCAAGGGCGGCGGCGGCCTGGAGGCCCAGCTGAACGGACAGCTCGAGGGCGAGAACGGAAAGATCCGGTATGCCCAGGCCGGCGGCCGCCCCGTACCGACGGCGGGTACCAAGGAGATTCCGGCCGTCGCGGGCACCGACATCGAGCTGACCATCGACCGCGACATCCAGTGGGCCGCCCAGCGGGCCATCGCCGACCAGGTGAAGAAGTCCGAGGCGGACCGCGGCTATGTGATCGTCCAGAACACGAGGACCGGCGAGGTACTGGCCATGGCGAACGCCCCCGGCTACGACCCGAACGACCTCTCGCAGGTCAACTCCGCGGCCCTCGGCAACGCGGCACTCCAGGACGTGTACGAGCCCGGCTCCACCAGCAAGGTCATGTCCATGGCCGCGGTACTGGAGGAGGGGGCCGCAACGCCCGATACGCATGTCACCGTCCCCAACCGGCTGCACCGGGGGGACCGGCTGTTCAGGGACGACATCGACCACCCCACGTGGTACCTCACGCTCAACGGCGTACTCGCCAAATCGAGCAACATCGGCACCATTCTGGCCACCGGACAGCTCGGCAGGACACAGACCGAGGCCAACAAGGTCCTGTACTCGTACCTGCGTAAATTCGGTATCGGCAGCACCACGGGGCTCGACTACCCGGGCGAGTCGCCCGGCATCCTCGCCAAGCCGCAGGACTGGTCGACCTCGCAGCAGTACACCATCCCGTTCGGCCAGGGCCTCTCGCTCAACGCCATGCAGGCCGCGTCGGTGTACCAGGCCATCGCCAACGGCGGGGTCAGGGTCGAGCCGACCCTCGTCCGCGGCACCAAGGGCGCGGACGGCCGCTACACCGCGGGGGCCGCCCCCGAACGGACCCGGGTGGTCAGCGAGAAGACCGCCAAGACCCTGGCGAACATGCTCGAGTCCGTGGTCGAGGACCGGGAGGGCACCGGAGCCAAGGCTCACATTCCGGGCTACCGCGTCGCGGGCAAGACCGGTACGGCCAACCGTGTGGACCCTGTGCGCGGCATCTACAAGGGCTACACCGCGTCCTTCGCGGGCTTCGCCCCGGCCGACGACCCGCAGGTCACCGTCTACTGCGCGATCCAGAACCCCACCAAGGGCAGCTACTTCGGCGGCCAGATCTGCGGTCCGATCTACAAGAAGGTCATGGAGTTCGCGCTGAAGACCCTCCAGACCGCACCGTCCGGCAGCGATCCCGCCAGGCTGCCGGTGTCCTTCAAGCCCGGCGAATGACTCGGAAATGCCTCAGTGACGACCATCACCCCGGATCCCTGGAACCGGAACGAGAAGTACCGCAAACCCGGCCCCTCGCTTCGCGAGAGGCCGGGTCCGCCCGGTACGCTCACCGCCGTGCCCCACGCTGATCAGTTCCAAACCACTCAGAAGGACGCGCCTGTGAACTATCCGGGAGCGCCCCGACCGGACCGGCTCCGGCCGACTTCCCTCGGAGAGCTGGCAGCCCGGCTCGGCGCCGGACCGCAAGAAGCCGGTGAGGTCACCGGCATCACCCACGACTCGCGGGCCGTGCGCCCGGGGGACGTGTACGCGGCTCTGCCCGGTGCCCGCTTCCACGGCGCCGACTTCGCCGCCCAGGCCGCGGGTCTCGGTGCGGCCGCGATCCTCACCGACCCGGCGGGTGCCGACCGCGCCGCCGCCACCGGAATCCCGGTCCTGGTCACCGAGGACCCACGCGGCCGGATGGGCGACATCGCCGCCGAGATCTACGGCCGGCCCGGCGTCGGCCTCCTCCAGATCGGCATCACCGGCACATCCGGCAAGACCACCACCGCGTACCTGGTCGAGGGCGGCCTGCGCGGAGCCGGACGCAGTACGGGCCTGATCGGCACGGTCGAGATGCGCATCGGCGACGAGCGCATCAAGTCCGAACGCACCACCCCGGAAGCCACCGATCTCCAGGCGCTGTTCGCCGTCATGCGCGAACGCGGTGTCGAGGCGGTGGCCATGGAGGTCTCCAGCCACGCTCTGATGCTCGGCCGGGTCGACGGCTGTGTCTTCGACGTGGCCGTGTTCAACAACCTCAGCCCGGAGCACATGGAGTTCCACTCCGGTATGGAGGACTACTTCCAGGCCAAGGCGCGGCTGTTCACGCCGCACCGCAGCAGGCTGGGCGTGGTCAACTTCGATGACGAATACGGCCGCAGGCTGGTCACGGAGGCGTCCGTCCCGGTCGTCACCTTCTCCGCCGAGGGCCACCCGGACGCGGACTGGCGCGCAGGGGACGTCGAAGTCGGCCCGCAGAGCAGCACCTTCACCGTGATCGGCCCCAAGGGCGAGCAGATCACCGCGAAGGCCCCGCTGCCCGGCCCGTTCAACGTCGCCAACACCCTCGCCGCGATCGTCACCCTGGCCGTCGCGGGCGTCGACCCGCAGACCGCCGCCGACGGCGTCGCGGCGGTCCCCGGTGTCCCCGGCCGACTGGAACGCGTCGACGCCGGACAGCCGTACCTCGCGGTCGTCGACTACGCGCACAAGACCGACGCCGTCGAATCCGTCCTGCGCTCCCTGCAGAAGGTCACCGAGGGCAGGGTGCACATCGTGCTCGGCTGCGGCGGCGACCGTGACACGACGAAACGCGGTCCGATGGGTGCCGCGGCGGCCCGGCTCGCCGACACCGCCGTTCTGACCTCGGACAACCCGCGCTCCGAGGACCCCCTGGCCATCCTTGCCGCGATGCTTCTGGGCGCCGCCGAGGTGCCCGTCCACGAACGCGGCGACGTTCTCGTCGACGCGGACCGGGCCGCCGCCATCGCCGCGGCGGTCGCACGCGCCGAACCCGGCGACACCGTACTGGTGGCCGGAAAGGGACACGAGCAGGGCCAGGACATCCACGGCGTGGTACGCCCCTTCGACGACCGTCTGGTCCTGCGCCAGGCCATCGAGCGCTCCAGGGGACGCACGAGCGCCGTGCACGCCCCCGAGGGCCGCGCACACACCCACGAGAACAACAGTCAGGGATGACCAAGTGATCGCCCTTTCACTCGCCGAGATCGCCGAAATCGTCGGCGGGCAGCCGCACGACATACCGGACCGGACCCTCACCGTCACCGGCCCCGTCGTCATCGACTCCCGAGAGGTGCAGCAAGGCGCACTGTTCGCCGCGTTCGCCGGCGAGCGGGTCGACGGCCACGACTACGCGCAGCGCGCCTTCGAGGCGGGCGCGGTGGCCGTGCTCGCCGCCCGCCCCGTCGGTGTTCCGGCGATCGTCGTGGACGACGTCGTATCGGCGCTCGGCACCCTCGCCCGCGCGGTCGTCGAGCGCCTCGGCACGACCGTCGTCGCGCTCACCGGATCGGCCGGAAAGACCTCCACCAAGGATCTGATCGCCCAGCTCCTGGAGCGCAAGGCACCCACCGTCTGGACCCCGGGCTCGCTCAACAACGAGATCGGCCTGCCGCTCACCGCGCTGCGCGCCACCGCGGAAACCCGACATCTCGTCCTCGAGATGGGCGCCCGCGGCATCGGCCACATCCGCTATCTCGCCGACCTCACCCCGCCGAGGATCGGCCTGGTCCTCAACGTGGGAACCGCCCACATCGGTGAGTTCGGCAGCCGGGAGGCGATCGCCCAAGCCAAGGGCGAGCTCGTGGAGGTCCTCCCCGAGGACGGCGTCGCCGTGCTCAACGCCGACGATCCGCTCGTGCGGGCCATGGCCGCCCGCACAAAAGCGCGGGTGGTCCTCTTCGGAGAGGCCCCGGATGCGGACGTACGGGGAGAGAACGTCCGGCTCACGGACGACGGCCGCCCCGCTTTCGCGCTCCACACACCCACCGGGTGCAGCGACGTGACCTTGCGCCTGTACGGTGAGCACCACGTGTCGAACGCGCTCGCCGCGGCCGCCGTCGCCCATGAGTTGGGCATGTCCGTGACTGAGATCGCCGAGGCGCTCTCCGGGGCGGGCTCCCTCTCCCGCTGGCGCATGGAGGTCACCGAGCGTCCGGACGGTGTGACGGTCGTCAATGACGCCTACAACGCGAACCCCGAATCCATGAGAGCCGCACTGCGTGCGCTGGCTGCCATGGGCAGAGCCTCACGGGCAGGAGGGGGACGTACGTGGGCGGTGCTCGGTCAGATGGCCGAGCTCGGCGACGCGTCGCTCGCCGAGCACGACGCTGTCGGACGGCTCGCCGTCCGGCTCAACGTCAGCAAGCTCGTCGCTGTCGGAGGAAGAGAAGCCTCCTGGCTGCAACTGGGCGCATATAACGAGGGTTCGTGGGGTGAGGAGTCGGTGCACGTGTCCGACGCACAGGCGGCCGTCGACCTGTTGCGCAGTGAACTGCGCCCGGGAGACGTCGTGCTGGTGAAGGCGTCCCGGTCGGTCGGCCTGGAAAAGGTCGCCCTGGCACTGCTGGAGAACGCGACCGAGGGCGAGGGCGCCGTCCGATGAGGCAGATCCTCTTCGCAGGAGCCATAGGGCTCTTTCTGACCCTGGTCGGCACTCCGCTGCTGATCAAACTCCTGGCCCGCAAGGGCTACGGGCAGTTCATCCGGGACGACGGCCCGCGTTCCCACGGCAGCAAGCAGGGCACGCCCACCATGGGTGGTATCGCCTTCATCCTGGCGACGATCATCGCGTACGTCCTGGCGAAGGTGATCACCGGCGAGGAGATGCGCTTCTCCGGCGTCCTCGTCCTGTTCCTGATGGCGGGAATGGGCCTCGTCGGCTTCCTCGACGACTACATCAAGATCGTCAAGCAGCGTTCGCTGGGTCTGCGGGCCAAGGCCAAGATGGCCGGCCAGCTGATCGTCGGCATCGCGTTCGCGGTGCTCTCCCTCCAGTTCGCGGACATCCGGGGCAACACCCCGGCATCCACCCGGCTCTCGTTCGTCGAGGACTTCGGCTGGTCCATCGGACCGGTGCTCTTCTGCGTCTGGGCGCTGTTCATGATTCTCGCCATGTCCAACGGCGTGAACCTGACGGACGGTCTGGACGGCCTGGCCACCGGCGCGTCGGTGATGGTCTTCGGTGCGTACACCTTCATCGGGCTGTGGCAGTTCCAGGAGTCCTGCGCCAACGCGAACACGCTGACCAACCCCGAAGCCTGCTTCGAGGTACGTGACCCACTCGACCTCGCGGTCGTCGCCTCGGCGCTCATGGGCGCCTGCTTCGGCTTCCTGTGGTGGAACACCTCGCCCGCGAAGATCTTCATGGGCGACACCGGTTCGCTCGCCCTGGGCGGCGCGCTCGCGGGCCTCGCGATCTGCTCCCGCACGGAGTTCCTGCTCGCCCTCCTCGGCGGCCTCTTCGTGATGATCACCATGTCCGTGGTCATCCAGGTCGGCTCGTTCAAGATGACCGGCAAACGGGTCTTCCGGATGGCACCGCTCCAGCACCACTTCGAACTCAAGGGGTGGTCCGAAGTCCTTGTCGTGGTCCGCTTCTGGATCATCCAGGGCATGTGCGTGATCGTCGGACTCGGCCTCTTCTACGCAGGATGGGCAGCCAAGAAGTGAGCAACGCGGACTGGCAGGGCAAACACGTCACCGTCGCCGGGCTCGGCGTCAGCGGTATCCCCGCGGCCCGCGCCCTCCACGAGCGCGGGGCGCTGGTCACTGTCGTCAACGACGGCGACGACGAGCGCTCCCGCGTCGAGGCCGCAGAACTGGAGGCGCTCGGCATCACCGTGCGCCTCGGCGACGGGGCGACCCTGCCCGGGTCCACCGAACTCATCGTCACGGCCCCCGGCTGGAAGCCCGGAAAGCCGCTCTTCCTGGCAGCCGCCGAGGCGGGCGTCCCCGTCTGGGGCGACGTCGAACTCGCCTGGCGGCTGCGGGGGCCCGACGCCGCACCCTGGCTCGCGGTCACCGGAACCAACGGCAAGACCACGACCGTGCGGATGCTCGCCTCGATCCTGGAGGCGGCCGGCCTGCGCACCGCCGCGGTCGGCAACATCGGCGTCTCGCTCCTGGACGCGGTCCTCGGCGAGGAGACGTACGACGTGCTCGCCGTCGAGCTCTCCAGCTACCAGCTGCACTGGACGCCCTCGCTGCGCGCCCACTCCGCGGCCGTGCTCAACCTGGCCCCGGACCACCTGGACTGGCACGGCTCCATGTCCGCGTACGCCGCCGACAAGGGCCGGATCTACGAGGGCAACCGCATCGCCTGTGTCTACAACGCACAGGACGGCGCGACCGAGGACCTGGTGCGCGAGGCCGACGTGGAGGAGGGCTGCCGGGCGATCGGCTTCACCCTCGGTACGCCGGGTCCCTCGCAGCTCGGCGTGGTGGACGGCATCCTCGTCGACCGGGCCTTCGTGGCCGGCCGCCAGAAGCAGGCGCAGGAGCTCGCGGAGGTCTCCGACATCAATCCGCCGGCTCCGCACAACATCGCCAACGCCCTCGCCGCCGCGGCCCTCGCCCGCGCCTTCGGGGTGGAGCCCGCCGCCGTACGCGACGGGCTGCGGGCCTTCCGCCCCGACGCCCACCGCATCGAGCACATCGCGGACGTCGACCGGGTCACCTACATCGACGACTCCAAGGCGACCAACACCCACGCCGCCGAGGCCTCCCTCGCGGCCTACGACCCGATCGTCTGGATCGCCGGCGGCCTCGCCAAGGGCGCCGCTTTCGACGAGCTGGTGACCGGGGCCGCCAAGCGCCTGAGGGGCGTCGTGCTGATGGGCGCCGACCGGGCGCTGATCCGCGAAGCCCTGGCGCGACACGCCCCCGAGGTACCGGTGGTCGACCTCGACCGGACCGACACTGGGGCGATGTCCGAAGCGGTCCGGGAAGCGGCACGGCTCGCCCGGCCGGGCGACACCGTACTGCTGGCACCGGCCTGTGCCTCGATGGACATGTTCGTCAACTACAACAAGCGGGGCGAGGCGTTCGCGGACGCGGTCCGCCAACTCGTCGCCGAGAGCGCCTGACAGGCCCGGCCTCCACGCCGTACCGTCCGGGAGTCCCGGGGCACGAGCGGCACCGCCGCGGGCCCCGGCGCCCCGGCAACAGCCCCGGGCACGAGCAGTGGAGGGGACAGCGACAATGCCGGCCGACGAGAGCCCAGCCCCTCGCGGAGCGGACCGCTCACGGGTGACCGCCGCGATCAGCCGGGCGTTCACCCCGCTCCTGCTCGCCCAGCCGGCCGACGGGAGCTCCGGGCTCCCCGCGGGACTCGCGCTGCGCAGCAGGCCTGCTGTCGGCTCCCGGCGGCCCCCCGTGCCCCGCAGCGGCACCAGTGGCTCCGGCCCAGGATCCCGGCCACCCCGGTTCGCCGCCGTGCGGCGGATGTACGAGCAGGCGCGCCGGGCCTGGGACCGCCCTCTGACCGCGTACTACCTGATCCTCGGCTCCAGCCTGCTGATCACGGTTCTCGGGCTCGTCATGGTCTATTCCGCCTCCATGATCAAGGCGCTGGAGCTCGCCAAACCCGGCACGTACTTCTTCCGCAAGCAGTTCCTCGCCGCCGTCATCGGGGCCGGCCTGCTGCTGGTGGCCTCCAGGATGCCCGTCAAACTGCACCGGGCACTGGCCTACCCGCTCCTCATGGGATCCGTCTTCCTGATGGTGATGGTGCAGATCCCGGGGATAGGGATGTCGGTCAACGGCAACCAGAACTGGCTCTACCTGGGTGGTCCCTTCCAGCTCCAGCCCAGCGAGTTCGGCAAACTCGCCCTCGTTCTGTGGGGCGCCGACCTGATCGCGCGCAAACATGACAAGCGGCTCCTGACGCAGTGGAAGCACATGCTGGTGCCGCTCGTCCCGGTCGCCTTCATGCTGCTCGGACTGATCATGCTCGGCGGCGACATGGGAACTGCGATCATTCTCACCGCGATCCTCTTCGGTCTGCTCTGGCTGGCGGGTGCTCCCACCCGGCTCTTCGCCGGGGTGCTCGCCTTCGCCGGCCTCATCGGCTTCGTCCTGATCAAGACCAGCCCCAACCGGATGTCCCGGCTCGGGTGCATCGGCGCCTCCGAGCCCGGTCCCGGTGACTCCTGCTGGCAGGCAGTGCACGGAATCTATGCGCTGGCCTCCGGCGGATGGTTCGGTTCCGGGCTGGGTGCGAGTGTGGAAAAATGGGGTCAACTCCCCGAACCACACACCGATTTCATCTTCGCCATCACCGGGGAGGAACTGGGTCTGGCGGGGACGCTGTCGGTGCTCGCCCTGTTCGCGGCTCTAGGCTATGCGGGTATCCGCGTGGCCGGACGCACGGAGGACCCCTTCGTGAGGTACGCAGCGGGAGGCGTGACCACCTGGATCACGGCCCAGGCCGTGATCAATATCGGTGCGGTGCTCGGCCTGTTGCCGATCGCCGGTGTCCCGCTGCCGCTGTTCTCCTACGGAGGTTCGGCCCTGCTGCCGACCATGTTCGCTGTCGGGCTGCTGATCGCGTTCGCGCGAGAGGAACCCGCTGCGAAAGCGGCCCTGGCCATGCGGAGGCCCGGGGTGAGATGGAAGACGATGAGACGGCGCGTCACGAAGCGTCCGTCCGGAGAGCGGTGAATTTCGGTGCATGTCGTACTCGCCGGTGGGGGGACCGCCGGCCACATCGAGCCCGCGCTTGCCCTCGCAGACGCCCTGCGCAGGCAGGACCCGGCCGTGGGAATCACTGCCCTCGGCACGGAACGCGGACTCGAGACCAGGCTCGTACCCGAGCGGGGGTACGAGCTGGCACTGATCCCTGCTGTGCCGCTGCCGCGCAAGCCCACACCTGAGCTGATCACTGTCCCGGGACGGCTGCGCGGCACCATCAAGGCAGCCGAGCAGATCCTGGAGCGCACCAAGGCCGACTGCGTGGTCGGCTTCGGCGGCTATGTCGCCCTGCCCGGCTACCTCGCCGCCAAGCGGGCAGGTGTCCCGATCGTCGTCCACGAGGCCAACGCCCGGCCGGGCCTGGCCAACAAGATCGGTTCGCGGTACGCGCACGGGGTTGCCGTCTCCACCCCGGACAGCAAGCTGCGAGGCGCCCGCTACATCGGCATCCCGCTGCGGCGCACCATCGCCACCCTCGACCGGGCCCGGGTGCGTCCGGAGGCGCGCGCCGCCTTCGGTCTCGACCCCAACCTGCCGACGCTGCTGGTCTCCGGCGGCTCACAGGGCGCGCGCCACCTCAACGAGGTGGTCCAGCGGGTCGCGCCGCTGCTTCAGCGGTCCGGAATCCAGATCCTGCACGTGGTCGGCCCGAAGAACGAATTGCCGCGCATCGACAACATGCCCGGGATGCCGCCCTACATCCCGGTACCGTACGTGGACCGGATGGACCTCGCGTACGCCGCGGCCGACATGATGCTCTGCCGCGCGGGCGCGATGACCGTCGCCGAGCTCTCCGCCGTCGGGCTGCCCGCCGCCTACGTCCCGCTGCCCATCGGTAACGGCGAACAGCGGCTCAACGCCCAGCCGGTGGTCAACGCGGGCGGCGGCCTTCTGGTGGACGACGCGGTGCTCACCCCGGAGTGGGTGCAGGGCAACGTCCTTCCGGTGCTGTCGGATCCGCACCGGTTGTACGAGATGTCCCGTGCCGCCGCGGAGTTCGGGCGAAGGGACGCCGACGACCTGCTCGTCGGCATGGTGTACGAGGCGATTGCCGCACGCCGCCAGGCGTGAGGCGGTGCGGACCCGGGGCGCGCGCCCCGGGTCCGGTGAAGGAGCGAGCGTGGCCGGACCGACGACCGCCCAGCGCGGCACAGTCAAGCGTGCCGACACTCCGGCCCGCCCGCCGCACATCCGTCCCGAAGGGCGTCGGCTGACCGGCCGTACGCGACTGGTCCTGGCCGCACTTGTCGTGGCGCTGATCGCGGCAGGCGGAATCTGGGTGCTCTACGGCTCGCCCTGGCTGCGGGTCGAACAGGTGACGACCACCGGCACCGACGTCCTGACCCGGGCCGAGGTGGAGACCGCCGCCGCGGCTCCGGTCGGTGCTCCGTTGATTTCCGTGGACACCGAAGCCATGGCGGACAGGTTGCGCCAGAAGTTGCCTCGTATCGACTCGGTGGATGTCGTACGGTCATGGCCACACGGCATCGGACTTAAAGTGACCGAACGAAAGCCGGTCCTGTTGGTGAAAAAGGGCGCAAAGTTCATTGAAGTGGACGCGAAAGGCGTGCGCTTCGCAACTGTGGACAAAGCGCCGAGGCGCGTACCTCGGCTGGAACTGGTACCGGATCGGTCAGCGAGTCTCCGCCGCTTCGGAAGTGACCGTCTGTTGCAGGAAGCAGTCCGGGTGGCGGGCGGACTTCCGGGACATCTGGCCGGGGAGACCGAGGTCGTACGGATCGTGTCGTACGACTCCGTCGTCCTGGAGCTGACCCGGGGGCGCACCGTGATGTGGGGCAGTGGTGAGGAAGGGCCCGTGAAGGCGCGAGTCCTCGTAGCACTCATGAAAGCGGCTCCCAAAGCGGGGCACTTCGACGTGAGTGCACCCACCGCCCCGGCCGTATCGACGAGTTGACGCACATTTGGCCTGGCCAGCACCCTGGTTGGTCAGCGCTACGGGTGATCACATAGGGTGAAAAGAAAAACGGGAGGTTCGGCGTGTTCGTTGAACGTGCGCCACTTGTCGACTTAGTGTCCTGTTCAGAAGAGTCCAAGAAGCGGACACACTGGTAACCCTAAACTTCAACGTTAGGGTTTGGGTCGGCGTTCGGACCGTCCCAATCGGCATCCGTCGTCGCGGCGGGACTACCGCGAAGCGACGACACGTAACTCGAGGCGAGAGGCCTTCGACGTGGCAGCACCGCAGAACTACCTCGCAGTCATCAAGGTCATCGGTGTCGGCGGCGGTGGTGTCAATGCCATCAACCGAATGATCGAGGTCGGTCTCAAGGGCGTCGAGTTCATCGCGATCAACACCGATGCGCAAGCACTGTTGATGAGCGACGCCGACGTCAAGCTCGACGTCGGCCGTGAACTCACCCGTGGCCTCGGCGCCGGGGCGAACCCGGCCGTCGGTCGTAAGGCGGCAGAGGACCACCGTGAGGAGATCGAGGAGGTCCTCAAGGGGGCCGACATGGTCTTCGTCACCGCCGGAGAAGGCGGCGGCACCGGCACCGGCGGCGCACCCGTCGTGGCCAACATCGCTCGCTCGCTGGGCGCCCTGACGATCGGTGTGGTCACCCGCCCGTTCACCTTCGAGGGCCGCCGACGGGCGAACCAGGCGGAGGACGGCATCGCCGAGCTCCGTGAAGAGGTCGACACCCTCATCGTCATTCCCAACGACCGACTGCTGTCCATCTCGGACCGCCAGGTCAGTGTGCTCGACGCGTTCAAGTCGGCGGACCAGGTGCTGCTCTCGGGCGTCCAGGGCATCACCGACCTCATCACGACCCCGGGTCTGATCAACCTCGACTTCGCCGACGTCAAGTCGGTCATGTCCGAGGCCGGATCGGCGCTCATGGGTATCGGATCGGCCCGCGGCGACGACCGCGCGGTGGCCGCCGCGGAGATGGCGATCTCCTCGCCGCTCCTCGAGGCGTCCATCGACGGTGCCCGCGGTGTCCTGCTCTCCATCTCCGGCGGCAGCGACCTCGGTCTCTTCGAGATCAACGAGGCCGCGCAGCTGGTGAGCGAGGCGGCCCACCCGGAGGCGAACATCATCTTCGGCGCGGTCATCGACGACGCGCTGGGCGACGAGGTGCGGGTCACCGTGATCGCCGCGGGCTTCGACGGCGGACAGCCGCCGACCCGTCGCGAGACGGTTCTCGGAGCGGGTGCCGGCAAGCGTGAGGAGTCGGTGTCGCCGGCCAGGACCGCCGAACCGGTGCGCCAGACGGGCGGACTGGGCTCCGTGCCCACGCGCGAGGAGACCCAGGCGCCGGTCGAGCCGGTGGCGAACGAGAGCTCGCTGCCGCCGGTCTCCCCGCCGCATGTCCCGACGGCCCGTCCGTATCAGGACACCCAGGCCGAAGAGCTGGATGTACCGGACTTCCTGAAGTGATAGGTCCGCACCACGCGGTGAAGACCGCAGTGTCTTCGACGGGCGGCGCCCATTTCGCCTTCACCGACAGGTGGGGCGGAGTGAGCGCCGCTCCGTACGAGGAGCTCAACCTCGGCGGTGCGGTCGGCGACGGCCCCGCCGCCGTCCGCGAGAACCGCGAACGCGCCGCCCGTTCCCTCGGCCTGGATCCGGCGCAGGTCGTCTGGATGAACCAGGTGCACGGGCGCGAGGTGGCCGTCGTCGACGGGCCCTGGGGCGACGCCCCCGAGATCCCGGCGGTGGACGCGGTGGTGACGGCCCGGCGCGGACTCCCGCTCGCGGTACTCACCGCCGACTGCACGCCCGTACTGCTGGCCGACCCGGCCGCCGGTGTGGTCGCCGCGGCCCATGCGGGCAGGCCCGGACTGGTCGCGGGTGTCGTGCCGGCCGCCGTCGAGGCGATGATCGCTCTCGGCGCCGAACCGTCCCGGATCGTCGCGCACACCGGACCGGCCGTCTGCGGGCGGTGCTACGAGGTGCCGGCGCAGATGCGCGCCGAGGTCGCGCAGGTCGTTCCCGCCTCGTGGTCGGAGACCGGCTGGGGGACGCCGGCGGTGGACGTGACCGCGGGAGTCCACGCCCAGCTCGACGCCCTCGGCGTGAGCGACCGCCACAGTTCGCCGCACTGCACCCTGGAATCCGGCGACCACTTCTCGTACCGCCGCGACCGCACCACCGGGCGGCTCGCCGGATATGTCTGGTTGGACTGATAGGACATGACGGATCGCAGGTCCCAACTCGCGGCAAACCTGGCACAGGTGGAGGAACGCATTGCTTCCGCCTGCGCCACGGCAGGCCGCAAGCGGGAGGAAGTGACCCTGATCGTGGTCACCAAGACCTACCCCGCGAGCGATGTGCGGATCCTGCATGAACTCGGTGTGCGTCACGTCGCCGAGAATCGTGATCAGGACGCATCACCGAAAGCCACCGCTTGTGCGGATCTGTCGCTCACATGGCACTTTGTCGGACAGTTGCAGACGAACAAAGTTCGCTCCGTGGCTGGTTATGCCGATGTCGTGCAGTCGGTGGACCGGATCAAACTGGTCACCGCGCTCTCGGCGGCCGCGGTGAAGGGCGGCCGGGAGCTCGGCTGCCTCATCCAGGTCGCCCTGGACGCGGAGAGCGGCGAACGCGGTGACCGGGGAGGCGTCGCACCGGACGCGATCGAGGAGTTGGCCGCTGCGGTGGACGCGGCACCGGGGCTCCGGCTCGGAGGTCTGATGACCGTAGCCCCGCTCGCCGGACCGTACGCGGGCCGGCAGCGGGCCGCGTTCGACCGGCTGATGGAATTCTCATCCCGCCTGCGCGGGAACCATCCGGCTGCGAACATGGTCTCTGCAGGGATGAGTTCGGATCTTGAGGACGCGGTGGCGGCCGGAGCGACACATGTACGCGTCGGTACGGCGGTACTCGGAGTCCGACCCCGGCTCGGGTAACGTCGCGAAGCAAGTCGGACCACAGCAGAAAATATGGTCATTCCCGCTCGAAGCGGGCAGGCCGGAGTGGATCTCGGGCACTTGGTGACACGAATGCCGATCCACCACAGAGCGGAGGACTCGGAGCATGGCCGGCGCGATGCGCAAGATGGCGGTCTACCTCGGCCTCGTGGAGGACGATGGGTACGACGGTCCGGGGTTCGACCCCGACGACGAATTCGAACCCGAGCCGGAGCCCGAGCGGGACCGGCGGCGGCACCAGCCCGCGCATCAGGTGGAGCGGGAACGGGACGAACCGGTACGAGTGGTGCAGCCGCCGGCGCAACGTGAGCCGGTTCAGCTCCCGGCGGAAAGCGGACGACCCGCCCGAATCGCCCCCGTGGCATCCATCACACCTGACCGCCCGAACATGGAGAAGAACGCACCGGTGATCATGCCCAAGGTTGTGTCCGAGCGGGAGCCCTACCGCATCACGACGTTGCACCCCAGGACCTACAACGAGGCCCGTACCATCGGGGAACACTTCCGTGAGGGCACTCCGGTGATCATGAACCTCACGGAGATGGACGACACGGATGCGAAGCGACTTGTCGACTTTGCCGCAGGCCTCGTGTTCGGTCTCCATGGCAGCATTGAAAGGGTGACGCAGAAGGTGTTCCTGTTGTCGCCTGCTAACGTCGATGTCACGGCGGAGGACAAGGCCCGCATCGCAGAGGGCGGATTCTTCAACCAGAGCTGAGAACACGACACCGGGAACAAACCCGGCCGTCAGGTCGGTAAACGGCCGGGAGGCCGGAGCTACGAAAGCCAGGGGAGAGGGAAGCGCGGGACATGGGCGTCGCATTGGATGTTGTCTACATCGCGCTGATGTGTTTCCTCATCGTGCTGATCTTCCGGCTGGTCATGGACTATGTCTTCCAGTTCGCACGTTCATGGCACCCAGGCAAGGCGATGGTGGTCGTTCTCGAGGGCACTTACACTGTCACCGATCCACCGCTGAAGCTTCTGAAGCGGTTCATACCACCGTTGCGTCTCGGGGGCGTGGCACTTGACCTGTCCTTCTTCGTTCTGATGATCATCGTCTACATCCTGCTCAGCATCGTGGGCAAGCTTGCGAGCAGCGTGTGAACGATACGGTCTTGCCGACTGCCGACGACTACGTAGAGGTGAAGAAGAGATGCCGCTGACCCCCGAGGACGTGCGGAACAAGCAGTTCACGACCGTCCGCCTCCGAGAAGGCTATGACGAGGACGAGGTCGATGCCTTCCTCGACGAGGTCGAATCGGAACTGACTCGTCTGCTCCGTGAGAACGAGGACCTGCGAGCCAAGCTGGCCGCGGCGACGCGTGCGGCTGCGCAGAACCAGCAGCAGCAGGGTATGCGCAAGCCGCCGGAGCAGCAGGACCGCCCCGGTGCTCCCGTACCCGCCGCCATATCTGGCCCGCCGGTGCAGCAGCAGCCCCCGCAGATGGGTCCCCCCCAGCTGTCCGGTGGAGCTCCGCAGCTGCCTGCCGGTCCCAGTGGCCACGGCCCCCAGGGCGGCCACGGTCCGCAGGGTGGCCACGGTCCGCAGGGCCAGCACGGCCCCGGCCCGATGCAGGGCGGCCCCATGGGCGGCCCGATGGGCGGTCACCCTCAGCAGCAGCAGATGCAGCAGATGCAGCAGATGCAGCCGCCGCAGATGCAGCAGCAGGCCCCCGGCGGCGACAGTGCCGCCCGTGTCCTCTCCCTTGCCCAGCAGACCGCGGACCAGGCGATCGCGGAGGCCCGTTCCGAGGCCAACAAGATCGTCGGCGAGGCGCGCAGCCGCGCCGAGGGTCTGGAGCGGGACGCCCGTGCCAAGGCGGACGCTCTGGAGCGGGACGCGCAGGAGAAGCACCGCGTGGCCATGGGCTCCCTCGAGTCGGCCCGCGCGACGCTTGAGCGCAAGGTCGAGGACCTGCGTGGCTTCGAGCGCGAGTACCGGACCCGTCTGAAGTCGTACCTGGAGAGCCAGCTGCGCCAGCTGGAGACCCAGGCCGACGACTCCCTGGCTCCGCCGCGGAGCCCGGCAGCCGCTTCGCTGCCGCCGTCGGCCTCGCTGGCCCCGGCCGGTGCGGGCGCCATGGGTCACACCATGGGCGGCAACCACGGTGGGCACGGCAACCAGCAGATGGGCAACCCGTCCATGGGTGGCCCGTCGTACGGCGGCCAGCAGCAGATGTCGCCCGCGATGACTCAGCCGATGGCTCCGGTGCGGCCGCAGGCGCCGCAGCCGATGCAGCAGGCTCCGTCGCCGATGCGCGGGTTCCTGATCGACGAGGACGACAACTGATCGGTTCGCGCTCGCTGAGCGCGTAGCCGTCGGCAGGCAAAGGGCCGGGCCCCGGGATTCTCCCCGGGGCCCGGCCCTTTGCCGTGGCCACCGGTGTGCGGGGCCGCCGCGCGGGGCTTGTCCCTCTACCCGGCCCTCAGCGCCCCCTTCCGTAACCGAGGGTCCGCCCCCGGGGCCCCCGCGCCCGGAACGCCGGCGAGGCGGGATGCGGCGGCCAGGGGGCGGCACAGAGAAGTGGCCCGGCCGGAACATGTCCGGCCGGGCCACTGGCGTCCTACGGGTTACCGCTGCGTCTTGCGGAGACGGAACGTGAGGGACAGGCCCTCGTCCTCGAACGCGGTGCCGTACGTGTCGTCCGCCTCGCCCCGGGCGTAGTCCAGGGCCAGCACCTCGTCAGCGATCAGGGACGCGTGTTCGGTCAGGGCCTCGGCCGTCGCGGGAGACGTGGAGGTCCAGCGGACCGCGATCCGGTCCGCCACGTCCAGGCCGCTGTTCTTGCGGGCCTCCTGGATCAGCCGGATCGCGTCACGGGCCAGTCCCGCCGCCCGCAGCTCCGGGGTGATCTCCAGGTCCAGTGCGACCGTGGCGCCCGAGTCGGAGGCCACCGACCAGCCCTCGCGAGGGGTCTCGGTGATGATGACCTCGTCGGGGGAGAGGGTGACCTGTTCACCGTCGACCTCGACCGACGCGGTGCCCTCGCGCAGGGCCAGGGAGAGCGCGGCGGCGTCGGTGTCCGCGACCGCCTTGGCCACCGCCTGGACGCCCTTGCCGAACCGCTTGCCCAGTGCCCGGAAGTTCGCCTTCGCCGTCGTGTCGACCAGCGAGCCGCCGACCTCGGACAGGGAGGCCAGCGAGGAGACGTTCAGCTCCTCCGTGATCTGGGCTTGCAGCTCGGGGGAGAGGCTCTCGAAGCCCGAGGCCGCGACCAGGGCGCGGGACAGCGGCTGACGGGTCTTGACGCCCGACTCGGCACGCGTGGCGCGCCCCAGCTCGACCAGGCGGCGGACCAGCGCCATCTGCGTGGACAGGGCGGGGTCGATCGCCGCCAGGTCCGCCTCGGGCCAGGAGGAGAGGTGCACCGACTCCGGGGCGTCCGGGGAGACCGGGGCGACCAGGTCCTGCCAGACCCGCTCCGTGATGAACGGTGTCAGCGGAGCCATCAGCCGGGTGACCGTCTCGACGACCTCGTGCAGCGTGCGCAGCGCCGCCTTGTCGCCCTGCCAGAAGCGGCGGCGTGAGCGGCGTACGTACCAGTTGGACAGATCGTCGACGAACGAGGACAGCAGCTTGCCGGCGCGCTGGGTGTCGTAGCTCTCCAGCGCCTGGGTGACCTGGTCCACCAGGGCGTTCAGCTCGCTCAGCAGCCAGCGGTCCAGGACCGTGCGCTCGGAGGGTGCCGGATCGGCCGCGGACGGGGCCCAGCTCGACGTACGGGCGTACAGGGCCTGGAAGGCGACCGTGTTCCAGTAGGTCAGGAGCGTCTTGCGGACGACCTCCTGGATCGTTCCGTGGCCCACACGGCGCGCCGCCCACGGGGAACCGCCTGCCGCCATGAACCAGCGCACGGCGTCGGCGCCGTGCTGGTCCATGAGCGGGATCGGCTGGAGGATGTTCCCGAGGTGCTTGGACATCTTCCGGCCGTCCTCGGCCAGGATGTGACCGAGGCACACCACGTTCTCGTAGCTCGACTTGTCGAAGACGAGCGTGCCCACCGCCATGAGCGTGTAGAACCAGCCGCGGGTCTGGTCGATGGCCTCCGAGATGAACTGCGCCGGGTAGCGGCTCTCGAAGATCTCCTTGTTCTTGTACGGGTAGCCCCACTGCGCGAACGGCATCGAGCCCGAGTCGTACCAGGCGTCGATGACCTCGGGGACCCGGTACGCCTCCAATTGGCAGTTCTCCTGCGTGCAGGTGAACGTGATCTCGTCGATGAACGGCCGGTGCGGGTCCAGCTCCGACTGATCGCTGCCGGTGAGCTCGCCCAGCTCGGCGCGGGAGCCCACACAGGTCAGGTGGTTGTCCTCGCAGCGCCAGATGGGCAGCGGGGTGCCCCAGTAGCGGTTCCGGGACAGCGCCCAGTCGACGTTGTTGTTCAGCCAGTCGCCGAAGCGGCCGTGCTTGACCGAGCCGGGGAACCAGTTGGTCTTCTCGTTCTCCTGGAGCAGCCGGTCCTTGACCGCCGTCGTGCGGATGTACCAGGACGGCTGCGCGTAGTACAGCAGCGCCGTGTGGCAGCGCCAGCAGTGCGGGTAGCTGTGCTCGTACGGAACGTGGCGGAAGAGCTTGCCGCGCGCGGCCAGGTCCTCGGTGAGCGCCTCGTCCGCCTTCTTGAAGAAGACGCCGCCGACCAGCGGGAGGTCCTCCTCGAAGGTCCCGTCGGGGCGGACGGGGTTCACGACGGGGAGGCCGTAGGAGCGGCAGACGACGAGGTCGTCGGCGCCGAAGGCGGGGGACTGGTGGACCAGACCCGTACCGTCCTCGGTCGTGACGTACTCGGCGTTGACGACGTAGTGCGCCTCGCTCGGGAAGTCGACCAGGGCGAACGGGCGGTCGTACGTCCAGCGCTCCATCTCGCGGCCGGTGAAGGACTGACCGGTGAGCTCCCAGCCCTCGCCGAGAGACTTCTCGAGCAGCGGCCGGGCGACGACCAGCTTCTCCTCGCCGTCCGTCGCGACGACGTAGGTGACGTCGGGGTGCGCGGCGACGGCGGTGTTGGAGACCAGGGTCCAGGGGGTGGTCGTCCAGACGAGCAGTGCGGCCTCGCCGGCCAGCGGGCCCGAGGTGAGCGGGAAGCGTACGAAGACCGAGGGGTCGACGACCGTCTCGTAGCCCTGGGCGAGCTCGTGGTCGGACAGGCCGGTACCGCAGCGCGGGCACCAGGGGGCCACGCGGTGGTCCTGTACCAGCAGGTCCTTGTTGAAGATCTCCTTCAGGGACCACCACACGGAGTCGACGTACTCCGGGTCCATCGTGCGGTAGGCGTCGTCGAGGTCGACCCAGTAGCCCATGCGGGTCGTGAGCTCGGTGAACGCGTCGGTGTGGCGGGTCACGGACTCACGGCACCTGGCGTTGAACTCGGCGATGCCGTACGCCTCGATGTCCTTCTTGCCGTTGAAGCCCAGCTCCTTCTCGACCGCGAGTTCCACCGGCAGACCGTGACAGTCCCAGCCGGCCTTGCGGCCGACGTGGTAGCCCTGCATGGTGCGGAAGCGGGGGAAGACGTCCTTGAAGACGCGGGCCTCGATGTGGTGGGCTCCGGGCATGCCGTTGGCGGTCGGCGGGCCCTCGTAGAAGACCCACTCGGGGCGGCCCTCGGACTGTTCGAGGCTCTTGGTGAAGACCTTGCTGTCGCGCCAGAAGTCGAGCACGGCGTGCTCGAGGGCGGGCAGGTCGACCTGGGCGGGTACCTGGCGGTACTGCGGCGATGTCATGAGCGGGCTTCCTCCGGCGGACGTCTTCCACTTCCGTCGGAGGGACGAGAACCTACCGGCTCCCGCGGTACCACCCTCCTTGGCCCCGGGCGTGCACCCGTGGCCCCCTCATTGGGGTAGCGATGCCGGGTCTACGCGCCTTACGGCGTTCTTCCGGCGACTCCGGGGTGATCTTCACGACGCGCTCGCCCCCGGGCTCCCACCGTCCCCGGGTCGCTATGGGCTGCGTACGACGCTACTCGTCCCATCCATGCCTCTCGCTGCGGTCAGTGTACGGGCCCGCACGGGCGAGGGCCGACCGGATTTCCGGCGGGGTGCGGCGTGACCCGAATGGCCAGACGGGGCGGAGGAAGTCCTGGCGGGCGTATCGGGAGCGGATTACAGCGCGGGGAGCTGGGCACAACGGTTGCAGGCGCGTCGCGACCCGGGCACGGGGAGGGGCGAACCGGCGGCGTGCCCCGTTGCCGTGGGGCTGGGGTCGACTTATCGTCCCAGCACGATTCGCGTGCAAGATCACAATATGTGAAGGGGCCGCGGCCATGGTGGCGAAGAAGACCGCCGGAACAGGAACGGCGTCGGCGAGATCCACGGGTGCGGTGGCCGAGGAGACGACCGGGAATGCGAGCGGAGAAGAGGCCACGGGCCCGGACCCGGACAACGGCCGGGTGACCGACAGGGAGAAGCCGGCCGGGAGGACAGCGAAGAAGGCGGCCAAGAAGGCGGCCAAGAAAGCGGTGAGGAAGGCGGCCAAGAAGGCCTCGGCAGGGAAGCCTCCTGACGGGAAGACCGCCGGCATGACGGCGGCCGGGCCGCCGGACGAGCAGGAACGGGCCGATCGGGCTCCGGCGCACCACGGGCCGGCGAAGAAGAGCGCGGCGAAGAAGAACGCAGCCAAGAAGGCTTCGAAGAAGGCCACGGGGGCGGCCCAGGCCGCCGAGCAGACAGGAGCCCACACGGTGGTAGCCAAGAAGAGCGCCGGCCGGACCACGGCCGTAGGAAACGGCACCACAGCGGTGCCTCAGGCCCGTGCAGCCGCGACGGCGCCCGGCGAGCTTGCGGTCAGGCCGGGGGAGGACCCCTGGACCCCGGACGAGGTCGCCGAGGCGCGGACGGTGCTCACCAGCGAGGTCATGCGGCTGCGCAGCGAGCTGGAGGCATCGGGAGCGGCACTGGCCGGGCTGATGCGGGACTCCGGCGACGGGGCGGGTGACGACGAGGCGGACACGGGCACCAAGAACATCACGCGTGAGCACGAGCTGTCCCTGGCGGCCAACGCCCAGGAGATGCTGGAGCAGACCGAACGCGCCCTCGCGAGACTCGACGCGGGGACGTACGGGCTGTGCGAGATCTGCGGCAACCCGATCGGCAAGGCACGCATGCAGGCGTTCCCCCGGGCCACGCTCTGTGTGGAGGACAAACAGAAGCAGGAGCGACGCGGTTGACCATGGCCGTGTGTCGTACCCTCGTCCTCAGTCAGGCACCTAGGTTGAGGGACTCACGTGGCAGAGGCGGAGCGCATCATCGGTACGCCGGATATCCCTGATGCCGAGGGGGCTGACGGGGCAGAGTCCCCGCAGCCCGCCGACGGCACGACTCAGGCCGGAAGCGACGACACGGGCAGCGGCAGGGGCAGGCGGAAGATCCTCGTGCTCTTCGTCGTGGCCGTGTTCGCCTACCTGCTGGACCTGATCAGCAAGATGATCGTGGTCGCGAAGCTGGAGCACCAGGAGCCCATCGAGATCTTCGGCGACTGGCTGAAGTTCGACGCCATCCGGAACGCGGGTGCCGCGTTCGGGATGGGCGAGGCGTTCACGGTGATCTTCACGGCCATCGCCGCGGTCGTGATCGTGGTGATCGCCAGGCTCGCACGCAAGCTCTACAGCCTGCCCTGGGCCATCGCCCTCGGGCTGCTGCTCGGCGGAGCGCTCGGGAACCTCACCGACCGCATCTTCCGTGCACCGGGCGTCTTCGAGGGCGCGGTGGTGGACTTCATCGCCCCCGCGCACTTCGCCGTCTTCAACCTCGCCGACTCCGCGATCGTCTGCGGCGGCATCCTGATCGTGATCCTTTCCTTCAAGGGCCTGGACCCCGACGGCACCGTGCACAAGGATTAGTGGGCGCAAGGCATACTCGACAGGTGAGTACGTATCCCGAGGTCCGCACCCTGCCCGTACCCGATGGCCTGGAGGGCGAGCGTGTAGACGCCGCCATCTCCCGGATGTTCGGTTTCTCCCGCACCAAGGCCGCCGAGCTGGCCGCTGCCGGGAAGGTCCAGGTGGACGGTGCGGTGGCCGGGAAGTCCGAGCGGGTGCATGGCGGCGCCTGGCTGGAAGTGGAGATGCCGCAGGCAGCCGCGCCGGTCCAGATCGTCGCCGAGCCCGTCGAGGGCATGGAGATCGTGCACGACGACGACGACATCGTCGTCATCATGAAGCCCGTCGGCGTCGCCGCCCACCCCAGCCCCGGCTGGACCGGCACCACCGTGATCGGCGGTCTCGCGGCGGCCGGCTACCGGATCTCCACGTCCGGCGCCGCCGAGCGCCAGGGCATCGTGCACCGGCTGGACGTCGGTACCTCCGGCCTGATGGTCGTGGCGAAGTCCGAGCGGGCCTACACCCTGCTCAAGGCCCAGTTCCGCGACCGGGTCGTCGAGAAGAAGTACCACGCGCTGGTCCAGGGCCACCCGGACCCGATGAGCGGCACCATCGACGCCCCCATCGGGCGCCACCCGCAGCACGACTACAAGTGGGCCGTCACCGCAGAGGGCAAGCCCTCCGTGACGCACTACGACCTCATCGAGGCCTACCGCGCCGCCAGCCTGCTCGACATCAAGCTGGAGACCGGGCGCACCCACCAGATCCGGGTGCACATGTCCGCGCACCGCCACCCCTGCGTCGGCGACCTGACCTACGGCGCCGACCCGACCATGTCCAAGCGCCTCGGTCTGGCCCGCCAGTGGCTGCACGCCGTCCGGCTCGGCTTCGAGCACCCCTCGGACGGCAGCTGGGTCGAGTTCTCCAGCACCTACCCGGACGACCTGCGCCACGCCCTCGAGACGATCGCGGCGGAGAGCGAGTGAGTCCCGCGCCCGCCCCGTACAGCACCCGCAGGGCTGTCGAGGACAGCGATCTCTCGGCCTGCTTCCAGGTCCGCAAGAACGTCTTCGTCGGTGAACAGCAGGTGCCCGAGGAGATCGAGTACGACGCCTACGACGCCGGAGCGGTACACGTCCTCGCCGTCGCGGCGGACGGCTCGGCGCTCGGTACGGGCAGGCTGCTGCACGGCGCGGCGGCGGCAGGAAAGACCGGCGGCGCCGCAGCCGTCGGCTCGCTCGGCAGGCTCGCCGTGACCCGCGAGGCGCGCGGCCTCGGGGTCGGCGCCGCGCTGGTGCGCGCCATCGAGGACGAGGCACGCACCTTGGGCCTGACCGCGGTCGACCTGCACGCCCAGACCCATGCGCTCGGCTTCTACGAGCAGCTCGGGTACGAGGCGTACGGCCCCGAATTCCCGGACGCCGGAATGCCGCACCGGGCGATGCGCCGCGCGCTCTGACCGTGTCGTCCACCGGTGACGCCTGGTCCGCAGACCTCTCGTGGCACGTCGGCGCCCCGGCCGGATGATCACCGGGCCCCGGGCCAGGGCGCTCCCTCGTCTTCCAAGGCATGGCCCTGCCGTGGCTCCGGGTGCTGCGGTACCCGGACGTACGCAGCCTGCGCCGAAGACGACATCCCTGCGGGCGGTCAGCCGCGGCCCGTACGCGGGGCACTCCCGGGGGCCGGGACCCGGCCGTCGACGGGGCCCCGGACGCCGTCCTCGGCACCCGTCGGTTCCGGCCAGCGGTCGCCCGGCGGCAGCACCGCGGGTGACGTCACGATCCGCGGCAGCGCGTACGGGTGGCGGTCACGCAGCCAGCCGATGAGCTGCTCCCGCACCGCGCAGCGCACCGTCCAGATGTCGTCCGCGTCCTTCGCGGTGACCACGGCCCGCACCTCGATCGTCGACGGGGTGGTGTCCGTGACGGCCAGGGACCAGTCGCGGCCGTCCCAGGCGGCGCACTCGCCGAGGATCTCGCGCAGCTGTTCACGCATCGCGGCGATCGGCGCGCAGTGGTCGAGCTGGAAGAAGACCGTGCCGGTCATCTGGACCCCGCCGCGCGACCAGTTCTCGAACGGCTTGCTGGTGAAGTACGACACAGGCATGGTGATCCGCCGCTCGTCCCAGGTCCGCACCGCGAGGAAGGTGAGGGTGATCTCCTCCACGGTGCCCCACTCGCCGTCCACCACCACGGTGTCGCCGATCCGGACCATGTCGCCGAAGGCGATCTGGAAGCCGGCGAAGAGGTTGCCGAGCGTCGACTGGGCCGCGACACCGGCGACGATGCCGAGCACACCGGCGGAGGCCAGCATCGAGGTGCCGACGGTGCGCATCGCCGGGAAGGTCAGCAGCATCGCTGCCACCGCGACCGTCGCCACCACGGCGGTGACCACACGCTGGATCAGCGTGACCTGGGTCCGTACCCGGCGGACCCGGGCCGGATCGCGGGTGGACGTCGCATAGCGGGCGTACGAGGACTGGACGACGGTGGCCGCGACGCGGATCACCAGCCAGGCCGATGCCGCGATCAGGACCAGGGTCAGGGCCCGGCCGATCCCGGCCCGGTGGTCCCGCACCGGATCGAGCCGTACGTGGATGAAGCTGGCCCGCAGCAACGCCGTGCAGAGCACCACCTGCAGCGGAAGACGGCACCGCCGCAGCAGGCCCCAGACGGGCGTCTCGTAGTGGCGGCTGTCTGCCCGGCGCAACAGCAGATCGACCAGCCAGCCCACCAGCAGGGTGATCACCAGCGATCCGCCCAGGACGAGCAGCGGGCGCACTACGTTCTCCATTCCCCGGTCCTCCAAGCGTTGGGGCACAGCTGGCACCATGGACTTCATGAACATCATGCTTTTCCACTCGACCTACGGTCTGCGGCCCGCTGTGCACGCGGCTGCCGACCGGCTGCGTGCAGCCGGGCATGAGGTGCGCGTGCCCGATCTCTTCGAGGGGCACACCTTCGACACCGTCGAGGAAGGAATGGCCTTCAAGGACCAGGTGGGCAAGGACGAGCTGCTCAAGCGCGCCGTGCTGGCCGCCGCACCCTATTCCGACCAGGGGGTTGTGTACGCGGGCTTCTCCTTCGGTGCGTCGGTGGCGCAGACCCTCGCGCTCGGCGACGCCAAGGCGCGCGGGCTGCTGCTGTTCCACGGCACGTCGGACATCGCTGCGAGCGCCTCGGTGGACGAGCTGCCGGTGCAGCTGCACGTCGCCGACCCCGATCCGTTCGAGTCGCACGACTGGCTGAACAGCTGGTACCTCCAGATGCAGCGGACCGGCGCGGATGTCGAGGTCTACCGCTATCCCGGGGCCGGGCACCTGTTCACCGACCCGGAACTGCCCGACTACGACGGGGAATCCGCCGAACTGGCCTGGAAGGTCGGGCTCGGGTTCCTCGCCACGCTGCAGGCATGAGCAAGGGCCCCGCACCTGGGTGCGGGGCCCCCGGGCTCGTGCTCCCCGGCTTCGCTTCTCGGCTTTCGCCTCCCGGTGCGGTCAGCGCACGGGGGCGTCGGCCCGTTCGATCTTCTGGGTCCCGCTGAGCGTGCGGTACGAGCGGACCCAGGAGGCGGTCGCGTCCTTCTTCGTCTTGTCCGAGATCACGTAGTAGTCCATCTGCGACCGTTCGGCCGTCACATCGAGGACGCCGTAGCCGTGCGAGTCCAGGTCGATCCATTTCACATGGCGGTTGGCGGCCTTGACCGCTGCCGCCGCGACCACCGAGACGGTCTGCGGGGCGACCCGCAGGATGTCGTCCAGGTTGTCCGAGGTCACCGATGTCACCACGAACTCGGTGGCCGCCGAGGCCGACAGCGGGTACGTCGCGGCCTTCACGGGGACGTCGTTGGCCCACGCCATGTGGATGTCACCGGTCAGGAAGACCGTGTTGGTCACCGACCGGTCCCGCAGATGCGAGATCAGCTCCTTGCGGTCGTCCGTGTAGCCGTCCCACTGGTCGACGTTGACCGCGAGCCCCTCCTTGGGAAGCCCCAGCAACTCCGCGAGCGGCGCCAGCAGATGGGCCGGCAGCGCGCCGAAGGCGACCGGCGAGATCATCACCGAGGTGCCGACCAGCTTCCACCTGGCGTCCGATCCGGCCAGTCCGGCCTTCAGCCAGTCCAGTTGCGCCCGCCCGGTGATCGACCGCTCCGGGTCGTCGACCTTGCCGTTGCCGATCGACGCCTGCTCGGAGCGGAAGCTGCGCAGGTCGAGCAGGTGCAGCTCGGCCAGGCTGCCGAAGCGCAGCCTGCGGTAGACGGTGCCCTCGGTGGAGGCGCGGACCGGCATCCACTCGAAGTACGCCTGCTTCGCCGCGGCGACCCGTGCGGCCCAGTCGCCCTCGGTGCCCGGGGTGTGGTTCTCGGCTCCGCCCGACCACGCGTCGTTCGCGAATTCGTGGTCGTCCCAGATCGCGATCACCGGGTGGGTGGCATGCAGCGACTGGAGATCGGTATCCGTCTTGTACGTGCCGTGCCTGGTCCGGTAGTCGGCGAGGGTGAGGATCTCGTGGAGCGGTGAGTGGGGACGTACCACGGTGTCCTGGGTCGGATAACTGCCCGACGCGTACTCGTAGATGTAGTCGCCCAGGTGCAGAACGGCGTCCAGGTCGGCGCGGGCCGCGAGATGCCGGTACGGGGAGAACCAGCCGGCCTCCCAGTTGGCGCACGACACCACGCCGAAGCGGATCCCTGGGGTGGCCGTGCCGGCCGCGGGAGCCGTGCGGGTGCGGCCGACGGGGGAGCGGACCGTTTCCGCGCTGCCCGCCGAGAAGCGGAAGTAGTACGTCGTGGCGGGGCGCAGCCCACGGACATCGGCCTTGATCGTGTGGTCGGAGGCGGCCTTCGAGACGGCCGTGCCCTGAGCGGCCATCCGGGAGAAGGCCTTGTCCTCGGCGATCTCCCAGCGCACCGCCGTATCGGCGCCGCGGCCGGAGCCGGGCACGGCGTCAGCGGTGGGAGTGACGCGGGTCCAGAGCAGGATGCCGTCGGGCAGCGGATCGCCCGAGGCCACGCCGTGCAGGAAGGCCGGGCCCTCGGCGGCCCGGGCGCTGGTGGCGGAAGCGAGCACGGGGGCGGCGACCGCTGTGGCGGCGGCGGCTCTGACGACCGTGCGGCGGCTGGGTGCGGAAAGATGTCGACTGGTCACGGACGATCACCCTACTGGTGGGTAGAGCGAACAGGCGGGCGAACAAGGGAAGTTCGCCCGCCTGTTGGAAATTCGACGCCCGGAGTTACGCCCGAGGTGCGCTCGGGGCCGCAGGTTCTCCCGTCAGCCCGTCAGCCCGTCAGCCCGTCAGCCCGTCAGCCCGCCAGCCCGTCAGCCGGAGCCTGTCAGGCGGTCAGCCCTTCAGTGCCTTGGTGATCGCCGCGTTGAAGTCGGCCACCGTCATGGGCGCGTTCTTGCTGCCCTCGGCGGTGACGGTCTTGCCGTCCATCTTCAGCGTCGGCGTGCCCTTCACCCCGCTCTTGTCGAACGTCTCGGACATCTTGATCGCCCAGGCGTCGTACGTACCGTCCTCGACGTCCTTCTGGAACGCGGTGTTGCCCTTCAGCGCGTCCACCGAGTCCGCCACGTCGATCAGGAAGCTGTCCTTGGCGAACTTGTCCTGGCTCTCCTCGGGGTGGTACTTCGCGGAGTACAGCGCGGCCTTGTAGTCCAGGAAGGCCTCGGGGCTCACATTGAGCGCCGCACCCAGCGCACTCAGGGCGTTCTTGGAGCCCTCGCCGTTGTCGGAGTTGTCGATGAAGGTCGCACCGACGTACTTGATCTTGTACTTGGCGGCGTCGACGTCCTTGGCGACCGTCTCGCCGACCGTCTGCTCGAACGTGGCGCAGATCGGGCAGCGCGAGTCCTCGTACAGCTCCAGGGTCTTCTTGGCGGTCGACTCGCCGATCACGACGGTCGTGCCGTTGTCACCCGAGGTGTTCTTCGGTGCGGTCACGTTCTTCGCGTCCGCGGCCGCCTCCCAGCCGGAGGGCTTGTTCAGCTGCATCACGCCGTAGCTGATGCCGCCCGCGATCGCCAGCACGGCGACCACGGAGACGGCGACGACGACCTGCTTGCGTACCTTGTCCTTCTTGGCCTGGCGCTCGCGCTCGACGCGCAGCCGCTCACGGGCGGCTGACTTGTTGGCCTGGCTGTTGCGGTTGCTCATGACTGTTTCTCCGTGTGTACGTGGGGTGGTCCGGGGGGTCTGCCGCGTGCTCAGGAAAGGGCACAGGCCGAGCGCGGCGGTCCCCTCCGTCCCACGGAGTGCACGAGGAGGCGGGCCGGGAAGAGGGGGTCGGCCCGTCCGCCGGAGCGCGCATCGCGCCGTGCGTGGCGCCGGGCGGTCACCCACACGGCGACAGCGGTCAGCAGCGGCCGGAACGCGACAGCCCCCGCTGCGCGCAGCAGCCCCGCCATCGCCGACTCACCGCGCCGCAGCCAGGCCGCGGCCAGCAGGCCCACGGTCACGTGCGCGGCGAGCAGCAGCCACGGCACGGCAGGGCCGGGCGAGGCCAGCAGGGCAGCAGCGCGCTCGCTCGTCCCGGTCACCCCTGTCAGCGGTGTACCGACCGCGGCCACACCCGCGAGGTGTGTGGAGCCTGCGCCCGCCTCGCCACCGCACAGCACATCGACGCCCACGGAGCGCAGAGGGCCCGCGATCGGGCCGCCCGCCGCCCCGTAACAGAGGTGCTGTCCGGTGGTGAACACGGTGTCGGCGACCAGCTCCAGCGGAACCAGCAGCCCGGCGATCGCCCCGAAGCTGCGCTCCCGGCCCGCGAGCGCGAACGCCACGGTGAAGACGGCCCCGGTCAGCAGGGCGATCGCCGTCAGTGGCAGCGGGACCCGCGAGAGCAGCACATGGGACGCGGAGGAGAGCGTGACGACGAGCGCGGTGAACAGCGCCGCGCGTACCGCTCTGATCTGCGTCCCTGATACGTCCATCGCCGCAGAGTGTGCCATGTGTAGCTGTAAACGAGCCCTAAGGCCGTCGGCCGGGTCCTACAGCCCCGGGATACGGCCGTTGCGGAAGAGGTCCACGAAGATCTGATGATCGGCGCGGGCGCGGGCGCCGTAACTGTGCGCGAAGTCGACCAGCAGCTCCGCGAAGCCCTCCTCGTCCGCCGCGATCGCCGCGTCGATCGCTCGCTCCGTGGAGAACGGCACCAGCGAGTGCCCGCTCTCGTCGTCCGCGGCCGAGTGCATCGTCGCCGTCGCCCGGCCGAGGTCGGCGACGACCGCTGCGATCTCCTCCGGTTCGTCGATGTCGGACCAGTCCAGATCGACCGCGTACGGCGAGACCTCGGCGACGAGCTGACCCGCCCCGTCCAGCTCCGTCCAGCCCAGCCACGGGTCGGCGTGCGCCTGGAGCGCGCGCTGCGAGATCACCGTGCGGTGCCCCTCGTGCTGGAAGTAGTTCCGCACGGCCGCGTCCGTGATGTGCCGGGAGACCGCAGGGGTCTGCGCCTGCTTGAGGTAGATCACCACATCGTTCTCCAGGGCGTCGCTGTTGCCCTCCAGAAGGATGTTGTACGAGGGCAGGCCCGCCGAGCCGATGCCGATGCCGCGACGACCGACGACGTCCTTGACCCGGTAGGAGTCCGGCCGGGTCAGGCTCGACTCCGGCAGCGTCTCCAGGTAGCCGTCGAACGCGGCGAGCACCTTGTAGCGCGTCGCGGCGTCCAGGTCGATCGCACCGCCGCCGGCTGCGAAGCGGCGCTCGAAGTCCCGGATCTCCGTCATCGAGTCCAGCAGCCCGAATCGGGTCAGGGACCGGGCATCACGCAGCGCATCGAGCAGCGGACCCTCGGCGGTGTCCAGGGTGAAGGGCGGCACCTCGTCGTTCTTCGCGCCCGTCGCCAGGGCGTGGATCCGCTCCCGGTAGGCAGCGGCGTAGACCCGGACGAGCTCGGTGATCTGGTCGTCGCCCAGCGCCTTCGCGTAACCGATCAGGGCGACGGATGCGGCGAAGCGCTCGAGGTCCCAGGTGAACGGACCGACGTAGGCCTCGTCGAAGTCGTTGACGTTGAAGATCAGCCGGCCGTTGGCGTCCATGTACGTGCCGAAATTCTCCGCGTGCAGATCGCCGTGGATCCAGACCCGGCTCGTGCGCTCGTCGAGATACGGCCCGCTGTGCTGCTCGCGGTCCAGATCGGCGTAGAACAGCCCGGCCGAGCCGCGGTAGAAGGCGAAGGCCGAGCCCGCCATCTTGCGGAACTTCACCCGGAAAGCGGCAGGGTCGGCGGCCAGGAGCTCGCCGAAGGCGGTGTCGAAAACGGCAAGGATCTGCTCCCCGCGCTGTTCCGCGCTGGGCTGCGTGACCGACATCGCTGGGTGCCTCCTGGTACATGGCGTTCATGACAAATGGGACGGGCGTCCCAGCCCTTCCAACGCGCGACCGTACCCCGGAGTGCCCGTCGCCTGTCACCTCCAAGACGTAGACTTCCACGCTGTCCCCCCAAGCCGACATCTCCCCGACACCACCCCTCATCGAGGCGCTTCGCGCCGCCCTGAACAACAACCCGGAGGCACAGCGCCGTGGCCAAGCCGCCCTTCACGCACCTGCACGTCCACACCCAGTACTCGCTGCTGGACGGTGCCGCGCGGCTCAAGGACATGTTCGAGGCGTGCAACGACATGGGCATGTCGCACATCGCGATGACCGACCACGGCAACCTCCACGGGGCGTACGACTTCTTCCACTCGGCGAAGAAGGCCGGGGTGACGCCCATCATCGGGATCGAGGCCTACGTCGCCCCCGAGTCGCGCAAGCACAAGCGCAAGATCAAGTGGGGCCAGCCGCACCAGAAGCGCGACGACGTGTCCGGCTCCGGTGGCTACACCCACAAGACGATCTGGGCGTCGAACAGCACCGGGCTGCACAACCTCTTCAAGCTGTCCTCGGACGCCTACGCCGAGGGCTGGCTGCAGAAGTGGCCGCGTATGGACAGGGAGACCATCTCCCAGTGGTCCGAAGGCCTGATCGCGTCCACCGGATGCCCCTCCGGTGAGGTGCAGACCCGGCTGCGGCTCGGACAGTTCGACGAGGCGGTCCAGGCGGCCTCCGACTACAAGGACATCTTCGGCGAGGGCAGGTACTTCCTGGAGCTGATGGACCACGGCATCGAGATCGAGCGCCGGGTCCGCGACGGGCTCCTGGAAATCGGCAAGAAGCTGAACATCCCGCCGCTCGTGACGAACGACTCGCACTACACCTATGCCAGGGAGGCGGCGGCGCACGACGCGCTGCTGTGCATCCAGACCGGCAAGAACATCTCCGACCCGGACCGCTTCCGCTTCGACGGCACCGGCTACTACCTGAAGACGACGGACGAGATGTACGGCGTCGACTCCTCGGACGCCTGGCAGGAGGGCTGCGCCAACACCCTGCTGGTCGCGCAGCAGATCGACACCACGGGCATGTTCGAGAAGCGCGACCTGATGCCGAAGTTCGACATCCCGGACGGCTTCACCGAGATCACCTGGTTCCAGGAAGAGGTCCGGGTCGGCATGGGCCGCCGCTACCCCGCAGGTGTCCCCGAGGACCGGCAGAAGCAGGCCGAGTACGAGATGGACATCATCATCCAGATGGGGTTCCCGGGGTACTTCCTCGTCGTCGCCGACTTCATCATGTGGGCCAAGAACAACGGCATCGCGGTCGGTCCCGGCCGAGGGTCCGCCGCCGGTTCGATCGTCGCGTACGCCATGGGCATCACCGACCTCGACCCGATCACGCACGGACTGATCTTCGAGCGGTTCCTGAACCCCGAGCGCGTGTCCATGCCCGACGTCGACATCGACTTCGACGAGCGCCGGCGCGTCGAGGTGATCAGGTACGTGACCGAGAAGTACGGCGCCGACAAGGTCGCCATGATCGGCACCTACGGCAAGATCAAGGCCAAGAACGCGATCAAGGACTCCGCCCGTGTCCTCGGCTACCCGTACGCGATGGGCGACCGCCTGACCAAGGCCATGCCCGCCGACGTCCTCGGCAAGGGCATCGACCTCAACGGCATCACCGACCCGAAGCACCCGCGCTACAGCGAGGCGGGCGAGATCCGGGGAATGTACGAGAACGAGCCGGACGTCCAGAAGGTCATCGACACCGCGAAGGGCGTCGAGGGCCTGGTCCGGCAGATGGGTGTGCACGCGGCCGGCGTGATCATGTCCAGCGAGCCCATCGTCGACCACGCCCCGATCTGGGTGCGGCACACCGACGGTGTGACGATCACACAGTGGGACTACCCGCAGTGCGAGTCGCTCGGCCTGCTCAAGATGGACTTCCTGGGCCTGCGCAACCTGACGATCATGGACGACGCCATCAAGATGGTGAAGGCCAACAAGGGCGTCGACCTCGAGATGCTCGCGCTCCCGCTGGACGATCCCAAGACGTACGAGCTGCTGTGCCGCGGCGACACGCTCGGGGTGTTCCAGTTCGACGGCGGGCCGATGCGCTCCCTGCTGCGCCAGATGCAGCCCGACAACTTCGAGGACATTTCCGCCGTCTCGGCCCTGTACCGGCCGGGCCCGATGGGCATGAACTCCCACACGAACTACGCGGAGCGCAAGAACGCCCGGCAGGAGATCACTCCGATCCACCCGGAGCTGGAGGAGCCTCTCAAGGAGGTCCTCGGGCTCACCTACGGCCTGATCGTCTATCAGGAGCAGGTGCAGAAGGCCGCCCAGATCGTCGCCGGCTACTCGCTCGGCGAGGCCGACATCCTGCGCCGCGTGATGGGCAAGAAGAAGGCCGACGAGCTGGCGAAGAACTTCGTCCTCTTCGAGGCCGGTGCCAAGAAGAACGGCTTCTCCGACGCCGCGATCAAGGCCCTGTGGGACGTCCTGGTCCCGTTCGCCGGATACGCGTTCAACAAGGCGCACTCCTCCGCGTACGGCCTGGTCACCTACTGGACCGCGTACCTCAAGGCGAACTACCCCGCCGAGTACATGGCCGCGCTGCTCACCTCGGTCAAGGACGACAAGGACAAGTCCGCGGTCTACCTCAACGAGTGCCGCCGCATGGGCATCAAGGTGCTTCCGCCCAACGTCAACGAGTCCGAGTCGAACTTCGCCGCGCAGGGCGACGAAGTGATCCTCTTCGGCCTGACCGCCATCCGCAACGTCGGCCAGAACGTCGTCGACTCGATCATCCGGTGCCGCAAGGCGAAGGGTAAGTACTCCACGTTCCCGGACTTCCTGGACAAGGTGGAGGCGGTCGTCTGCAACAAGCGCACCGTCGAGTCGCTCATCAAGGCCGGCGCCTTCGACGAGATGGGCCACACCCGCAAGGGCCTGGTCGCCCACCACGAGCCGATGATCGACAACGTGGTGCAGGTCAAGCGCAAGGAGGCCGAGGGGCAGTTCGACCTCTTCGGCGGCATGGGCGAGGAGGAGAGCGACGAGCCGGGCTTCGGACTCGATGTGGAGTTCTCCGACATCGAGTGGGAGAAGTCCTACCTGCTCGCACAGGAACGGGAGATGCTCGGCCTCTACGTCTCCGACCACCCGCTCTTCGGTATCGAGCACGTACTGTCCGACAAGTCCGATGCCGCGATCTCCCAGCTCACCGGCGGTGAGCACGCCGACGGTGCGATCGTCACCATCGGCGGCATCATCTCCGGCCTCCAGCGCAAGATGACCAAACAGGGCAACGCCTGGGCCATCGCCACCGTCGAGGACCTCGCGGGCTCCATCGACTGCATGTTCTTCCCCGCCACCTACCAGCTGGTCTCCACCCAGCTCGTCGAGGACACCGTCGTCTTCGTCAAGGGACGCCTCGACAAGCGCGAGGACGTACCCCGTCTGGTCGCCATGGAAATGCAGGTTCCCGACATCTCGTCGGCCGGGACCAACGCGCCGGTCGTGCTGACCATCCCCACGGTCAAGATCACCCCGCCGATGGTCAGCCGGCTCGGCGAGGTCCTCAGCAGCCACCGGGGCGACACCGAGGTACGCATCAGACTCCAGGGCCCCCGCAAGACCACCGTGCTACGGCTCGACCGGCACCGGGTCAAGCCCGACCCGGCGCTCTTCGGTGACCTGAAGGTGCTGCTCGGCCCGTCCTGCCTGGCCGGCTGACAAGCCCGACCCGGACCTGCGAGAGGGGCGGCCCCCCCCCGGGGGGGGGCCCCCCCGGGCGGGGGGGGCGGCCCGGGCCGCAGGTGGGGGGGGGGCCCGTGTTGGGGTGTTTGTTTTTATAAAAAAACA
>NZ_JBHWVO010000012.1:88693-145318 GCF_042736635.1 Streptomyces sp. NPDC060035
GCGCGCGCGCCCCGCCCTGCCGGCCGGGGCCGCGACACACCCCCCCCCCGCCCGGGGCGGCGGCGCCCCCCCCCCCGGGGGGCCCGCCCCTCTCGGCCTGTCGGCCCTACGGAACCGTCAGTTGTGGCCGAAGCGCTTCTGGTGCTTACGGGCAACATCGGAAGGGCTGCCCTGGGCCTGCGACTGCGGCTGGGTCTGCGACTCGTAGGCCGTCGACCTCGCCTCCTCCGCACCACGCTCCGCGGCGGACGCGCGGTCGTGCTGGCTGCCCTGCTTGCGGTTCTTGTTCTTGGCCATGGTGATGCCTCCTGTGGGGAATCTCGGGGCCAGGACCGATGTCAGACTCACATAGCACCCCATAAGCCGCATGTTGGATCATTACCCAGTGTAATTCGGGCGGTATCATGCGCCGTTTCCCGGATCCGCCACGCCGATGATCGAGTTCCGGACCTTAACCCTCGTACGGTCGGGCAGACTCGAAGGAAACCCTGAGTAAGCGAACCCCGAGCAAGCGGACCCACCCCCCATGACCGGGTCCGCTGATCCGTTCCCGAATTCCTGGAAGAGGGTGGAACGCGTGGACCGTTGCGTCGTCCTGGTGGACGCCGGCTACTTGCTGGGCGCAGCCGCGAGTCTGCTGGCCGGAGAGCCCGCCCGTTCCCGCATCACCGTCGACCACACGGCCCTGATCCAGGGACTGCGGGAGCGCGCCGAGGCCGACACGGAACAGCCCCTGCTCCGGATCTACTGGTTCGACGGCGCCCCCGACCGTGTACCCCAGCCCGAACACCGCCGGCTCCGGGTGATGCCGCGGGTGACCGTTCGGCTGGGGGCGCTCACCCGCAGTGACGGACGGTGGGCGCAGAAGGGCGTCGACGCGGCGATGCACGCCGAGCTCACCGAACTGGCCAGAAACCGCGCCTGCTCCGATGTGGTGCTCGTGACCGGCGACGGAGACCTGCTGCCCGGACTGATGTCCGCCAAGGAACATGGCGTGGCCGTCCACCTCTGGGCGGTCCAGGCCGCCGACGGCGACTACAACCAGTCCGAGGACCTCGTCGCCGAGGCGGACGAACGCCGGGTGCTCGACCGGGCCTGGATCACCAAGGCCGTACGGGCCAAGGACACGGGCGGTGTGTGTGCGCCGCCGCCCGTTCCACGCCCCGAGATCGCCGCGATCCTCTCCGCGCCGCTGCCCGAGGCCGCGCTGGCCGCCTCGGCCGAGCGGGCGTCGGAGGCCCAGGCCGCCGCGGCGCGCAACGGCAGCGGCGCACCGGCCGACGAGACGGCCACGCATCCGCAGCCCGCCGCCGGCAGCAGAGGAGTTCCCACCCCCAAGGACCTGGCCAGTCTGCGGGCACCCGGCTCGCAGACCGCCCAGCACCCCGTACAGCTGCCCGCCCCCAACGCGACCCTGCGCTGGTCGTCCGACAAGGGCTGGGTGGAGCGCGGCGGACCCCTCGGCGAACCCGCGGAGACCGCGTCCCTGCCGACCCTGGCCCAGCTCACCAGCGCCGAGCAGCGCTGGGCGGACCGGGAGGAGGACATCACCACCGTCGGCGGCGACCCCTTCGAGGTCGGCCAGGTCTTCGCCCGGCGCTGGATGGAGCGGCTGCCGGAGACCGTCCACCTGCAGAAACTGGCCACCATGTACCCGCGTATCCCGCACCGGATCGACGGGGAGCTGCTGCGGTACGCGGCACGGTTCGGGCTGCTCGCCCACAAGGACGACCAGATCGACGAGCACGACCGCTACGCCATCCGGGCAGGTTTCTGGCGCGAGATCGATGTGCGGGCCGCCGCGGACCCTGTCCCCGTCGCGGAGTAGGCAGGGCGGCAACAACGGGGCGCTGCCCGGCCCCGGGCGCAATACGGGGCATCCGACCCCGTACTCTCGTACCTCGTGAGTACGGGCACAGCACAGGCACAGACCGGGACCGGGACCGTGTGCGCGGTGCGTGATCTGGTCAGGACCTATCCCGCCGTCCGCGGCCGACGCGGTCGGGCAGCCACCCCCGAGGTGCGGGCCACCGACGGGATCAGCCTCGATGTCCGGCGCGGCGAGATCTTCGGGCTGCTCGGACCCAACGGTGCGGGCAAGTCCACACTCGTACGCCAGCTCACGGGGCTGATGCGCCCCGACTCCGGCAGCGTCGAGGTGCTGGGGCACGATCTCGTACGCCACCCCGAGCGGGCTTCCCGGCTCATCGGGTACCTCGGGCAGGAGTCCACCGCCCTGGACGAGCTGACGGTGTCCCTCGCGGCCGAGACCACCGGTCGGCTGAGGGGCATGCCGGTGCGGGAGGCCCGGGCCGCGCGCGATGCCGTACTCGAGGAACTGGGGCTCACGGAGCTTGCCGGCCGGCCCCTGAGGAATCTGTCCGGCGGCCAGCGGCGGCTCGCCTGCTTCGCCGCCACGCTGGTGGGGGAGCGCCCCGTCCTGGTCCTCGACGAGCCGACGACGGGCATGGACCCCGTTGCCCGGCGTGCGGTGTGGTCCGCCGTCGACCGGCGCCGGGCCGAGCACGGCGCGACGGTCCTGCTCGTGACCCACAATGTGATCGAGGCCGAGACCGTACTCGACCGGGTCGCCGTCATGGAACGTGGCAAGGTCATCGCCTGCGACACCCCGGCCGGGCTCAAGGAACGGGTGGCCGGCGAGGTCCGGGTCGAGCTCGTGTGGCGCGAGCGGGCGCCGCTGGACGTCCCCGAGGTGGCCGCGCTGCGAGGTTCTGCCCAGGAGTCGGGGCGCCGCTGGGTGCTGCGGCTGGGGCCGGACGAGGCACGGGCGGCGGTCGCCGCGGTGACGGGCGGGGCGGCGTTCTCCTCGCTGGACGACTTCACGCTGGCCACGCCCAGCCTGGAGGACGTCTATCTGGCGCTCGGCGGGGATGCGGCGAGGGCGACCGAGGGGCTGGTGAAGGCGTGATCATGAACGTGTCGAAGGGGAGCAGCGCCAGGTGACGAGCATCCTTCCTGTGGAGTCCGTGGAAAAGGTGTCCGTGCCGGCGGTCCGGACGACGGCCGGCAACCGGCCCGGCCGGCCCGCTCGTACCACTCCGGCACCCCTCGCCCCGCGGGCCCGGTTCCTGCCCGCGCTGGCCGCCGTGTACCGGGCGCAGCTGTCGAGGGCGAGGGTCGCCCGGATCCCGCTGCTGTTCGTGGCGACCTTCCAGTCCATCGGAATCATGGTGCTCATGCGGGGCGTCGTCGACGGCGGCTCCGAGGCGCGGGCCGTGGTCGCGGGGTCCAGCGTGCTGGTCGTGGCCTTCGTGGCGCTGAACCTGCTGGCCCAGTACTTCGGCCGGCTGCGGGCGGACGGGGGTCTCGACCACTACGCCACACTGCCGGTGCCGCCCGCGGCGGTGGTGCTGGGGGCGGCGGGTGCGTACGCCTCGTTCACCGTGCCCGGCACGATCGTCACGGCGGTCACGGGGAGCGTGCTGTTCGGGCTGCCCATGACACATCTGTGGGTGCTCGTCGCAGTCATTCCGCTGTCCGGGGCCGCGCTCTCGGGGCTGGGCGCCGCGCTCGGGCTCCTGGCGCCGCGGCAGGAGCTCGCGACGCTGCTCGGGCAGCTGGGGATGTCCGCCGCACTGCTGCTCGGCGTGCTGCCGGCCGACCGGCTGCCGGGGCCGGTGGGATGGGCCCGTGACCTGCTGCCCTCGACGTACGGCGTCGAGGCGCTGGCCCGGTCCTTCGACGCACACCCCGACTGGGCGGTCGTCGCCCTCGACCTCGGGGTGTGCGCGGTGGTCGGTGTCCTGTCGCTGGCCGTGGCGACGTGGGCCTACCGGCGGGCGGCGGTCCGGTAGGACCGACGGCGGTTCGGCGGGCCCTCCCGCCGGGGCCGGGGCGGACCGGCGTGCGTGCCGGGGCACGCGAGCCCGGCATGCTCCGAACGGGAGGCCCTCGCCCTGTCGGCGGTCCGGTGAGGCGGCGTGCCGGGCGGCCTGGCACGATGGCAGCGTGACCGCACCGTTGACGCCGCCTCACCAGCCCCCGTCCGATGATCCCTGGCAGGCTACGCCGTCGGGATCCCATGCCGCGCCCGGCGGCCAGGAGCCGCTGGCCGGGACGGATCTCGTGGCCGAAGTGCGGCGGGCCGCCGTGGTCACCGGGTTGCTGACGGTGGCCGGTGCGGCGCTCGGGCTGCTGTGGCTGTGGCTGGCGCCTCGTGTGCCGCTGATCTCCGACGAGACGGCGGTGTTCCTCAAGAACAGCGAGGGCGAGGAGGCCATCGGGGCGGACGGTACGTTCGTTCTGCTGGCGCTCGCGTTCGGCCTCGTATCGGCAGCCGCCGTCTTCCTCTTCCGCAGGCGCGGAGGGATCGCACCGGTGGTCGCGCTCGCCCTGGGCGGACTGCTCGGCTCGCTGCTGGCGTGGGGGATCGGCACGTGGTTCGGGCCGACGTCGGATGTGGTCGCCCATGCCAAGGAGGTCGGCAAGGGGGTGACGTTCGATGCGCCGCTGGAGCTGCATGCGGTGGGGGCGGCGATGCTTGCCTGGCCGATTGCGGCGATGATCGTGCACCTGGGTCTGACGGCGCTGTTCGGGCCGCGGGACCCGGAACCGGAGTGGGAGGCCGGATACGGGGCGGACTCCGGGCCGGCCGCCGGTTCTGCATCCGGATCTGCTTCTGCCGGGCGGCAGTGGCCCGAGAACGGGGCGGTGGAAGGGCCGGAGCGGTCGTAGCGGTGCGGGTGGGGCGCCCGGAAAGGGCGGGCCCGCCCTTTCCCCGGCCAGGGCTCCGCCCCGACCGCGGTTCTCATCCGCCGGACGGACTCACAAGCTACCCGCGGCCGATCGGGGCCAGTACCGCGTTCGTCAATGCCGCCAGGTCGTCCGCCGACAGTTCGACCTCCAGGCCGCGCCGGCCCGCCGAGACGCAGATCGTGGTGTGCGTCCGTGCCGAGGCGTCGAGGACCGTACGCAGTCGTTTGCGCTGGCCCAGGGGGGAGATGCCGCCGCGGACGTAGCCCGTCGTGCGTTCGGCCGCCGCCGGGTCCGCCATCGCCGCCCGTTTGCCGCCCACCGCCGATGCCAGTGCCTTGAGATCCAGGGACCCGGCGACGGGGACGACCGCGACGATCAGCTCGCCGTCGACATCGGCGACCAGGGTCTTGAACACCCTCTCGGGCGGCACCCCGAGCGCCTCGGCCGCTTCCTCGCCGTAGGACGGGGAGGCCGGGTCGTGATCGTAGGAGCGGACCGTGAAGGCGGTGCCCGCCGCGGTCAGTGCGACCGTGGCCGGGGTACCGCCGGGCTGCTGCTGTTTCCTGGCCTTCTTCGCCACCGGCGGGGTCCTCGGGTCAGTTGGGGTGCGTGGGTCCGCGGGTCAGGTCGATCGCGGGCAGCGACGGCAGATGCCGGATGACCGCGGTCTCCTTGCGCAGGAGCGTCAGCTCCTCGCGCAGCCGGGTCGCGGTGTCGGGCGCCTGGAGCAGCCGCTGCTTCGACGGGATGTCGAGGACGGCCGCGGCGGCCACCAGGTACGAGACGACGGACGGGTCGTCCGGCAGGTCCGCACCCGTCGTCAGGGAACGCTCGTTGGCCCCGGCAAGCCGCTTCTGGTAACTGCGGAAGGCCCTCAGGACTCCCTCGGCCAGTGCGCCGGCCTCGTCCGAGGCCTTGGGGTCGTCGCTGCCGCGCCCCTCGTCGTCCGGATCCTCGGTCAGTTCCTCGACCTCGGCCGTCAGATAGGGGCCGCTCGCGTCGACGGAGAGCAGCTTGACCCGGGTGGTGCCGGTCGCGAGGACCTCGAAGCTGCCGTCGGCGCGTTCACGGATCTTCGCCGCGTCGGCGACACAGCCGACCCGGTGGAAGCTCTGGATCGGATCGGGGCCGAAGCCGTCGGCAGGGGCGCGCTCGACGTGGCCGGCGGCGGCGACCGCGTCGGGCATCCCGGTGGCCGTCGGGGCGGTCTCGCGGCCGTCGCGGATCGCGACCACGACGAAGCGGCGCGGTTCGTCCTCGTCGATCTCGAGCAGCTCGCGCATCATGGCGCGATAACGCTCCTCGAAGACGTTGAGAGGCAGCACGAGGCCGGGGAACAGCACCGCGTTCAGCGGGAACAGGGGGAGACGAGCGGTGGTCACAACGGTCAAGCCTAATGGCCGCGGAGCCCGCCGTGTCCGGCCCGTCCACGCGAGGGCGTGGAAGAGGCCACCCGGAGCCGGACATCCGCTCTCGCGTCGAGGAACCCGCTGAGCGCATCGTCGGACACGGACGCCCACGGGAACGTCGTCGCAAACCGTCCGATCAGCTGGAACTGCTCCAGCGCCTCCTCCCATCGCCCCCGTGCGACCAGTACGTGGACGAGGAGATTGCGTACCTCGGCCGGCCACGGATCGCCGGGCGGATACGCGGCGGAAAGTGTGATCGCGAGATCGGCCGCTGCGTCGATCCGGTCCTCCTGCACGGAAGTCGTCCGCCCGGCGGACCTCTCGTCGTGCAGGAGCGCGAAGGCCGCCCGTACGGGGAGTGCCTGCACCAGGGAGTCCGCCGCGGCGTCCTCCGCCGCCCGTTCGGCGAAGTCGAAGCACTCGCGGTGGGAGCCGTACCAGGCGGCGGAGAGGTACTGGAGCGCGGCGACATGGCAGCCGTAGTGGTGCGCCGAGCGGCGTACGGCCTGCTCCCACAGCGATTCGAAGACGGTGTGGGAGGCATGCGTGCCGCGGGCGTGGTCGAGGGCGAGCCGCCAGGGCACCGGGTCGCGGGGATCGGCCTCGGCCGCCGCCGTGATGAGCGGGGCCACCTCGCGCAGGAGTTCGACGTGGGCGGGGGACTCCCAGGCGCGGCGTACGGCCAGTTCGGCTTTGACGAGCAGGGCGTCCGGGTCGCGCGGCGCGGCGGCCAGCCAGTCGGTGAGCCAGCCGTCGCGGCTGCGGGCGAAGGTCACCAGGCGGGCGAGGCAGCGGTCGCGGGTCTCCCACTCGGCGGCGTCCCGAGTGGTGGCGAGGAGCTTGGCCGCAGGTTCGAACTCTCCCAGGGCGGCCGCCACCAGCGCGGGCGACAGCCGCTCGTCGGGGGCGTCGAGCAGCACGGCATTGTCCGCGGGCAGTCCGGCCGACAGCCCGGGGCTGCGTCGGAGCGAGCACGCGGAAGTCAGCATCGCGCGGAGGAAAGCCATGGTGCAGACCATTGAAAAGCCCTGGTCGGGGCCGCGCCAGGGGGTCTCTGTGAAGCTTCTGTAGCGAGTGCGAGGGTTGCCCTGAAGAGGGTCAAGAAAGAGCAAAGGAAACGGCCGTGACCGGCCTGATTCCGACTGTCCTGTTGCTGTCTACCGAGCTTGTGGCCGTGGATCGACAGGCCTTTCGATCACTGTGCCGGCCCGGAATCCGGCCCGGCAGGAGCAGGCCTCCGGTCAGCCGCGGCGCAGCATCCGGGAGGCACCCGCCGCCACCGTGGTGGCCAATATCCACCCCAGCATGACGAGGGCCGCCGCAGCCCACTGCCAGCCGTCCTCCATCCGCCAGTAACCGTCCTGCCCGAGATTGATCACCGGCACCAGCAGATCCAGTGCGTACAGCGGGGCATTCCACTGCGGATGCTCCTCCGCCTTGATCGCCGCCGGGTGGTACTGCGAGAAGGCCACCGCCCCCGCCGCCCACAGCACCGCCATCCACACCGCCGCCCGCCCCGGCCGGTAGCCGTACGCCACCGTCCAGTCCTGCAGATAACCCCAGAGCCTGGCTGCGGGCGGCAGCGTCTCGCGCCGGCGCCGCTGCTTGGCGAGCAGCACCTCACGGGCGTCCGCGTCCTCACCGCAGTTCCTGAGCACCGTGGCGAGCCGCTCGTACGGCTCCGGTACGTACTCCGGCGTCGCGGCCTGCACCCACTCCAGACGCCGGGACAGCGGGAAGTGCCCGTAGGGGACGAGGTTCTCGTAGACGAAACCGCCCATCGCCAGCCCGCCGGGGCCCGGCCAGCTGGTCGACAGGTCGATCAGCGTGACGACCTTCGCGCCGTTCAGCACGACCCGGCCCTCCTGCGGGCGCTCCGCGTTGAACCGCAACTCGGGCGTCACGATCCGGCGCAGCGACAGCTCCTCGTGCGGGGCCATGACGAACCGGCCCTTGTGCAGATCCACCGCGTCCCCGAATCGACCGTCGTCGAGCCGTACCGCGCCCCGGCACTCGAAGACCTGCGCGCGGGTCCCGCGCGCAGGGGTGATGCCCCGGATGATGCCGAACGGGGGAGTGGTGCCCTGGTTCCCGGTGTCGATGCTCACCCAGGCCTCGGTCATGTACAGCGTGCGTTCCACGCTCAGCTGCGGGGCGTTCAGTGCCCGCCGCCCGTCCGTCGCGCGCAGCCGACTGCCCCGCAGGCTCAGCGAACCGCCGACCTTGGCCCCGCGCAGGCTCAGCTCACCACGCGTCTCGATCATCTCCGCCTGCAGGTCCTGCGCCACCGACATCCCGTCGCCCACGAAGGCGCGGCCGCGCCGGTCGGGGCCGACGCTGATCTGGCTGATCAGCAGATCAGTGCCGATCTGGGCGTCGGTCAGCCGGATGCCGCGCTCCACCCGGCACCGCGGCAGATGCAGATCGCCCTCCGTGTGCAACCGGGCTGCGTCCAGTCTCGGCACCGCGCAACCCACCATGCGCAGCGTCGTGAAATGGCACTCGGGCATGACGACCTCCTGCTCGAAGCGGCAGCCCGTCAGTTCCACGTACGGAGAGACCCGGCCGCCCGCCAGGTCCAGCTTCCCGGTGATACGCACGCCCCGGAGCTTCAGGGCGGCCACCCGCCCCGGCCGCGCTGGAGGCCCGCTCAGCAGCAGCCGCGCCACCGTCCGGGCGCCGACACTCCGCTCCGGCCCCCAGATGTGCGGCGCGAACGGATCGTCGCGCATCGCGTCGTGGGAGCGCAGATCGTAGGTGGTGCCGTTCCGGAAGGACTGCCACATGCCCAGCTCCGCTGCGCTGAGTCCGTCCGGGATTTCGCCGTCGTGCGGCTCGGTCACTGCCTTACCTCCGCCTGCGCGGCTCGTCCCGCGCTTCGTACAACCGTTCTTCCCGCTGTGTGACGACGTGAACGCTAGTAGTCAGCTGTGACAGCCGGGACATGTATCAGCCAGTGATACGGAGGACCGGACGCCGGAAGCGGTCTGAGAGAATTACGGGGTGATCTCTCGAATCGATCTGCGCGGTACCGCCCTCCCCGAAGGCGGCGCCCTGCGCGACCTGCTGCCCCGTGCCGAGTTCGACGTGGAAGCCGCCCTGGAGACGGTGCGGCCCATCTGCGAGGACGTACGCCATCGTGGCTCCGCGGCAGTGATCGAGTGGGGAGAGAAACTCGACGGCGTACGGATCGACTCGATCCGGGTCCCGGCCGCCGCGATCACCGGGGCGCTGGAGCAGCTCGACCCTGCTGTACGGGCGGCGCTCGAGGAGTCGATCCGCCGTACCCGCCTCGTCCACCGCGAGCAGCGCCGCACCACGCACACCACCCAGGTCGTCCCCGGCGGCACGGTCACCGAGAAGTGGGTGCCCGTCGAGCGCGTCGGGCTGTACGTCCCGGGCGGGCGCTCGGTCTACCCCTCGTCCGTCGTCATGAACGTGGTCCCGGCCCAGGAGGCCGGCGTCGAGGGCATCGCCGTCGCCTCCCCGCCCCAGAAGGACTTCGGCGGCCTCCCGCACCCCACGATCCTCGCCGCCTGCGCCCTGCTCGGCGTCGACGAGGTGTATGCCGCCGGCGGCTCCCAGGCCGTCGCGATGTTCGCGTACGGCACCGAGGATTGCCTGCCCGTCAACCTCGTCACCGGCCCCGGCAACATCTACGTCGCCGCCGCCAAGCGCCTGCTCAAGGGCCGCATCGGCATCGACGCCGAGGCCGGTCCCACCGAGATCGCGATCCTCGCCGACGCGAGTGCCGACCCGGTGCACATCGCCGCCGACCTGATCAGCCAGGCCGAGCACGACCCGATGGCCGCCGCCGTGCTCGTCACCGACTCCGAGGAGCTGGCCGCCGCCACCGAGGCCGAGCTGCGCCCCCAGGTCGCCGCGACCAAGCACGTCACGGACCGGATCGAGCCCGCGCTGGCCGGCCGCCAGTCCGCGATCGTCCTGGTCAACGACCTGGAGGACGGTCTCAAGGTCGTCGACGCGTACGCCGCCGAGCACCTGGAGATCCAGACGGAGAACGCCGCCGCCGTCGCCGACCGGGTCCGTAACGCCGGAGCCGTCTTCGTCGGCCCCTGGTCGCCCGTGTCCCTCGGTGACTACTGCGCCGGCTCCAACCACGTCCTGCCCACCGGTGGCTGCGCCTGCCACTCCTCGGGCCTGTCCGTGCAGTCCTTCCTGCGCGGCATCCACATCGTCGACTACACGCGTGACGCGCTCGCCGAGGTCACCCACCACGTCGTGACCCTCGCCGAGGCGGAGGACCTCCCCGCCCACGGCGCCGCGCTCAAGGCCAGGTTCGGCTGGAAGGTTCCGCAGCAGTGAGCAACGACAGCACCCCGCGCAACGCCTGGGACGACCTCCCGATCCGCGACGAGCTGCGCGGCCAGTCCCCGTACGGGGCGCCCCAGCTCGACGTACCCGTACGGCTGAACACCAACGAGAACCCCTACCCGCTCCCCGACGCGCTCGTCGACCGCATCGCCGAGCGGGTCCGCGAGGCCGCCCGGAACCTCAACCGCTACCCCGACCGCGACGCCGTGGAGCTCCGCACCGAGCTGGCCCGCTACCTCACCCGCACCGCCGGGCACGAGGTCGGACACGCCAACGTCTGGGCGGCCAACGGCTCCAACGAGGTGCTCCAGCAGCTGCTGCAGACCTTCGGCGGACCCGGGCGCACCGCGATCGGCTTCGAGCCCTCGTACTCGATGCACGCCCTCATCGCACGCGGCACCGGCACCGGCTGGATCTCCGGGCCGCGCAACGAGGACTTCACGATCGACGTGGAGGCCGCGAAGAAGGCCATCGCCGAGCACCGCCCCGAGGTGGTCTTCATCACCTCGCCCAACAACCCCACCGGCACCGCCGTCGACGCGGACACCGTCCTCGCGCTGTACGACGCCGCCCAGGCAGCCCGGCCCTCGATGGTCGTCATCGACGAGGCGTACGGCGAATTCAGCCACCACCCCTCGCTGCTCCCGCTGATCGAGGGCCGCCGGAACCTGGTGCTCTCGCGCACCATGTCCAAGGCGTTCGGCGCCGCGGGCCTGCGCCTCGGCTACCTCGCCGCCGATCCGGCCGTCGTCGACGCCGTCCAGCTGGTACGCCTGCCGTACCACCTGTCCTCCGTCACCCAGGCCACCGCGCTCGCCGCCCTGGAGCACACCGATACGCTGCTCGGGTACGTCGCGCAGCTCAAGCGCGAGCGCGACCGGCTGGTCGGCGGGCTGCGGGAGCTCGGCTTCGCCGTCACCGACTCGGACGCCAACTTCGTCCAGTTCGGCCGCTTCGCCGACAGCCACACCGCCTGGCAGCAGATCCTCGACCGGGGTGTCCTGGTCCGGGACAACGGCGTACCGGGGTGGCTGCGGGTCTCCGCGGGAACCCCGCAAGAGAACGACGCGTTCCTCGATGCGGTGCGCGAACTGAAGAAGGAGCACGACGCATGAGCCGCGTAGGCAGGGTGGAGCGGACCACCAAGGAGACCTCCGTGCTCGTCGAGATCAACCTCGACGGCACCGGCAAGGTCGATGTCGCGACCGGGGTCGGCTTCTACGACCACATGCTCGACCAGCTCGGCCGCCACGGCCTCTTCGACCTCACGGTCAAGACCGAGGGCGACCTGCACATCGACTCGCACCACACGATCGAGGACACCGCCCTCGCGCTCGGCGCCGCCTTCAAGCAGGCGCTCGGCGACAAGGTCGGCATCTACCGCTTCGGCAACTGCACCGTCCCGCTGGACGAGTCGCTCGCCCAGGTCACCGTCGACCTCTCCGGGCGCCCTTACCTCGTGCACACCGAGCCCGAGAAGATGGCGCCGATGATCGGCGAGTACGACACGACGATGACCCGGCACATCCTGGAGTCCTTCGTCGCCCAGGCCCAGATCGCCCTGCACGTCCATGTCCCGTACGGCCGCAACGCCCACCACATCGTGGAGTGCCAGTTCAAGGCGCTCGCGCGCGCCCTGCGGTACGCCAGCGAGCACGACCCCCGCGCAGCCGGAATCCTTCCGTCCACGAAGGGCGCACTGTGACCGGCCTCAACACTGTGCTGATCATCGTCGGCCTCTTCCTGGCCGGCGGCGTCTACTCCTTCTGGAAGCAGGGGATGCCCAAGGGCGTCGTCGTGCTTCTCGGGATCGGATCCGTGATGTGCCTGGTCGCAGGCGTCATGCGGATCCAGGGAATCTGGGACTGAGGGCAGGACTGTGAGCGAAAGCAAGAAGGTCGTCGTCTTCGACTACGGCTTCGGCAACGTACGTTCCGCCGAGCGGGCCCTCGCCCACGTCGGCGCGGACGTGGAGATCACCCGCGACTTCGACCGTGCGATGAACGCCGACGGGCTGCTCGTCCCCGGCGTCGGTGCCTTCTCGGCCTGCATGGAAGGGCTGAAGCAGGCCCGCGGCGATTGGATCATCGGCCGCAGGCTGTCCGGCGGCCGTCCCGTCATGGGCATCTGCGTGGGTATGCAGATCCTGTTCGAGCGCGGCATCGAGCACGGAGTGGAGACCGAGGGCCTCGACGAGTGGCCCGGCACCGTCGGACCCCTCGAGGCCGATGTCGTCCCGCACATGGGCTGGAACACCGTCGAATCCCCCGAGGGCTCCCAGCTCTTCGCCGGTCTCGACCCCGAGTCCCGCTACTACTTCGTGCACTCCTACGCCGCGCACGACTGGGCCCTCGAAGTCACCAACGCCAAGATCCGTGCCCCCAAGGTCACTTGGGCGACACACGGAGAGCGGTTCGTGGCGGCCGTGGAGAACGGCGCGCTGTGGGCCACCCAGTTCCACCCCGAGAAGTCCGGCGATGCCGGCGCCCAGCTGCTGACCAACTGGATCGAGACGCTGTAATGCCGAAGCTTGAACTGCTCCCCGCCGTTGATGTCCGCGACGGCCAGGCCGTCCGCCTCGTCCACGGCGAGTCCGGCTCCGAGACCTCCTACGGCTCCCCGTTGGAGGCCGCCCTCGCCTGGCAGAGCTCCGGGGCCGAGTGGCTGCACCTCGTCGACCTGGACGCCGCCTTCGGCACCGGCGACAACCGCGCGCTGATCGCCGAAGTGGCCGGCGCCATGGACATCAAGGTCGAGCTCTCCGGCGGCATCCGCGACGACGCCTCGCTCGCCGCCGCCCTCGCCACCGGCTGCCGCCGGGTCAACCTCGGCACCGCCGCCCTGGAGACCCCCGAGTGGGTCGCCAAGGTCATCGCCGAGCACGGCGACCAGATCGCGGTCGGCCTCGACGTCCGCGGTACGACGCTGCGCGGCCGTGGCTGGACCCGCGACGGCGGCGACCTCTACGAGACGCTCGCCCGCCTCGACTCCGAGGGCTGCGCCCGCTACGTCGTGACCGACATCGCCAAGGACGGCACGCTGCAGGGCCCCAACCTGGCGCTCCTGCGGGACGTCTGCGCGGCCACCGACAAGCCCGTCGTCGCCTCCGGCGGCGTCTCCTCGCTCGCCGACCTGCGCGCGATCTCCCTGCTCGTCCCGGAAGGCGTCGAGGGAGCCATCGTCGGCAAGGCGCTCTACGCGAAGGCGTTCACCCTCGAAGAGGCCCTCAAGGCGGTCGCGGCATGACGGACTCCGTACGCCGCGTCTCCTCGGACGCCCCGTGGGAGGAGAAGTTCGGCTACTCCCGCGCGGTGGAGCTCCCGAACGGGCTCGTCCTGGTCTCCGGCTGTACGTCGGTGGTCAACGGCCAGATCTCCGCGGGCAGTCCGTACGAGCAGGCCGTCGCCTCCTTCCAGGTCGCCTTCGACGCCCTGAAGCAGGTCGGACTCGGCCGTGAGGACGTCGTCCGCACCCGGATGTACATCACGCACGCCCGGGACGTCGACGAGGTGGGCCGCGCCCACAAGGAGCTGTTCGACGACGTGCGCCCCGCCGCTTCCATGATCATCGTCTCCGGCTTCGTCGACCCCAGCCTGGTCGTCGAGGTCGAGGTCGAGGCCTACCGGGCAGGTGAGCGATGACGCTCGCCGTACGGGTCATCCCGTGCCTGGACGTCGACAACGGCCGCGTCGTCAAGGGCGTCAACTTCCAGAACCTGCGCGACGCGGGCGACCCCGTCGAGATGGCGAAGCTGTACGACGCCGAGGGCGCCGACGAGCTGACCTTCCTCGACATCACCGCCTCCAGCGGAGACCGGGAGACGACGTACGACGTCGTGCGGCGCACCGCCGAGCAGGTCTTCATCCCGCTCACGGTCGGCGGCGGAGTCCGCACCCCCGACGACGTGGACAAGCTGCTGCGGGCCGGGGCCGACAAGGTCGGGGTCAACACCGCGGCCATCGCCCGCCCCGAGCTGATCCGGGAGATCGCCGAACGCTTCGGGCGCCAGGTGCTCGTGCTCTCCGTCGACGCCCGCCGCACCGCCGAAGGCACCTTCGAGGTGACGACGCACGGCGGCCGCAGGGGCACCGGCATCGACGCCGTCGAGTGGGCCCACCGGGCCGCCGAACTCGGCGCGGGCGAGATCCTGCTCAACTCGATGGACGCCGACGGTACGAAGGACGGCTACGACACCGAGATGATCAAGGCGGTACGGGCGCACGTCACCGTCCCCGTCATCGCCTCCGGTGGTGCGGGCCGGCTGTCGGACTTTCCGCCGGCCATCGAGGCGGGAGCCGACGCGGTCCTGGCCGCGTCCGTCTTCCACTTCGGTGACCTGCGGATCTCCGAGGTCAAGGGTGCTCTCCGGGAGGCCGGCCACCCGGTCCGCTGACCCGGGGGCAACGAAGGGCCGGTTACGAAGACCGGCAATCTCGCCGATGTGTGCGCACGGGGTGCACCGCGAGTGTGGCGACCGCCAACGAATGACGGCGGTACCCACGCGGTGCACCCCGAAGGCCCGGGAAGACGGGGCCGAAGGCTGCCGCGTTGTGGCTCCGCCACAACCGAGAGGACCCCCCTCGTGCAGCACCTCCCCTCCGGCGACACCTCTCCGCGCCGCCACCGGATGTCGAAGAGCCGCTCCCGCACCATCAAGCTCGCCGTCGCCGCCGCGGCCGCCACGGCCGGTCTGGTCACCGTTCTGATGCCGGGCGCGCAGGCTGCCGACAACCCCTACGAGCGGGGTCCGGCGCCGACCAATTCGAGTATCGAGGCGAGCCGCGGTTCGTACGCGACGTCCCAGACGTCCGTGTCCTCGCTGAGCGTCAGAGGCTTCGGCGGCGGCACGATCTACTACCCGACGTCCACCTCGGACGGCACGTTCGGCGCGGTCGTCATCTCGCCCGGCTTCACCGCCTACCAGTCGAGCATCTCCTGGCTGGGAACGCGCCTGGCCTCGCAGGGTTTCGTCGTCTTCACGATCGACACCAACACGACTGCGGACCAGCCCGCCAGCCGCGGTGACCAGCTGCTCGCCGCGCTGGACTACCTCACCCAGTCCAGCTCGATCCGCACCCGGATCGACTCCTCACGGCTCGGTGTGATGGGCCACTCCATGGGCGGGGGCGGCACCCTCGAGGCCGCGAAGGACCGTCCGTCGCTCCAGGCGGCGATCCCGCTGACCGGCTGGAACACCGACACGAGCTGGCCCGAGGTGAAGACCCCGACGCTGGTGATCGGCGCGGACGGCGACACGATCGCCCCCGTCGCCACGCACTCCAAGCCGTTCTACAACTCGCTGCCGAGTTCGCTGGACAAGGCGTACCTGGAGCTGCGCGGAGCCACGCACTTCACCCCGAACTCGTCGAACACGACGATCGCGAAGTACAGCATCTCGTGGCTGAAGCGCTTCATCGACAATGACACCCGCTACGAGCAGTTCCTCTGCCCGCTGCCGTCGACCGGCGTGGCGATCGCGGAGTACAGGGGCAACTGCCCGCACACCTCGTAACCTCGGGGGGACGAGGGGGCCGGGCCGCGCGTACCGCGGTCCGGCCCCCTCGTGCTGCCCGGCCCTCAGTCCTCGGCCAGGAACCGGGTGATGGACTCGGCGAAACCCGGATCCCGTACGACGGTCAGATGGTCGCCGGGCAGCACGGCCAGCTCCGACCCGGCGATCGCGTCGGCCAGCACCCGGGGCCGTATCGCGAGAGGATCACTCTCCCCGGCCAGGACGAGTGTGGGGACGTCGATCCGGTCCAGCGGCAGCGCGCCCCGGTGCACCGAACGTATCTGCGCCGCCAGCGCGAACCGGTCCGAGCCCGACACATCGGCCAGCACCCGGAAGGCCCGGGTCCGCTCCGGGGCGTCGGCCGCGTCCTCGGCTGTGAGCGCCGCGGACACCAGCTCCGGAGGCATCGCCCGGGTGTCCAGACCGCCCACCTCCACCGCACCCGCACCGATCCCGCCGGCCACGAGGCGACTGATCCGCTTGTCGTCGGCCGCCGCGAGCAGCGCCACCACGGCTCCCATGGAGTAGCCCGCGATATGCACCCGTTCCGCGCCGATGCGGTCGATCAGCAGGCGCACATCACGGGCCATCAGCGACTCGCCGTAGTACGTGTCGTCATGCGGCTTGTCCGAGTCGCCGTGGCCGCGCGCGTCCAGGGCGTACACCCGGCGGCCCTTCGCGACCAGCGCCTCGACGACCCCGGGGTCCTCCCAGTTCAGCCGGGCATGGGCGGCGAAGCCGTGGAGGAGCAGCACCGGGGGCAGCGCGGTGGCCGGGCTCCGGGACCAGGACCAGTACCGAAGGGTCAGACCGTCGTGTGTACGGAATTCATCAGTCATGCACCGACGTTACGGGTGGGGTTCGGCGGACCGGCCCGGTGCTGTGCCCCCGCACAGCCCGCACCGCCTTCTGTTGGGAGCCCGCACCGCACCGGGCCGCCCCGGGCGGGGGAGCGGACGCGAACCTTCCGACACTGTTTACGCGGAAGTAACGTGAGAGCGTGACCCTAACGACGACCGTGCACAGTCCGCTCCGGCTGTACGGCCGCAGCGGTGAACTCGCCATCCTGGAAACCCTCTTGGGGCGGCTGCGGGCAGGGGACGGCGGAGCGCTCGTGCTGACCTCGCCCCCCGGCCTCGGCCGCACCGCCCTCCTGCGCCGGGCCGCAGCCGACTACGTCACACGATGTGAAGGGCCCGTGCTCCACGCCTCCGGTGCCCCCGCCGAACAACGACTGCCCTACAGCGGGCTGCACGCCCTGCTCTGCTCCGCACAGGGCCCCCTGCCCGTCTCTCCCGACCGCGTCCTGCGCGCCGGGATCGCCCCCGGTGGCCTGCTCGGCCTGCTGCGCGGCCTCGGCGCCGAACGGCCGCTGCTGGTCTGCGTGGACGACGCCCACGCCTGGGACCCCGACTCGCGGGCCGCACTCGGCTTCGTGGCCCGCAGACTCGGCGCGGGCAGCCGGGTCGCCGTGGTGATCGGCGCCGCCGACGAGACCACCTTCGCCGGACTGCCCGCCCTGCGCCTCGGACCGCTCGACGACGACGCGGCAGCCGCACTCCTGGACCGGCTCACCGGCGCCACGGGCGACGTCGACCCGGTCGTGCGCAGCGAACTCCTGCGGGAAGCGGCCGGGAACCCCCGGCTGCTCGCCGGCCTCGCCGGCCGCCTCACCGCCGCCCAGCTGGCCGGGCGCACCGCGCTCCCCTACCCGCTGCCCGGCGGCGAGAGCGTCCTCGACGCCCATGCCGCGCATCTCGACGGACTCGACCCGGACACCCACACCCTCCTCCTGCTTGCCGCGGCGGCGGAGGAACACGAACCCGACGGGGCAGGTGCGGACGCCGCCCTGCTGCTGCGGGCAGGTGCCCGCGCCGGGCTGGTCCCCGCCCACCTGGACCGTGTCCTGTTCGCACCCGCAGGAAGCGCAGGGGTACTCCAACGAGCGGGAAGCCGCGTGCACTTCAGCCATCCGCTGCTGCGTCGCGCGGTCCTGCACAGGGCGCCGACCGCCCGGCGCCGGGCCGTGCACGAACTGCTCGCCACGCTGCTCACCGGGTCCGGCTCACTCCCGCTGCCCGCGCTCGTCCAGCGGGCCTGCGCCGCACCCGGGCCCGACACCGCACTCGCCGGGCAGCTGGTGGCGGCGGCGGTCGCCCCCCGTCCGCACGCCGAACGGTCGGCCGCGCTGGCCCGCGCAGCCGCGCTCTCCACCGACGACGCGCTGCGCGGCGCGCGCTTCGCGGCCGCAGCCGAACAGGCCCGGCTCGCAGGCGACACCGGCCGGGCCCGCGCGATGCTGGCCCGCGTCGGGGCCGACCCCGCCGGGGGCGTCGCACCCTACGTACGCGGCATGCTCGCCCTGCGTGACGGGCCGGCGGCCGACGCCCGCGAGGCGCTCCTGAACGCGGCGACATCACTCGCGCCGCACGATCCGCGCCGCACCCTGGACGCCCTGTTCGGCGCGGCGGAGGCCGCCTGGGCCATGGGGGACGCCATCGCCTACCTGGACGCCATGAACCGTATCCCCGTGGCCCCGGCCGACCGGGCCACGATCCAGTACCGCGCCGGGATGTGTGCCGTACTCGGCGGGCGCACCGTCGCGGGTCACGCCCTGCTGCGGTGCTGCCTGGACTCGGCCGACCGGGCCGAGGACCCCGGGGGGCTGCTGCGGGCCGCGGTCTCGGCCCTGGTGCTGGGCGAGGTCGACGCGGCCTGCCGGACGGGGGCCCGTGCGCTCGCCGCCGTACGCACCCGTGGGCCCGAGGCCCTGCTGCCGCACGCCCTGGAGAACCTCGCGTACGCCGAACTGCGAGCCGGACGGCACGCCAGGGCCCGTGCCCACGCGCTGGAGGGCCTGCATGCCGCCCGGCGTACGGGACAGCCCAACGCGGCCACCCATCTGCACGCCGTACTGGCGCTGGCCGCCTCGGTGGAAGGGCCTGCGGAGGCGTGCGCGGCGCATGCCGACGCCGCACTGGCCGGCGCGGGTCCGCACGGCCTGACCCAGGCGGCGACCCTCGCCACCTGGGCTGTGGCCCGCGCGGACCTCGCGGCCGGACGGCCCGGTGAGGCGGCTGCCCGGCTCGGGCCACTGGTCCGTCCCGGACCGCGGATGGGGCACTTCGCCGTCAGGATGCTCGCCATCCCGTGCTACATCGAGGCGGTGGCACTCTCCGGCCGTGCGGACGACGGCACGGACGGCCTGGCCGAGGCCGTCGAGGAGTTCGCGCTGTGGACCTCCCGGACCACCGACCCGCAGGCCCCCGCCCAACTGGCACGCTGCCGGGCCCTCCTGGCACCGCAGGAGGAGGCCGCCGCGCGGTACGAGGAGGCGCTGGCCCACCACGACCGTGCGGGCGGTGACTTCGAGCGCGCCCGCACCCAGCTGCTCCACGGCCAGCTGCTGCGGCGCAGGCGCCGCACCCGTGAGGCACGCGGCCCGCTGCGCGACGCCCTGGTCGCCTTCGAACGCTGCTCCGCCCGTGCCTGGGCCGACCGGGCGGGCGGGGAGCTGCGGGCGGCCGGGGAAGCGGTGGACGTGCCGGACCAGGGCGGGGCGGGGCCGCTCGCCGGGCTGACCCCGCAGCAGCAGCGGATCGCCCGCTGTGTGGCTGAGGGCGCCACGAACCGCGAGGTGGCGGTGCGGCTCTCGGTGAGCCCGCGGACGGTCGACCACCACCTGCGCAACGTGTTCGCGGCGCTGGGTGTCCGGTCCAGGACCGAGCTCGCGAGGCTGCTGGACCGCTAGGCGGATCGGCAGTCCCGCCGCAGGCCCGGAGGACGTTACGGGCCGGGCGGGACGTGCCGGCGTGCCCGCTGTTACGGCGAGGTTGCAGGACCGTGATGAGAAGAACGCCGCACACCCCTAGGTACCGACCGGGCGGTATGTCATTCTGCGGGCGTCAGGATCATTCGGTGTGCACCCGCCCAATGGCGGGCGGGCGCGCACCGGGCCGGCATGTCCGCAGCCGGCCGATTCCCGGTGGAGGCCGCCATGCCACAGGTCGTACGTTCACGGATCAGGGCGCTGCACGGGCCGCCCCCCGTAGCACCGCTGCCGCACCGCTTCCGTTCCCTGGCCGACCGTGAGGCCATTGCCGTACTCCACAGGGCGGCCCACGTGCTGTTGGAGGCGCTGCCGGAGCTCACGGACCGGCTCGTCGAGCAGCTGCGGGAACAGGAGCCCGCCTACCGCGCGGCCATCGAGGCGGAACCTGCCGAGATCTGGCAGGAGGTCCATCACTCGCTGCGGCACAACGTGGCCTCCCTGATCCAGCCCCGGGAGTTCCGCGAGGCCGCCCACCGCACCTCCCGGTGGATCGGCGAGACCCGGGCCGAACAGGGCCTGCCGCTCGACGCGGTCCTGCACGCCTTCCGGATGGGCGGGGCGATGGTCTGGCAGGACCTGGTCGACGACACCGCGCGGCGCCATCCCGAGGACATCCGGCTGCTCGTCCATGTCGCGGCGGACGTCTGGAACTTCGTGGACGAGCACTGCGGGGTGGTGGCCGAGGCGTACCGGCAGGCCGAACGCCGCCTCACCTGGCGCCGTGAGAACCAGCAGCGGCTGATGACGTCGGCCCTGCTGGACGGCACCGCCCGGATCGCCGACCTGCCGGACGCGGCGGTCATGCTGGGGCTGCCGGTGCACGGACGGTACGCGGTGCTTGCGGTCGCCTCCGCGCGCCGTGCCCCGCACGGCACGTCCCAGCCGCCGCTGACCCTGGCCTCGGGGACGCCGGTGCTCTGGCACGCGGGGGGCGACGTCGAACTTGCGATCCTGCCGCTGGGCGCGGAGCCGGTGGCGGCCGGCCCGCGCGAGGACGACGCGGACACTGCTGTCACCGACGGAGGGATGTCCGAGGTCCCCGGACAGGACGAACTCGCCTCGGTGGCGGCCGAACTGACGGCTCCGCCCGGTACCCGGATCGGGATCAGTTCCGTGGTGGAGGGGCTGGCGTCGGTCGGTGACGCGCGGCGCCTTGCCGAGACCGCGCTGCGGGCCTGCCCGGCGTCCGGCGGAACCGTCCTGCTCGACGAGCACCTGCCGGCGGCCCTGGTCGTCTCCTCGCCCGGACTCGGCACCGCGCTCGCCGGCCGGGTCCTCGGGCCGCTCGACAGGCTCGACCCCGCGGACCGGGACGTGCTCATCGAGACGCTGACCGCATGGCTCGACTCGGACGGTTCGGCGCAGCGGGCAGGGGCGCGGCTGTACTGCCACCGCAACACGGTACTGAACCGGCTGCGGCGCTTCGAGCAGCTGACGGGCCGCTGTCTCACGCGGCCCTCCGACGCGGTCGAGGTGTCCCTGGCGCTGGCGGCGCGGCGGCTGCTGGGGGGCTGAGACGGGCGGGGCGGGGCCGCTGCACGGGACTCCGCCCCTCAACCGCCGGGCGGGCCCGAGAGGTCCGGGGCGGGGCTCGGCGCCCCCACGGGGCGGCGGGGCTCAGCGCCCCTGCGGGCCGGCGGGCTCAGCGTTTCCACGGCCTGGCGGGGCTCGGCGCGCCCCCGCGGTCCGGCGGGCTCAGCGCCCCCCGGCGGGCTCAGTGCCCCCCGCGGTCCGGCGGGCTCAGTGCCCCCCGCGGTCCGGCGGGCTCGGCGCCCCCCGGGGCCCGGCGGGCTCGGCGCCCCCGCGGTCCGTGTTGTGCGGAAGCACAGATCCGCCCCGCGAGGACTGTACGGGTGCCGCGCCCCCGCCCCGCCCCCTGTACCCCGCCCGCCGCACCTGGTGCCCTGGCGCCCATGCCATCAGCTGCCCCTTGTACGGCCGTACCGGCGGAGTCACCGCGGTGAGCGGCGCGATCGACGCCCGGTCCCTGGCCGTGGTCATCTTCCTCGCATTCGTCGCCGTGTCCCTGCTGCTCTGCGGTCTCGCCGCAGCGGACCAGGACGACCCCGAGCACTTCTACGCGGGTGGCGGAGCCTCCCTCGGGCCCGTCGGCGGAGGGCTCGCCATCGCCGGGGACTACGTCTCCGCCGCCACGCTGCTCTCCACCACCGGATCCGTCGCGCTCGCCGGGTTCGACGGTGTGCTCTTCGCCCTGGCGACCGTCGCCTCACTCGTCCTCGTCATGCGGGTCCTTGCCGAACGCCTGCGCCGCAAGGGCGTGTTCACCCTCGGCGACTTCCTCGCCGACCAGCTCGGGGACGGCTCCGTACGCCGGGCGCTGGGCGTCGCCACCCTCGTCGTCCTCGCCCCGCTCCTGCTGGTGCAGCTGACCACCGCCGGCCATGTCATGACGGCGATGTTCGGGCTCCCGGAAGGAGCGCTCACCGGCTGCACGGTCGCCAGCGGCGCACTGATGGTGTGCTACTCCGCGTTCGGCGGCATGCGCGGCACCGGCTACATCCAGATCCTCAAGGTCGCCGTCGTGCTGGCCGCCGTCACCCTGCTCGCCGGGCTGGTGCTCGCCCGTTTCGGCTGGTCACCGTTCGCCCTCTTCGATGCCGCCCAGGCAGGCAGCAAGGCGGGCGGTGGCTATGCGCGCCCCGGGCTCCAGTTCGGCCACGGGTTCGCGGGCGGCCTCGACCTGATCGGCTTTCAGCTCACCCTCGTACTGGGCGCTGCCTGCATGCCGCACATCATGATGCGGCTGCATCCGCTGCGCGACGCCTGGACCGCGCGCCGCGCAGGTGTCTGGGCCGTGGCCCCGGTCGCCGTCCTGTGCACCGGGATCGTCGTCGTCGGGCTCGGAGCCTCCGCCCTGCTGGGCCGGGACACCCTGCGTGCCGCCGACCCGGCCGGAGGCACCGCCCTGCTGATGGTGACCGGAGTGCTGGACCCGGGAGCGAGCGGGCCGCGCGACAGCCCGCTGTTCGCCCTCGTCGCGTGCGCCGCGTTCGCCACCACCCTGGCCGCCGTGGCCGGCATCACCCTGGCCGCCGCCTCGACCCTCGCCCGCGACTTCGCGGCGAAGGGTGCCCAGGGCGCCGGAAAGGCGTCCGGCAGGGAGATCCGCCGCGCCCGCTTGGCCGTGCTCGCGATCGGTGCGCTCGCCGTCCTCCTCTCGGCGTACACCCACGACCGCAGCCCCCAGGTGCTGCTCTCCCTCTCGTTCGCCGCAGCGGCCTCGATCCTGCCGCCCGTCCTGCTGTACGCGCTCTTCCGCCCCGGATTCAACGCCCGAGGGGTGCGCTGGACCGTGTACGGAACACTTCCGCTGATCGTCGTCCTGATGGTCCTGTCACCCGCGTTCTCGGGCACACCCATCGCCCTGTTCCCCGAATGGGACTTCCACGTGTTCCCGCTCCAGACACCGGGCCTGATCACGATCCCCGCCGGATTCCTCCTGGGCCTGCTGGGATCCAGGACCCGGCCGGACACCCCGCAGGACGGCCCCCGTCACCGGGCCGCCCACTGGGTCCCCGTACAGGCGGGACGTGACGCCTGAGGGGCCGGCTACAGCCCCAGCTCCGCCGTGTGCAACCGGGCCAGCGCGTCCTTGTCGCCCTCCAGCTCCACCCGCGCCGCGTCCTGCCGGCCCGCGGCGAACAACAGCAGCTCACCCGGCTCCCCGGTGACCGTCACCACCGGGGTGCCCTTGTGGGCCACCACCGTCTGACCGTCCGGGCGGCGCAGCACCAGACCCACCGGGGCCCTGCGGCCCAGCATCCGCGCCGACTTCTCGGTGCGCGACCACAGCACATCGGCGAAGACCGGGTCCAGGTTCCGCTGCGACCAGTCGGGCTGGGCCCGGCGCACATCCTCCGCGTGGATGTAGAACTCGACCGTGTTGGCCGCCTCGTCCAACTGCTTCAGCCCGAAGGGTGACATCCGTGGCGGACCCGTACGGATGAGCTGGATCAGTTCCTCGTACGGCTTCTCGGCAAATTCGGCCTGCACCCGCTCCAGCCGGTTCTTCAGCGCACCCAGCACAATCCCGCCCGCCGCGTCGGCGCGGCGCTCACGTACCACCACATGGGCGGCCAGGTCCCGGGTCTTCCAGCCGTTGCACAGGGTCAGAGCTTCGGGGCCCGCCGCTTCCAACAGGTCGGCGAGCAGAAGACGTTCACGCTTCGCATGGGTCGACATGCCCGCCAGCGTACGACCGCCGCCCACGGTCCGCCCAGTGGACGCACACCCGGAAGGCCGTCCCCGGCGCGGCACAATGGGGCACATGACCAGCACGCCCGGCAGCACACCCGCCAGCACACTCGACCCGGCCATCGCGGCCCGCCTCAAGCGCGGCCCCGACGGACTGGTCCCGGCCATCGCCCAGCAGTACGACACCGGTGAGGTGCTCATGCTCGGCTGGATGGACGACGAGGCGCTGCACCGCACCCTCACCACGGGCCGGTGCACCTACTGGTCCCGCAGCCGCCAGGAGTACTGGGTCAAGGGCGATACCTCGGGCCACATCCAGCAGGTCAGATCCGTCGCCCTCGACTGCGACGCCGACACCGTCCTGGTGAAGGTCGACCAGACCGGTGCCGCCTGCCACACCGGTGACCGCACCTGCTTCGATGCGGACGTTCTCCCGCTCGCCCTGCCCCAGTAAGGTCAGCCGCCATGGATCTCGAGACGTTCCGCAAGCTCGCCGTCGACCGGCGCGTCATTCCCGTCAGCCGCCGGCTCCTCGCGGACGGTGACACCCCGGTCGGGCTCTACCGCAAGCTCGCGGACGAGCGCACCGGCACGTTCCTCCTCGAATCCGCGGAGAACGGCCGCACCTGGTCCCGCTACTCCTTCATCGGCGTACGCAGCGCCGCCACCCTCACCACCCTGGACGGTCAGGCCCACTGGCTCGGCACCCCGCCCGTCGGCGTCCCCGTCGACGGGGACCCGCTGCAGGCCCTGCGCGCCACCGTCGAGACCCTGCACACCCCTCGCGACCTGGTCGGCGACGACGGCCTGCCGCCGTTCACCGGCGGCATGGTCGGCTATCTCGGGTACGACATCGTGCGCCGGCTGGAGAAGATCACCGAGCACGGCGGCGACGACCTGAAGCTCCCCGAGCTGACGATGCTGCTCACCTCGGACCTCGCCGTACTCGACCACGGGGACGGCACGGTCCTCCTGATCGCCAACGCGATCAACCACAACGACCTGGACACCGGCGTCGACGAGGCGTACGCGGACGCCGTCGCCCGGCTCGACGCCATGGAGCGGGATCTGTCCAGGCCGGTGGAGAACGCCCCCGCCGCCCTGCCGCCCTCGGAGCTCCCGCCCTACACCGCACTGTGGGGCGGCGCCGCCTACCAGGACGCCGTCGACGACATCAAGGAGCGCATCAGGGCCGGTGAGGCCTTCCAGGTCGTCCCCTCCCAGCGCTTCGAGACGCCCTGCACGGCAAGCGCGCTGGACGTCTACCGGGTCCTGCGCGCCACCAACCCGTCGCCGTACATGTACCTCTTCCGCTTCGACGGCTTCGACGTCGTCGGCTCCAGCCCGGAAGCCCTCGTCAAGGTCGAGGACGGCCGGGCCATGGTCCACCCGATCGCCGGGACCAGGCACCGCGGCGCCACCCCGCAGGAGGACCAGGCGCTCGCCGACGAGCTCCTCGCCGACCCGAAGGAACGCGCCGAGCACCTGATGCTCGTCGACCTCGGCCGTAACGACCTGGGACGGGTCTGCGAACCCGGCAGCGTCGAGGTCGTCGACTTCATGTCCGTCGAGCGGTACTCGCACGTGATGCACATCGTCTCCACCGTCACCGGACGCGTGGCCGAAGGCCACAAGGCCTTCGACGTCCTCACCGCGTGCTTCCCGGCGGGCACCCTCTCCGGTGCGCCCAAGCCACGCGCCATGCAGATCATCGAGGAGCTCGAACCGACCCGCCGGGGGCTGTACGGCGGCTGCGTCGGCTACCTCGACTTCGCGGGCGACTCCGACACCGCCATCGCCATCCGGACCGCTCTGCTCCGCGACGGCACCGCGTACGTCCAGGCGGGAGCGGGCGTCGTCGCCGACTCCGACCCGGTCGGCGAGGACACCGAGTGCCGCAACAAGGCCGCCGCGGTGCTCCGCGCCGTGCATACGGCGAACCGGCTCCGGGCTCACTGAGGCGGTAAGGGATAGTGGGGTACGTGAGTGCTGTCCCCGTACCCCAGCCCCGTGCCCGAGCCGCCTCCGCGCCCGACAGCGCAGGAAGCCGCCGCAGCCTGGGCGCCGGCCTGCTCCTCGGGGCCGCCGGCGCCACCGTCGTCCTCCTCGCCTCAGGGCAGAAATGGGCCGAGGGCACGGCAGCCGTCGGAGGCGGCACCCTGCCCCTGACCGCGGACGGCCAGGACGTCACGGGCCTCCCGGCAGCCCTGGCCGTCGTCGGCCTGGCCGCCCTCGTCGCCGTCTTCGCCGTGCGCGGTGGCGGCCGGATGATCGTCGCGGGACTGCTGGCGCTCAGCGGCCTCGGTGCCGGGCTGAGCTCCTACCTCGGTGCGTCGGACAGCGCCGCCCTCGACGAGAAGGCCGCGCAGACCACCGGCCACACCTCGGCCACCGTCGAAGCGCTCAGCCACACCGCCTGGCCGTACGTCACGGCCGTCGGCGGACTGCTGATCCTGCTCGCCGGACTGCTCGCCCTGCGCTACGGCAGCCGATGGCCCGCCATGTCGGGACGGTACGAACGCGACGGCACCCCGCGCCCCCGCAAGGCTCCCCGCGCAGCCCCGGATCCCGACCGGCCCGAGGACCTGTGGAAGGCCCTGGACCGCGGCGAGGACCCGACGCGCGAGGCATGACCCCCAGGCTCAGGTCCCACCGCACGTACGGGACAATGGCAGCGAGCTTTCTGTACAGCGATACCTTCAGCGCAACACCAACGAGGAGCAACTCATGGCGGGCAGCAGCCACGGACACACCCCGGCCGCCTGGACCGGTGTCATCATCGCCTTCATCGGCTTCTGCATCGCAGGCGTCTTCATGGTCGCGGCGAACCCGCTCGGCTTCTGGGCCGGAATCGCCGTCATCGTCGTCGGCGGACTCGTCGGTCTCGCCATGAAGTCCGCAGGCCTCGGCATGCCGAAGGAGTCGGCCGAGCTGGCAGCGGCCAGGGCCCGTGCCGGAGAGGCCCAGACCACCTCCTGAACCGCACGCCGGTACGCAGACACGACGCGAGGCGCAGCCCGGACCGGGCTGCGCCTCTCCGTACGAGCGGGGACAATCAGCGCGTGGACGCCTCACCTTCTCCAGCCGCCCCGGACCCGGCCCCCGTGCCCGGCCCTCCCGGCCGGCCGTACGCGCGCCCGGACGCGGCCGGGCACGAGCCCGTGATGCCCCATGCCGCCGCCCCGGTTCCGCGGCTCCGGCGGCTGGGCACACCGGTCGGCGTGATGGCCGTCGTCATCGGTGCGTTCGGCTACGTGGCCACGGTCGATCCCAACGAACCCGGCCACTACCCGGTCTGCCCCATGCTCCGGTTCACCGGCGTGTTCTGCCCCGGCTGCGGCGGGCTGCGCAGTGCCCACGCCTTCGCCCACGGCGACATCGCCGCCGCCCTCGGCTCCAATGCCCTGGCCGTGGTCGGATACGCCGTCTTCGCCGTGGTGTGGCTGCTCTGGATGGTCCGTGCGAGCCGGGGCGAGCCGCTGCGGATCGGCCTCGCCCCCGTCTACTGGTGGGGTGTCGGAGCGGTGCTGTTGATCTTCTCCGTCGTCCGGAATCTGCCGTTCGGGTCGGGCTTGGCGCCGTGAATGCCCAGGTAGTGGGACGTACCGCTGCCGGATGCGAGCCCATCGGCCTCCTGCGGATACCATCGAGATGGCTGATCCTGTTCCCTCATCACCGTTCCGGAAGGGGGCCGCTCGCGTGAGTGTGCTCGACGAGATCATCGATGGCGTTCGCGCCGACCTCGCAGAGCGGCAGGCGCGCGTCAGCCTCGACGAGCTCAAGGAGCGCGCAGCCCGCGCTCCTCGGGCCAAGGACGGAGTCGCCGCCCTGCGCGGCGAGGGCGTGACCGTCATCTGCGAGGTCAAGCGTTCCAGCCCCTCCAAGGGGGCTCTTGCCGCAATCGCCGACCCGGCCGCGCTCGCCGCGGACTACGAGGCCGGCGGCGCGTCCGTCATCTCGGTCCTCACCGAGGAGCGCCGCTTCGGCGGCTCGCTCGCCGATCTGGAGGCCGTCCGCGCCAAGGTCGACATCCCGATCCTGCGCAAGGACTTCATCGTCACCTCGTACCAGCTGTGGGAGGCACGCGCCTACGGCGCCGACCTCGCCCTGCTGATCGTCGCCGCCCTCGACCAGGAGGCCCTCGTCTCCCTGATCGAGCGCGCCGAGTCGATCGGCCTGACGCCGCTCGTCGAGGCGCACGACGAGGAGGAGGCGGAGCGTGCCGTGGACGCCGGAGCGAAGATCATCGGTGTCAATGCGCGCAATCTGAAGGACCTCAAGGTCGACCGCTCCACCTTCGAGCGCGTCGCCCCCGAGATCCCCGACCACATCGTCAAGGTCGCCGAGTCCGGTGTCCGCGGCCCGCACGACCTCATCGCCTACGCCAACGCGGGCGCCGACTCGGTGCTCGTCGGCGAGTCCCTGGTCACCGGCCGGGACCCGCGGTCCGCCGTCGCCGATCTGGTCGCCGCAGGCGCCCACCCGGCCCTCCGGCACGGACGGGGCTGACCAGCACCGTGTCCGACTGTCCCGCGCCCCGCATCCGGCCGGGCCTGCGCCCCGCCGGGGCGACGGCCCGGGACCCCCACGCGCCCCTGGCGCGCGGCTGCCGGCCGCGGGGCTGCCGTGCCCCCGCCCGGCGGGTGCACGGCCGGCGCGTCCGGTATGTGATCGGCGACGAACCCGGACAGGTCAACGGCATGCGATGGCGCACGGGGTCCGCGCTGTAGCGAGCCCCGGCCGTCGCCCTCCTCCCCGTCCACGGGAGGTCCGCACGCCGTACCGCACCGACCGATCACCGGCCGGCGCGGTGCTCCGCTCACGGCGCATACGGTGAACCCACCCGTTGCAAGGTCGAGGAGCACGTCGTATGTCGTCCGACTTCTTCATTCCGGACCCCGAGGGTCTGATTCCCAGCGCCGAGGGGTACTTCGGCGCGTTCGGTGGCAAGTTCATCCCGGAGGCGCTCGTCGCAGCCGTGGACGAGGTGGCCGTCGAGTACGACAAGGCCAAGGCCGACCCGGCCTTCGCCGCCGAACTCAATGAGCTCATGGTCCACTACACGGGCCGGCCCAGCGCGCTGACCGAGGTCGGGCGCTTCGCCGAGCACGCCGGGGGTGCGCGGGTCTTCCTCAAGCGCGAGGACCTGAACCACACCGGCTCGCACAAGATCAACAACGTCCTGGGCCAGGCGCTCCTCACCAAGCGCATGGGCAAGACCCGGGTCATCGCGGAGACCGGCGCCGGTCAGCACGGTGTCGCCACCGCGACCGCCTGCGCCCTGTTCGGACTCGAATGCACCATCTACATGGGTGAGATCGACACCGAGCGCCAGGCGCTGAACGTGGCGCGCATGCGGATGCTCGGCGCCGAGGTCATCGCCGTGAAGTCCGGCTCCAGGACCCTCAAGGACGCCATCAACGAGGCCTTCCGCGACTGGGTCGCCAACGTGGACCGCACGCACTACCTCTTCGGCACCGTCGCAGGTCCCCACCCCTTCCCGGCGATGGTCCGCGACTTCCACCGGGTGATCGGCGTCGAAGCCCGCCGCCAGATCCTGGAGCGGGCCGGCCGGCTCCCGGACGCCGCGATCGCCTGCGTGGGCGGCGGCTCCAACGCCATCGGTCTCTTCCATGCCTTCATCCCGGACGAGAGCGTCCGGCTGATCGGCTGCGAGCCCGCCGGACACGGCGTGGAGACCGGCGAGCACGCGGCGACCCTGACCGCGGGCGAGCCCGGAATCCTGCACGGCTCACGGTCGTACGTCCTCCAGGACGACGAGGGCCAGATCACCGAGCCGTACTCGATCTCGGCCGGCCTCGACTACCCGGGCATCGGCCCGGAGCACGCCTACCTCAAGGACGTCGGCCGCGGCGAGTACCGCGCGGTGACGGACGATGCCGCCATGCAGGCGCTGCGCCTTCTCTCCCGTACCGAGGGAATCATCCCGGCCATCGAGAGTGCGCACGCGCTGGCCGGTGCGCTGGAGGTCGGGCAGGAACTCGGCAAGGACGGGCTGATCCTGATCAACCTGTCGGGCCGGGGCGACAAGGACATGGACACGGCCGCACGGTACTTCGGGCTGTACGACCAGGAGGGGGAGAAGTGAGCGGCAACCGAGAGCTTCTTGAGTCGGCACTGGCCAAGGCGGCATCCGAGGACCGGGCCGCGCTCATCGCCTACCTCCCCGGCGGCTTCCCGACGGTCGACGGAGGCATCGAGGCGGTCAAGGCGGTCGTCGCGGGCGGCGCCGACATCGTCGAGGTAGGTCTTCCGCACAGCGACCCGGTGCTCGACGGGCCGGTCATCCAGACCGCCGACGACATCGCGCTGCGGGGCGGTGTCAAGATCGCCGACATCATGCGCACGGTCCGTGAGGCCCACGAGGCCACCGGCGTCCCGATTCTCGTCATGACGTACTGGAACCCCATCGACCGGTACGGCGTGGAGCGCTTCACCGCCGAGCTCGCCGCGGCGGGCGGCGCCGGGTGCATCCTGCCCGACCTGCCGGTCCAGGAGTCCGGACTGTGGCGTGAGCACGCCGAGAAGCACGGTCTCGCCACCGTCTTCGTCGTCGCGCCGAGCAGCAAGGACGCACGCCTCGCCACGATCACGGCAGCGGGTTCGGGCTTTGTGTACGCCTCCTCCCTCATGGGGGTCACCGGCACCCGTGAATCGGTCGGAGAGCAGGCCCAGGAGCTGGTACGCCGCACCCGTGCCACCACGGAGCTGCCGGTCTGTGTCGGTATCGGGGTCTCCACCCGCGAGCACGCCGAACAGGTCGCCGGCTTCGCCGACGGCGTGATCGTCGGCTCGGCCTTCGTCAAGAGGATGCTGGACGCCCCCGACGCGGCCGCCGGACTCGCCGCTGTCCGCGCATTGGCGGGCGAACTGGCCGAAGGCGTTCGAAAGCGCCGATAGCGGTCGTCACCCGTACGGGTGGACATGGGACCGGGGAGGCGCTCACGTGCCTCCCCGGTTCGTTTGCGCAGTGTGAGCGAGAAGAACCATGAGCGAAAGAGAGCCGCACGCGACCGGCTCGTGCAGCAGCGTGAGCTGGACCGGGCGCGGGAGCGCCGCAGGCGCACACTGATCGTCGCGACCGCCGTGGTGGGGGTGCTGGCGCTCGCTGCCGTGATCGGCCTGATCGCCGCCAACGCGGGCAAGAACGACAATGACAGCGAGGCGGGACCGGCGGTCACCCCGTCCGGGGCGACGGGCAAGGACGGTCTGGCCCTCCAGGTAGGGGCGGACGACGCACCGTCCACGCTCACGATCTGGGAGGACTTCCGCTGCCCCGTCTGCGCCCAGTTCGAGAAGGCCTTCCGGGCCACGATCGCGGAGCTCGCCGACAGCGGCGAGATCAAGGTGGAGTACCACCTGGCCACGATCATCGACGGCAACCTCGGCGGCAGCGGATCACTGCGGGCGGCCAACGCTGCGGCCTGCGCCCAGGACGTCGGAAAGTTCGCCCCGTACCACGACGTGCTCTACCGCAATCAGCCGGCCGAGACCGACGACGCCTTCGGTGAGAACAGCAAGCTGATCGAGCTGGCGGGCACCGTGGACGGGCTGGACACGCCCGCCTTCCGCAGCTGTGTGGAGGACGGCAAGCACGACAGCTGGGTCGAGAAGTCGAACACGGCCTTCGGCGAAGGCGGATTCCAGGGGACTCCGACCGCGCTGCTCAACGGTGAGTCGATCTTCCCGAAGAAGGGGGACGAGGAGATCTCCGTGGCGAATCTCAAGAAGTGGGTGGCGGAGGCCAACAAGGGCAAGGAACCAGGCACGGTCGGGGCGACGCCCTGAGGGTGTCCGCCCAGACCTCCGCGCCGTCCCGAGGGCAGGGCTCGTTACCCAGAAGTTGCCGGACGGCTTGCCTCACGTCCCGTCCGGCAAGGTAGCGTCGACCTCGTCATGAACCTTGCCTTCATTCCCAGCCCGTCGACCGGCGTGATCGAGCTCGGCCCGATCCCGCTCCGCGGCTACGCGTTCTGCATCATCATCGGTGTCTTCGTTGCCGTCTGGTTCGGCAACAAGCGCTGGATCGCCCGGGGCGGCCGAGCCGGCACCGTGGCCGACATCGCCGTCTGGGCCGTGCCCTTCGGCCTTGTCGGCGGCAGGCTCTACCACGTCGTCACCGACTACCAGCTGTACTTCAAAGACGGTGAGAACTGGGTCGACGCCTTCAAGATCTGGGAAGGCGGCCTCGGTATCTGGGGCGCGATCGCGCTCGGCGCCGTCGGCGCCTGGATCGGCTGTCGACGCCGCGGGATTCCGCTGCCGGCCTGGGCCGACGCGCTCGCACCCGGTATCGCCCTCGCCCAGGCCATCGGCCGCTGGGGCAACTGGTTCAACCAGGAGCTGTACGGCAAGCAGACGGATCTGCCGTGGGCGGTGAAGATCAGCGAGGGCCCCAACCGGGTGGCCGACACCTACCACCCGACCTTCCTGTACGAGTCGCTGTGGTGCATCGGTGTCGCGCTGCTGGTCGTCTGGGCGGACCGCCGGTTCAAGCTCGGACACGGACGGGCGTTCGCGCTGTACGTGGCGGCGTACTGCACGGGCCGTGCCTGGATCGAGTACATGCGCGTCGACGAGGCACACCATGTGCTGGGACTGCGGCTCAACGTGTGGACCGCGATCATCGTCTTCGTCCTTGCGGTGACGTACTTCGTGATCTCGGCGAAGCTGCGCCCCGGGCGCGAGGAGATCGTCGAACCGGCGGCGGTGGACCTGTCGAAGGACAGCAGCAGCGACGACAGCGAGTCGGCTGCTTCGGCCGAGGCTTCCGACACGGCCGAGGCGTCCGAAACGGCCGACGCGGCCGACACCTCCGAGGCTTCCGGCACGGCCGACGCGGAGGCGAAGGAGTCCGAGGGCGACGACGCCCCGCAGACGGCCGACAAGAGCTGACGCACCCGGAGCCACCCGAAGGGGCCGCCGGACCACACAGGTCCGGCGGCCCCTTCGCGTGCTCCAGTGCGGCCCGGTTCCCCGGCCTCATGCCACGCGTCCCGCCAGTGCCAGCGTCCGTTGCGCAGTCGCCACCACCGCCGCATCGACGAACCTCCCGTCCGGCAGCGCCAGCGCCCCCGCCTGTGTCCGTGACGCCTCCACGATCTGCTCCGCCGCCTCGACCTCCTGCGTCGTCGGCCGGAACGCCCGCTCGATGACCGACAGCTGCCGGGGATGGATCGCCGCGCGGCCGAGCAGTCCCAGGCCGCGCCCGTGCGCGCAGGAGGACCGCAGCCCGGACATGTCCTTGACGTCCGGGAACACCGACATGACGGGCGGGTCGAGTCCGGCCGCCCGGGCGGCGACCACGAGACGGCTGCGCGGCCAGTCGAGCCCGGCATCGTCCCGTACCCCCAGGTCGGCCCGGAGATCCGCTTCGCCCAGTGCCACACCCCGCACCTCGTGATGGGCGCTGGCGATCGAGTACGCGTGCTCGATCGCCAGCGCCGACTCCAGCAGCGGATACAGCGGCACACCCGGCGCCAGCGCCGCGACATGGTGCACCGAAGCCGCGTGGGTGATCTTGGGGAGGCGCATCCCGGACAGGCCGGGGAGCCCTGCCAGAGCGGTGACGTCGTCCTCGCCGTGGACCCGGACATGGACCGGAACGGCCGACGAGTCGGCCGTGACCGGATCACTGAGCAGCTCCGTGGTCGCCGCCCGTGCGTACTCCTTGCGGTCCGGCGCGACCGCGTCCTCCAGGTCGACGATCACCACGTGCGCGCCCGAGCCGAGCGCCTTACGGACCACCTCGGGGCGGTCCCCGGGCACGTACAGCCAGGTCAGCGCGACCGCCAGGGTGCTCACAGCACACCCTCGGCCCGCAGGGCCGCGATGCTCGGGGCCGACAGGCCGAGTCCCGTCAGGATCTCGTCCGTGTCCGCGCCGTGCGGCCGGCCGGCCCAGCGGATCGCCCCGGGCGTCTCCGAGAGCCGGAACAGCACGTTCTGCATCCGCAGTGTCCCCAGCTCGGGATCCTCCACCTCGGTGATCGTGCCCAGTGCCCGGTACTGGGGATCCTCCATCACGTCCCGTACGTCCTGGATCGGGGCGATCGCGGCCTCCGCCTTGTCGAACGCGGACACCGCCTCCTCCCGGGTACGCCGGGCGATCCAGTGGCCGACGGCATCGTCGAGTTCGTCGGCGTGCTCGGCGCGCGTGGTCCCGGCGGCGAACCACGGTTCGTCGATCAGGTCCGGGCGGCCCACCAGCCGCATGACGCGCTCGGCGACCGACTGGGCCGAGGTCGAGACGGCGACCCAGTGGCCGTCGGAGGTCCGGTAGGTGTTGCGCGGGGCGTTGTTGCGGGAGCGGTTTCCCGTACGCGGCTGGACGTAGCCGAGCTGGTCGTACCAGAGCGGCTGCGGCCCCAGGACGGTCAGGATCGGCTCGATGATCGCCATGTCGACCACCTGCCCCTGACCGGTGCGGTCGCGCCCGGCCAGGGCCGTCATCACCGCGTACGCAGTGGCGAGCGCCGCGATCGAGTCGGCGAGCCCGAACGGCGGCAGGGTGGGCGGCCCGTCCGGCTCACCGGTGACGGCGGCGAAACCGCTCATCGCCTCGGCGAGCGTGCCGAAGCCGGGCCGGTGCGCGTACGGGCCGAACTGGCCGAAGCCGGTGACCCGGGCCAGCACCAGCCGCGGATTGACGGCACGCAACTCCTCCCAGCCCAGTCCCCAGCGCTCCAGCGTCCCCGGCCGGAAGTTCTCGATGATCACATCGGTGTCCGCCGCCAGCCGCAGCAGCACATCCCGGCCGCCCGGGCCGGCCAGGTCGAGCGTCAGGGTGCGCTTGTTGCGGCCGAGCAGCTTCCACCACAGGCCCACCCCGTCCTTCGCCGGGCCGTGCCCCCGCGAAGGATCGGGCTTGCGCGGATGCTCGACCTTGATGACATCGGCGCCGAAGTCGCCGAGCATGGTGGCCGCGAGCGGTCCGGCGAACAGGGTGGCGACGTCCAGGACCCGCAGGCCGGCAAGAGGTGCGGTCGTCGTACTCATGAGGCATCGATCTCGCTGCGGTACGGCATGGACGTGGAGGCACCGGGTCTCTGTACGCAGAGCGCCGCGGCCGAGGACGCCCAGGCCAGCGCCTCGGGGACGCCCCGGCCCTCGCCGAGTGCCACGGCCAGCGTTCCGACGAACGTGTCACCCGCGCCGGTCGTGTCGACGGCGGTCACCTCGGGCGCCGGGAACCATACGGATTCGCCTCCCCGGGCCGCGTACAGGCATCCCTTCGGGCCGAGGGTGATCACGACCTCCGGGACCTGGCGGAGCAGGACCTCGGCGGCCGCATGCGGTTCGTCGCACCCGGAGAGCGCAGCCGCCTCGTGTTCGTTGGGGATCAGCAGGTCGATGGCGTCCAGGAGTTCGGACGGCAGCAGCTGTACGGGGGAGGGGGTGAGGATCGTCCGTACCCCCAGGGCCTTCGCGGCCCGCGCGGCCTCGGTCACCGTGGAGAGCGGGAGTTCCAGCTGAAGGAGCAGCAGACCCGTGGCGGCGATGGCGGCGTGCTCGCCCGGGCCGAGCGCGGTGACGGTGCCGTTGGCGCCGGGGATCACCACGATCGCGTTCGCGCCCTCGTCGTCGACGACGATGTGGGCGGTGCCGCTGGGACCGGCGGCCGTGTGCAGCAGGTCCGTGTCCACTCCCGCGTGCTCCAGATTCGTCCGCAGCCGGGAGCCGAACTCGTCGGTCCCGACCGCGCCGATCATCACCACCTCGCCGCCCGCCCGGGCCGCGGCGACGGCCTGGTTGGCCCCTTTGCCGCCGGGAACGGTGCGCAGCTCCCGTCCGGTGACGGTCTCCCCGAGCGCGGGTGCCCGGGCGACGTAGGTGACTAGGTCCATGTTGGTGCTGCCGAGCACTGCGATCGCTGTCATGGGCGGCATACCTCCTGGTAGGTCAGTTCGGCGAGGGTGTCGAAGCCGATGGAGTCGAAACCGGGGACGGATGTGGCGAGCCGGTTCTTCAGCGGGGCGGTCCAGTGGTCCGGCAGCGCGGTGGGCCGCCCGGCCAGCAGCCCCGCGAGCGAACCGGCCGTCGCACCGTTCGAGTCGGTGTCCCAGCCGCCGGACACGGCGCAGCCGATGGAGCGGCCGAAGTCGCCGTCGGCGTGGGTGAGCGCGGCGGCGAGCACCGCGGCGTTGGGCAGGACGTGCACCCAGTGGTGGGTCGCCCCGTAGGTGGCGTGGAGGCGGTCCACGACCGTGTCGAAGTCCGGTTCGGCGCGCGCCGAACCGATCCCGAGGCGCACCGCGTGCGCGTACCGGGAGCGGGGCGGCACCACGCGCAGTCCGGCCGCCAGACACCCGTGCACATCCGTCTCGCCACCGGCCGCCTCGGCGAGCGCGGCCGCCGTGAACATCGCGCCGTACACCCCGTTCGCCGTGTGGGTGAGCACCGCGTCCCGGTGTGCCTGCTCGGCGGCGGCAGCCGGGTCGGCAGGGTGCGTCCAGCCGTGCACATCGGCCCGGATCTGGGCGCCGATCCATTCGCGGAAGGGATTGCGGTGGCGGGCGGTGTCCGGCGGCTCGATGCCATCGAGGAGATTGCGGTACGCGATGCGCTCCGCGGTGAAGACCCGGCCGGCGGGGAGTGCGTCGAGCCAGAGCCGGGCGAGGTCGGCCGTGCTGAAACCGTGTCCGTGGCGCTGGAGCAACAGCAGGGTGAGCAGTGGGTGGTTGAGGTCGTCGTCCTCCGGCATGCCGTCGATGTTCTCGGCGAGGGACGTGGCTGCCGAGCGGCGGTTCCAGGGGTAGGCGGCGGTCAGTTCGCCGGGCAGCCCCCGGGCCGTGAACCAGGTGCCGAGCGGCCAGTTGCCGGTGGCCTGCGCGAGGGAGCGGATGCCGGCGAGGGGCAGCTTCTCCACGGGCTTGCCGAGCAGGCAGCCGGCGGCCCGGCCCAGCCAGGCCGCGTGCAGTCGCTCGGGCCCGAGAGCGACGCGCCGGGTGCGGGGGGCCGGCCAGCGGGGACAGGCGTCCCGGATCGCCGCCAGGCCGGTCGGCTCATCGTGGGACAACGGGCTTTGCAGCAGGGCGAGTTCGTCGAGGAGCTGCTCGGCCAGTGCGCGCATCCGGGGCGATGCGGGCGGCTCCGAGACGCCCGCGCGCTCCGGGGCGGGGGCGCCGCCGACTCCGTACCAGCGCTCTTCGATGTCCCGGGCGTCCCGGCCGTCCTGCGCCGCCTGGCGCAGCTCGTGTCCGACCAGGTCCTCGGGCTGCACCCAGGTCAGCCGTACGGTCACCGGAGGCCGGCCAGTGTCGCGAACGCCGACTCGTGTGCCCGCCGGCGGGCCGTGTCCCGTGCGAAGATCTCGCGGGCCACCTCCGTCAGGGTCCGTGCCGGGGCGTGCAGATCCAGGCGGCTGGCGTCGGCGACCGTCTTCACCCAGGCGTCGGGGATGGCCTGCTCGCCGTGGAGTGCGCCCGCGAGTGCGCCGCTCATCGTCGCGATCGAGTCGCAGTCCCGGCCGTAGTTGACCGAACCGAGCACCGTGTGGCGGTAATCGCCCCCGCCGACGAGCAGCATGCCGAGCGCGACCGGCAGCTCCTCGATGGAGTGCAGCCGGGAGGGCCGCCGGGCGCCGAGCGAAGGATCGCGGTAATCGGGGCCCACCGTGTCGAAGGGGGCCACGGCAGCGCGCATGGGCCCCAGCGCGGACTCGAAGTCGTTGTACCGGGCGGCCACTTCGCAGACCGCCTCGATCGCCGCCCGCGTCCCGTCCTTGGCCAGGGCCAGACAGGTTGCGATGACGGAGGAGGGCGTGGCGCCCGGGGCGCAGGCGGCGGCGACCGCGGCGGCGAGGACCCCGGCCGCCTCCCGTCCGTACGAGGACTGGTGGGCCCCCGCGACATCCAGCGCCTCCGCGTACGCGGCCTCGGGGTGGGCGGCGTTGACCAGGCCGACCGGCGCCATGTACATCGCCGCCCCGCAGTTCACGATGTTTCCCGAGCCCGCCTCCCGCGGGTCGGCGTGGCCGTAGTGCAGCCGCGTGACGATCCACTTCTCCGCCAGGAAGATCCGCTGCAACGGCAGCGCCTCCGCCTCCAGCTCCGGGATCCAGCGGGGACGGGACATCAGATCCGGTACGAGGTGGTCCGCGACGGAGTACGCGTCCAGGTGAGCGCGCACCGTGCCGTAGACCCGCACCAGCGCATGCGTCATCAGGGTGTCGTCGGTGACGTGCCCGTCGCCCTTGTGGTACGGGGCGATGGGGCGCGCGGTGCGCCATGCGTCGCCGTGCCAGGGGCCGACGATGCCGCGCACCCGGCCGCCGTGGCGCTCGGCGATCTGCTCCGGGGTCCAGCCCTCGACGGGGCCGCCGAGCGCGTCACCGACAGCCGCGCCGACGAGTGCGCCGGCGATCCGCTCATCCAGGGTGAGCGTCGTGGTGGTCGTACCTGCCGAGAACGGTGCGGGTGTTTTGGGTGTCATGCCGGGATTGTCCACCCGTAGTGGCTGGTTCCGTGGCTGCCAGCAGCCCGGCGAGTTCGATCAGATCGGTACCGGCGAGGCGGGGCAGCGCGCACCCGGCCAGCGTGCGGCAGGCCTCGCGCCAGCCCGCGGGGATCGTGCCGGTCCCGCCCAGCGCCCCGGTCAGCGCCCCGGCGAGGGCGGGCGCGGAGTCGGCGACCCGGGACAGGCAGGCCGCCGCGGGCACGGCCTGGGCGATCTCGCCCCGGGCGGCGGTCGCGAGGGCGAGGGCGACGGGTACGGTCTCGGCCGCGGCGATCCCGTAGCTGTAGACGTGGTCGACGATCTGATGCTCCAGCACGGGGACCAGGGCGAAGGCGCCCGCCGCCTCGTCCGCGAACTCCCGGGCCAGGCGCACGGCGTGGACGGCGTTACGCGCGATCTCGGTTCCCTCGGGCAGCTGTTCGAGGGCGGCGTTCACTGCGGTGTCGACGTCCGCCCCCGCGAGCGCCTCGGCGATCGCGGCGGCAATGGCACGGGCACCGTGCACCCCGTCGCCGTCCTGCGTGTACCGGGCGTCGAACTCGGCGAGTCCGGCTGCGCCGGTGGGGTCGCCCGGGTGCACGACCGCGAGAACGGCGGCCCTGACGCAGGCCGCGTCGTCGAAGTAGTGCGGGTTGTCGTGGCCGGTGGCGGGCGGGCGCAGCCCGGCGGCGAGGTTCCCGAGCCCGGCCCGTACGGAGATCCGGGCCCGGAGCGGGAGGACGGCGGACTCGACCTCCGGCGCCCGTGCGCTGGCTGCGGCCACCTTCGCGGCCAGGGCGTTCCACGACCGGTCGATCGCGTCCCGCATCCGGTGGCCGGGGGAGAGGCCGGGGGCGTGGTCGGCCGCGGCGGCCAGCACGGTCCGGGCGGCGAACGCGGCCCACTCGGCATCGTCGGAGGGTCCGAGCCTGAGGGGCTCGGGCGGCTGGTTGAGGGCGATGGGTACGGGCAGCGTGGTCGTCGCGTTCTGCTCGGCGAAGGTGTCCAGCTCCCGGGTGAGCCGCCGGGTCCACTCGGGCATCCGCGCCGCCCGGTGGCGCGCGGCGGGCCACCCGGCGGCATCCCCGGCCGCCAGCCCGAGCAGCAGTCCCTCGATCCGGGCCTGCCGGCCGGGTGCGGTGCGCGGCCGCGCGGCCCTGGCGGCTGCCCCGCCGGCAGGGGCACGGCCGGCCGGTTCGGCTGCGATGTGGATGGCGACGCGGTGAGGGGCGTCCGGCGGGGCCGCATGGTCCGAGGCCGTGCGGGCCGGTGCGTCCGGGGCCGTCGCGCCGGGGGCTGTGTGCGGTGGGGCGGCAGGAGCGCCGGTGTGGCCGGGATACGGGTCCGGTGGGGCGGACGAGGCCGCCGCCCGGTGGGGAGCGGCCGGGCCCGGGGCCGCCGTGGCACGGGTCGCGTGCGCGGACGTGCCGGGGGGTCTCGTCGGCGCCGGGCGGGACGTGGGCTCCGGGGTGGTCGAGGCGTCCCCGTGCGCGGCGGTCATCGGGTGGTTCCGCGGCCGGTGGCTGCGGCAGGGGCCGCAGGGGTGGCTTCGCGCCACGGGGTGCCGGACGTATCCCGTGAACGGGATCCGGTCGGTTCGTACCAGGAGGAGGCAGGGGCGGGGTGGTCCCGGACCGGCGTGCCGCCCGGCGCCCCGGGCGGCACGCCCGGAGCGTCCTCCGCATCGTCCGGGGTCAGCAGCTCCGCGATGTCCAGGACGTGGTAGCCCCGCATCGACGGCAGGCAGCTGCCCCGCACCGGGCCGATCGCGGACGCCCACTCCTGCGGGATCGCCGACGCCCCGTGCAGGGCCCCGGCCAGCGCACCCGCGACCGCCGCCGTCGTATCGGCGTCCCGGCCCATGTTCACGGCCGTCAGCACCGCCGTACGGAAGTCGCCCCGCGCCGCCGTGAACGCGCCGAAGGCCAGGCCCACCGCCTCCGGTGCCAGGTCGGTCCACGGGTAGCCGCCGATCACCACCGCGGAGCGCACCGCGCGCTCCCGCGCCAGCCGGTCCGGGTACGGGCGCTGCGCGGCCGTGACCGCGCGCCGCAGGGAACGGGCCGTCCAGGAGTCCATCGGTACCACCGAGAGCGCCGCGGCGATCACGGAGGCGAGCCCCGCCCCCACCATCGCGGCGGCCACCCCCGCCGCGACCGCCTGGCCGCCGTAGATGCCCTCCCCCTCATGGCTGACCCCGCCGTCCACCGCCACCAGCCGGGCAGCCTCCGCGGGCCGGCCCGCGGCGAACACCCCGAACGGCGCCGCCCGCATCGCGAGGCCGTCGCTCCAGGCGTGCCGGTGCTGGGCCGAGATCGGGGCGGCGAGTCCCCGCCGCAGGTTCTCCAGCGTGCCCCGCTCACTGAACCCCGCACCGCGGAACGGGCCCTCGTCGAGATCGGCGATCCAGTGGTGCCACGCCCGTTCGACATGCGAGACGGTGAGCGCCGAGCCGTGCCGGGCCAGCAGCAGACCGGAGAAGATCGCGTACTCGGTGTCGTCGGTCCCCGCCGGATCGTCGCTGACGAATCCCTCGATCCGGCCCCAGCGGCGGCGGATCTCGGACGGCCGCATGTTCTCCGCCGGGGCACCGAGAGCGTCGCCCACCGCGAGCCCCAGGAGCGCCCCCCGGGCCCGGTCACCCGTGCCGGGGCCCGCACCGTCCGCCATGAGCTCCATCGTGTCGCCCCTTCGCTCGCACCCGCAGACATCCGGATACGCGAGGTTTGCCCCATTCCTGTCGAAGAGAGGCGCGCATTTCGTACAGATCGGCCGCCCGGGTGACGCCCTCGTGGCAGGTAAGTTCGGCCTTCCTTGCTGGCGGGAGGCGTTTTTCGTGCGTACTTTCGACGGTGCGGAGCGGAGGAGAACATGGGGCCCGCTCCCGGAAAAGGGGAGAGCTCTGTGTCCATCATCGAGACCGACGCCGTACTGCACGAGGCCCACCGCGACAACCACACCCACCGTGACGTCAACGGCGGCTGGCTGCGGCCCGCGGTGTTCGGCGCCATGGACGGTCTCGTCTCCAACCTCGCCCTGATGACGGGCGTCGCCGGAGGCGCGGTCTCCCAGCAGACCATCGTCATCACGGGTCTCGCGGGTCTCGCCGCCGGTGCGTTCTCGATGGCCGCGGGGGAGTACACCTCCGTCGCCTCGCAGCGCGAGCTCGTCGAGGCCGAGCTCGCCGTCGAGCGGCGTGAGCTGCGCAAACACCCCAAGGACGAGATGCGGGAGCTCGCCGCGCTCTACGAGTCCCGCGGGGTCGAGCCCGCGCTCGCCCAGGAAGTCGCGCGGCAGCTGTCCAGGGACCCTGAGCAGGCGCTCGAGATACACGCCCGCGAGGAACTGGGCATCGACCCGGGCGACCTGCCCTCGCCCCTCGTCGCCGCCCTGTCCTCCTTCTGCGCCTTCGCCCTGGGCGCCCTGCTGCCCGTACTGCCCTACCTGCTCGGTGCCGACCGGATGTGGCCCGCCGTGCTCCTCGCCCTGATCGGGCTGTTCGGCTGCGGCGCGGTGGTGGCCCGGGTGACGGCGCGCACCTGGTGGTTCAGCGGACTGCGCCAGCTCGTCCTCGGCGGGGCCGCCGCGGCGATCACGTACGGTCTGGGCGCGCTCTTCGGTGTGGCCGTCGGCTGACGGGCCGCCCTCCTCGGCGGCACGGCCGGTGCCGCGGTCACGGCCTGGATCTTCATGGCCCCCCGGCGCACCCCGCGGACCCGTCAGGGCCCCCCGGGGGGCCAGGGCTGCGGTGGGCGCGCCGGGGCAGCACCAGCGGCCGGGTTTCTCCGGCGTACGGCGAAGGCACGGCCCCGTCGCGGGCCGTGCCTTCGGTGTTCCCGTGCGACCGCTACCGCACGCCGGCGAAGTTCTTCCAGCCGGTGCCGATCTTGACTCCTGCGCCGATGGCCCCCGCGCCGTTGCCGGCGTACCGGTAGAGGTCGCCGCCCGTCGTGCGGCCCAGGATGTCGTCCTTGCCGTCGCCCGTGAGGTCGCCGATGCCGACGAAGTCGGCCATGCCGCCCCAGCCGGAACCGATTTTCACACCGGCGCCTACGGTGCCCTTGCCGGTGCCGTAGTACCGGTAGAGGTCGCCGTTGGTGGTGCGGGCGACGAGGTCGGCGTGCTTGTCGCCGTTGAGGTCACCCGCGCCGACGATGGTGAGGGACTTCCAGCTGGTGCCGATCCTGCCGGTACGGGTGAAGCCGCCGCTGCCGGTGCCCGCGTACAGGTAGAGGTCGCCGGTGGCGGTCTCGCGGGCCACCAGGTCGGGCAGACCGTCCGCGGTGAAGTCGCCGGAGTAGGTCAGGCCGTCGAAGGCCGCCCAGCCATTGCCGACCCTCCGCGACGGTGACCGGGGAGTCACGGCGGTGCCCCGCTGCTGCGGGCTGTAGCGGTACAGATCGCCCGCCCCGTCGGTGACCAGGGTGTCGTTCGCCCCGTCACCGTTGAGGTCTCCGAAGGGAATCAGCGTGGACGTCGTGGGCCAGGTCCCGCCGTCGGCCGTGGCCGACACCCTCCCGGCCGCGTTGCCCTGGTACACGAGCAGCGAGCCGTTCGTCCCGCGGGCGTACAGGTCCGGGAAGCCGTCGTTGCCGACATAGTCCCGGCGCGCGGCCGGGACGACCGGTTTCGCGGCTCCCGTGGCCGTCGTCCAGACCTGGTCGATCGCATAGTAGTCAGCCGTGAGTCCGAGCTGCTTGTTCCATACGGCGACGGATCTGCCGTCCGTGCCGGCGGCGACGGAGCCCTGCGCATGGAGATCGACCTCGCCCACGCGTACGGGCTCACCCCAGGTGCCGTCGGAGCGCACCACGGACCACAGTTCGCCTTCGAGCGTCGTCCACACGGCGGCGAGCGAACCGTCGGCGCCGATGCTCGGACCCCAGAGGTTGAACACGTGGTTGTCGGCGGCGAGCGTGAGGGGCTGTGACCACGTGCCGTCCAGCGCACGGGTCGCCGTCCGGAGCATGGTGCTGTCGGAGTCCCACAATGCCGTCACCCGGCCGTCGGATTCGAGCTGCGGCGGGGAGGCGGTTCCCCTTTGCGGGTCGGCGGGGAGAAATTCGGTCCCGCCCCACGTCGCGCTGCCGGCCGGGCGGTGGACGAGGGCGCGGTCAAGGCCGACCTCCGACCAGCTGACCAGCGCCGCGCCGTTCGCAGCCGCCTGAACGTCGAGGTCGAGCAGGGACGAGCCGCCGGTCCTGACGATCCCCGGGGCGCTCCACTCGGTCGACCCCGCCGCCCGGGTCGACACCCGCAGTGCTTCCGTCCCGGAGACGTCGGCCTGCCAGGCCACGGTCACCGCACCGTCGTTCTCCGCCACCGCCTCCAGCTCGTAGACGCTCCCCCCGCCGACATGGACCGCCTCGGACCAGGCGGCTCCCGGTGCCGCCAGATCGGAGGCGTACACCCCCACGTCGTTCTCGTCCTCCCCAGGGGTCGGGTTGCCGTTCCAGAGGGCGGTGAGACGGCTGCCGGGACCGCTCACCAGCATGAGGTCGTTCGCGAAGGGCGCGGACGTGATCGGTACGGGCGCCGTCCACGCCCCGGCGCCCGCAAGGAGCGTCGAGGTGCTGTACGAGTCGAAGCCCTCCGTCTTGAAGCGCTTCCAGGCGACCGTGGCCGAACCGTCCTTGCCGGTGACCAGGTACACGCCGGTCAAGAGCTTCTGGTCGGCGGCTATGCGCACCGGGGCGCTCCACGCCGTGGCGTCGGCCGGACGGGTCGCGCCCCACAGCTCCTGCGGGCCCCCGCCCCCTGGGCCACGGGTCCACACCGTGACGGCGGTGCCGTCCGAGGTGACCTTCACACCCGCGCCGGAGTTGGCGCTGTCCGTGCCGGTCAGCGCGGCAGGCGCCCCCCACGGCCGCTCGGCCGCCGAGGCCGCCGGAGCCCCCACGACGAGGGCCGTGGTGACGCCCGTGCCGACGAGGCCGAGCGTCAGTGTGAGTGTGGGCATGAGTGCGATGCTGATGATCTTGATTCGACGCATGTGCGTCCCCCCTGTTTACGTTGCCAAACGTCACCGAAGTTAACAGGGGGAACACTGCTCCACCGGCGGAACAGACGCTTCTTGGCACCCTTCTACCGAGTGGGGGCAGGGCGCATCCGGGCATGGTCGGCGTGGCCCGGTGACCGCTGCTCCGCGCCCGGGGCGGTGTGCCCGGGCAAGCCGCCGGCCGCCGGTTTCCCCCGTGCCGAGGCCCGTGACCGCGGTTCCCGTGTGACGTGATCGCGGCCCCGGTGTGACGTACGTCGTGGCGTGCACCACTGGGCGGATGAGGCGGAGCGGCTTAAAATGGGACGCTATACAGCGCTACACATAAGTAGCCATTACTCGGCGGTTTCAATTCTGTGACCGCTGGGAAAGAGCCGTAGACACCGCAGGCAACGACGCCTGCTCTCTGCGGTCTCCCGGACGGCGAATCTCCAGGTCGTCCGCTCAAGACCTCCGCCACCACGGCTCCGTGGTGTCCGCATGTTGGAACAGCCTTTCCGCTTTTTGAGAAGCGTTCCATCATGTAACCTGCACGAAATTTCGCAGAGGGCCAACGTCGTCCCTCGGCACAGCACATGCCACGACGACGACGGGAGAGCCGATGCGTTCCGACGCCTGGTCGCCCATGGACGGTCGCCCCGTTCAGCAGGGGATGTACGACCCCCGTAACGAGCACGACGCCTGTGGCGTCGGGTTCGTGGCCACTCTGACCGGTGTGGCCAGCCATGAGCTGGTCGAGCAGGCGCTGACCGTACTGCGCAACCTCGAACACCGCGGCGCCACAGGATCCGAGCCCGACTCGGGTGACGGCGCCGGCATTCTGCTTCAGGTCCCGGATGCCTTCCTCCGCGAAGAGGTCGGCTTCGACCTCCCCGAGGCCGGTTCCTACGCCGTCGGAATCGCGTTCCTGTCCGCGGACGACTCCAGCGAGTCCGTCCAGCAGATCGAGAAGATCGCCGGCGAAGAGGGCCTCGACGTCCTCGGCTGGCGCGAGGTACCGGTCACCCCGGACATCCTCGGCAACGGCGCCCGGGCCACGATGCCCGACTTCCGCCAGATCGTTGTCGCGGACGGTACGAGCAGCGGCATCGCCCTCGACCGCAAGGCGTTCGTCCTGCGCAAGCGCGCCGAGCGTGAGGCCGGGGTGTACTTCCCCTCGCTCTCCGCACGCACGATCGTCTACAAGGGCATGCTCACCACCGGGCAGCTGGAGCCGTTCTTCCCGGACCTCTCCGACCGCCGTTTCGCCACCACGGTCGCGCTGGTCCACTCGCGCTTCTCCACCAACACGTTCCCGAGCTGGCCGCTCGCACACCCGTACCGCTTCGTCGCGCACAACGGCGAGATCAACACGGTCAAGGGCAACCGCAACTGGATGAAGGCACGCGAGTCCCAGCTCGCCTCCGGCCTCTTCGGTGCCGCGCAGCTCGACCGGATCTTCCCCGTCTGCACCCCGGACGCCTCCGACTCGGCCTCCTTCGACGAGGTCCTGGAGCTGCTCCACCTCGGCGGCCGCTCGCTGCCGCACTCGGTGCTGATGATGGTCCCCGAGGCGTGGGAGAACCACGCGTCCATGGACCCCGCCCGGCGTGCGTTCTACCAGTACCACTCCACGATGATGGAGCCCTGGGACGGCCCGGCCTGCGTCACCTTCACCGACGGCACCCAGGTCGGTGCGGTCCTGGACCGCAACGGTCTGCGACCCGGCCGCTACTGGGTCACCGACGACGGTCTCGTCGTCCTCTCCTCCGAGGTCGGTGTCCTGGACATCGACCCCGCCAAGGTCATCCGCAAGGGCCGCCTGCAGCCCGGCAAGATGTTCCTCGTCGACACCGCCGAGCGCCGCATCATCGAGGACGACGAGATCAAGGCGTCCCTCGCAGCCGAGCAGCCCTACGCCGAGTGGCTGGAAACCGGCGAGATCGAGCTCGAGGACCTCCCCGAGCGCGAGCACATCGTCCACACCCACGCTTCCGTCACCCGCCGCCAGCAGACCTTCGGCTACACCGAGGAAGAACTCCGCGTCCTCCTCGCCCCGATGGCCCGCACCGCCGGCGAACCGCTGGGCTCCATGGGCACGGACTCGCCGATCGCCGCGCTCTCCGAGCGCCCCCGGCTGCTCTTCGACTACTTCACCCAGCTGTTCGCCCAGGTCACCAACCCGCCGCTGGACGCCATCCGCGAGGAGCTCGTCACCTCGCTGCGCTCCACGCTCGGCCCCGCGGGCAACATCCTGGAGCCGACCGCCGCGGCGTGTCGCAGCGTCACGCTGCCCTTCCCGGTGATCGACAACGACGAGCTGGCCAAGCTCATACACATCAACGCCGACGGCGACATGCCGGGAATGAAGGCCGCGACCCTGTCCGGTCTCTACCGCGTCAGCGGCGGCGGCGAGGCCCTCGCCGCCCGGATCGAGCAGATCACCACCGAGGTCGACGCCGCCATAGAGGACGGCGCCCGCCTGGTCGTCCTGTCCGACCGGCACTCCGACGCCGAGCACGCACCGATCCCCTCGCTGCTGCTCACCTCGGCCGTGCATCACCACCTCATCCGCACCAAGCAGCGCACCCAGGTGGGCCTGCTGGTCGAGGCCGGCGACGTACGCGAGGTCCACCACGTCGCGCTGCTCATCGGTTACGGCGCCGCCGCCGTCAACCCGTACCTCGCGATGGAGTCCGTCGAGGACCTCGTCCGCGCCGGGACGTTCATCGAGGGCATCGAGCCCGAGCAGGCCATCCGCAACCTGATCTACGCGCTGGGCAAGGGCGTCCTGAAGGTCATGTCCAAGATGGGCATCTCGACCGTCGCCTCCTACCGCGGCGCCCAGGTCTTCGAGGCCGTCGGCCTCGACGAGGCCTTCGTCACCCAGTACTTCAACGGCACCGCCACCAAGATCGGCGGCGCCGGACTCGACGTCGTCGCCAAGGAGGTCGCCGCCCGGCACACCAAGGCGTACCCCGCTTCCGGCATCTCCGCGTCGCACCGCGCGCTGGAGATCGGCGGCGAGTACCAGTGGCGCCGCGAGGGTGAGCCGCACCTGTTCGACCCGGAGACGGTCTTCCGCCTCCAGCACGCCACCCGCAACCGCCGGTACGACATCTTCAAGAAGTACACCGGCCGGGTGAACGAGCAGTCCGAGCGCCTCATGACGCTCCGCGGGCTCTTCGGCTTCAAGTCGGGCCTCGAGCCGATCTCCATCGACGAGGTCGAGTCCGTCTCCGACATCGTCAAGCGCTTCTCCACCGGCGCGATGTCGTACGGCTCCATCTCCCAGGAGGCGCACGAAACCCTCGCCATCGCCATGAACCAGCTGGGCGGCAAGTCCAACACCGGTGAGGGCGGCGAGGACGCGGACCGGCTGTACGACCCGGCACGCCGCTCGTCCATCAAGCAGGTCGCCTCCGGCCGCTTCGGTGTGACCAGCGAATACCTGGTCAACGCGGACGACATCCAGATCAAGATGGCGCAGGGCGCCAAGCCCGGCGAGGGCGGCCAGCTGCCCGGTCACAAGGTCTACCCGTGGGTCGCCAAGACCCGGCACTCCACCCCGGGTGTCGGCTTGATCTCGCCCCCGCCGCACCACGACATCTACTCCATCGAGGACCTGGCTCAGCTGATCCACGACCTCAAGAACGCCAACCCGGCGGCCCGCATCCACGTGAAGCTGGTCTCCGAGGTAGGCGTCGGCACGGTCGCAGCCGGTGTCTCCAAGGCCCACGCAGACGTCGTCCTCATCTCCGGCCACGACGGCGGCACGGGCGCGTCCCCGCTGACCTCGCTGAAGCACGCGGGCGGTCCCTGGGAGCTCGGCCTCGCCGAGACCCAGCAGACCCTGCTGCTCAACGGCCTGCGCGACCGCATCGTCGTCCAGACCGACGGCCAGCTCAAGACCGGCCGCGACGTCGTCATCGCCGCGCTGCTGGGCGCCGAGGAGTTCGGTTTCGCGACCGCGCCGCTCGTCGTCTCCGGCTGCGTCATGATGCGCGTCTGCCACCTCGACACCTGCCCCGTCGGCATCGCCACCCAGAACCCGGTCCTGCGCGACCGCTTCTCCGGCAAGGCCGAGTACATCGTCAACTTCTTCGAGTTCATCGCCGAAGAGGTCCGCGAGATCCTCGCCGAGCTCGGCTTCCGCACGATCGAGGAGGCCGTCGGCCACGCCGAGCTCCTCGACACCGACCGGGCCATCACGCACTGGAAGGCGCAGGGCCTCGACCTGGAGCCGCTCTTCTACGTGCCCGAGCTGGCCGAGGGCGCGGTGCGCCACCAGATCGCCGAGCAGGACCACGGCCTGGCCAAGGCGCTCGACAACGAGCTGATCAAGCTCGCCGCCGACGCCCTGGGCGCCGAGAGCGCAGAGGCCGCCCAGCCCGTCCGGGCCCAGATCGCGATCCGGAACATCAACCGGACCGTCGGCACCATGCTCGGCCATGAGGTGACCAAGAAGTTCGGCGGTGCGGGCCTGCCCGACGACACCATCGACATCACCTTCACGGGCTCCGCCGGCCAGTCCTTCGGAGCGTTCGTACCGCGCGGTGTGACGCTGCGCCTGGAGGGCGACGCCAACGACTACGTCGGCAAGGGCCTCTCCGGCGGCCGGGTCATCGTCCGCCCGGACCGCGGCGCCGACCACCTCGCCGAGTACTCCACCATCGCGGGCAACACCATCGCCTACGGTGCGACCGGCGGCGAGCTGTTCCTGCGCGGCCGGACGGGCGAGCGCTTCTGCGTCCGCAACTCCGGTGCGACCGTCGTCTCGGAAGGCGTGGGCGACCACGGCTGCGAGTACATGACCGGCGGCCACGCCGTCGTCCTCGGCGAGACCGGACGCAACTTCGCCGCAGGCATGTCGGGCGGAGTCGCGTACGTCATCGACCTGGACACCGACAACGTCAACACCGGTAACCTCGGCGCCGTCGGAACCCCCGACGACAGCGACAAGCAGTGGCTGCACGACGTCGTGCGCCGCCACCAGGAGGAGACCGGCTCCACGGTCGCCGAGAAGCTGCTTGCCGACTGGGACACCGCGGTGGCCCGGTTCAGCAAGATCATCCCGTCCACCTACAAGGCAGTGCTCGCCGCCAAGGACGCCGCTGAGCTCGCCGGTCTCTCCGAGCAGGAGACCACCGAGAAGATGATGGAGGCGGCGACCAATGGCTGACCCCAAGGGCTTCCTGACCACCGGCCGCGAGGTCGCCAAGACCCGCCCCGCCGGCGAGCGCGTCAAGGACTGGAACGAGGTCTACGTTCCGGGCTCGCTGCTCCCGATCATCAGCAAGCAGGCGAGCCGCTGCATGGACTGCGGTATCCCGTTCTGCCACCAGGGCTGCCCGCTCGGAAACCTCATTCCCGAGTGGAACGACTTCGCCTACCGCGAGGACTGGACGGCCGCGTCCGAGCGCCTGCACGCCACGAACAACTTCCCGGAGTTCACCGGGCGGCTGTGCCCCGCACCCTGCGAGTCGGCGTGTGTGCTCGGCATCAACCAGCCGGCCGTCACCATCAAGAACGTCGAAGTCTCCATCATCGACAAGGCCTGGGACAGCGGCGACGTCACCCCGCAGCCGCCCGAGCGCCTCTCCGGCAAGACCGTCGCCGTCATCGGCTCCGGCCCGGCCGGCCTCGCCGCCGCCCAGCAGCTCACCCGGGCCGGCCATACGGTCGTCGTCTACGAGCGGGCCGACCGCATCGGCGGCCTGCTGCGCTACGGCATCCCCGAGTTCAAGATGGAGAAGTCGCACATCAACCGCCGCATCGAGCAGATGCGCGCGGAAGGCACCAAGTTCCGCACCGAGATCGAGATCGGCCGTGACATCGACGCCGCGAAGCTGCGGCGCCGTTACGACTCGATCGTCATCGCCGCCGGTGCCACCGTCTCCCGCGATCTGTCCGTCCCGGGCCGTGAGCTGAACGGCGTGCACTTCGCGATGGAGTACCTCCCGCTCGCCAACAAGGTGCAGGAGGGCGACCTGACGGTCGCCCCGATCAACGCCGAGGGCAAGCACGTCGTCGTCATCGGTGGCGGCGACACCGGCGCCGACTGCGTCGGCACCGCCCACCGGCAGGGCGCGGCCTCCGTCACCCAGCTGGAGATCATGCCGAGGCCGGGCGAGGACCGTAACGCCAACCAGCCCTGGCCGACCTTCCCGATGCTCTACAAGGTCACCTCCGCGCACGAGGAGGGCGGCGAGCGGGTCTACTCCGTCTCCACCACCCACTTCGAGGGCGACGAGGACGGCAACGTGGCTGCGCTGCACCTCGTCGAGGTGGAGTTCAAGGACGGCAAGCTCGAGCAGAAGCCCGGCACCGAGCGGCGGATCCCCGCCCAGCTCGTCACCCTCGCCATGGGCTTCACCGGCACCGACCAGGCCAACGGCCTCGTCCAGCAGTTCGGCCTCGACCTCGACGAGCGCGGTAACATCGCGCGCGACAAGGACTACGCCACCAATGTCGACGGCGTCTACGTCGCCGGTGACGCGGGCCGCGGCCAGTCCCTGATCGTCTGGGCCATCGCCGAGGGCCGCTCCGCGGCACGCGGCGTGGACCGCTTCCTCACCGGGGCCAGCGCACTGCCGGCCCCGATCCGCCCGACGGACCGTTCGATGATGGTCTGATCACGGCACACACACGTCCCGTACAACGGCGTACGGAACTGAACACGGCGCCCGCCTCGTCCCCGACCGGACCATGGCGGGCGCCGTGGCGCGTCCGGGGCCCCGCGGCACCGCCCGGCCCGGAGAGCCGGTCCTCGGGAGGAGTGCGTCGGAGGGCTGAGCCGTACGTGCCGTCAGGCGACGCCGGTCAGTGATGCCGTCCTCAGGGCCACCACTACGGCCAGCAGAGCGACCAGCACCGCACCGCCGGCCAGTTGCATCGCGGAGGTCCGCAACTTTGCCGGGGCGTACGCGAGCCCGTACGTCACCAGGCCGCCGGTCAGCAGTCCGCCGAGGTGGCCCTCCCAGGAGGTGAACGCGGCCGAGACGACCATCCAGAGCAGAAAACCGGCCATGAAGCGATTGACTGCATGCATGTCGCTGCGCAGACGCCGGTTGATGACGTAGAACGACGCGGCCAGACCGAAGACCGCTCCCGAGGCACCGACCGCCGTGGTGTCCGGCGAGACCAGATAGACCAGTACCGAACCGCCCACCGCGGACAGCAGATACAGCGCCAGATACCGTGCGCGGCCGAGGTGTCCCTCGACGACCCGGCCCAGATTCCAGAGCGCGAGCATATTGAAGACGAGGTGCATCACACCGAACGACGTGTCGGGCGGCAGATGCAGAAAAGCACCGGTCAGCAACCGGTACCACTCACCGTCGACGACTCCGGCCAGATCGAAGCCGGGGACCGTCTCCCCCTTGTAGTAGTACTGCCCGCCCGCCGGATCGACGAGAACCGCACCGAGCATCCCGAACCTGTCCACCGTCTCGGAACGCGCCACCTCGACGACGTACGCGACGATGTTCAGCGCCATCAGCACATACGTCACCACGGGAGCAGCGGTCGCCGTAACCGCACCGCCGAAGAGCGAGCGTGCCTGACGGATCGAGCGCTGCCCCTCCTTCACGCACTCCACGCAGTGATGGCCCACCGACGCCTCACGCATGCAGTCGGGGCAGATGTACCGGTCGCAGCGCGTGCAGCGCACGTGTGCCTCGTACGACGGGTGGCGGTAACACGAGGTGGCGGCGGCCTCCATGGCCGGCTCCTTCATTCGTGGGCGGAGAGGAGGGCCGCTGGGGCGGCGGCGATCAAGATAGCGAACGCCGGGGGAGACGGGTACATCCGGGTACGGGACAGCCCGTACTCTCGGAAGTCCCGCAGCCGGAACCCCGATCGGAGACCGACATGGCCGGTACGTCCACCACCACGTACGACCGGCTGGTCGCCGGGCGCTCGCACCGGCCTGCCGCGGCGAGCGCCCAGGGGATCGTCCGATGACCCTGCGCGTACTGAGGGCGGCCGGTCGGGCGGCCGCACCCTGGCACAACGGCAAAGGGGTCACCCGGGAGATCGCGGCGGCTCCCGAAGGCGCGACGACGGACACCTTCGACTGGCGGATCAGCCTCGCCGAGGTGGCCGCGGACGGCCCGTTCTCCTTCTTCGCCGGCACCGACCGCACCCTGACCGTTGTCGAGGGCGAGGGAATGGACCTCGTGGTCGGCGGCGAACACCACATCGTCGACGAGCCGCTGTGGCCGCACGACTTCCCCGGGGACCTGGAAACCGAAGGCCGCCTCCTGGGCGGCCCGGTCGTCAACCTCAACGTGATGTACCGCCGGGACCGTGCCGCGGCGTCGACCGCGGTCGTACGCGGCACGGTGCGGCTGATCCCGCCGGCCGGCGGGACGGTCGTCGCCGTCGCACTCGAGGACGGCGCGGTGATCGAGGGCGCCGCGGACGTCGAACTGGCCCGCTACGACGCGGTGCTGGCCGTCGGGGACTCACCGGGTGTCCTGCGCACACGGGGCTACGCAGTCGTCGTCACCCTGCCGGGCCGGTGAACGGTTACGCGCCCGGCACCGCGTGACGGCGGATCGTGGACGGTTACGCGCCGGGCACCCAGTAGCGGTGCACCGGGGAGACCTCCGGCGGCCCGGCGGCCGGGGGGAGGCCCCGCTTCTCGGCGATCGGCATGATCAGCGCGCCGAACGTGTCCATCGCCTCCCGGGACTCCCAGAGGTCGTAGATCTCCAGGCCCGCACCGGTCGGCACGCACACATGCGAGAGACATCCTGCGAAGGTGTCACCGGGAAGTGCCTGCAGCTCGGCGTTGAGAGCGTCGTACTGCTCGGCCGTGGTGCCGGGCAGGACGGTTTTCATGAAGACTGCCATGGGACATCACCTCGGCGGGGTCCTCCCCGCCGCCGGAGCGACGGCCACACCCCTTCCAGCACACCACGATTGCAACAAGGCGGCATCCGTTCCGGTGACGTGCGGCGAATCCCGACAGAAGGTGTCGGGATTGAAGGGTTCGATGGCCCCATGACATCGAGTTCGTGGCAAGACTTCCGGGCCGCGGAGCCGGCCTTCGCCGACACCGTGCAGAAACGCTTCCAGCAGTACAAGCACCACGTCCTGGCAACCCTCCGCAAGGACGGATCGCCCCGGGTCACCGGCCTGGAGGCGGAATTCCGGCTGGACGAGCTGTGGTTCGGCATGATGCCGGGCTCCCGCAAGGCGCTCGACCTGCGGCGCGACCCGCGATTCGCCATGCACGCAAACCCGGGCCCCGACGCCGAGATGGCCGACGGTGACGTCCGGATCTCCGGCCGGGCCGTGGAGGTGACCGACGCCACTGTCCTGGCACGCTTCGTCGAGGAGGTGACCCCGCCGGAGCCGTTCCTCCTCTTCCGCGCCGAGCCGGCAGAAGTGGTCCGCACCGGGCTCGACGGCGACGACCTGGTCCTGCAGGTCTGGCGTCCCGGCCATGCGCTGCGCACGATCCGCCGGGGTAACGACGACAGTCCACCCCGCGAGATGTGAAGCCGGCCGGGCGGCCGTACGGTCCGGCAGCGACACCCGCTCGGCGCAACACGGCACGGGCTCCTGACGGCTCTGCGGCACGAGCCCGCACCGTCCGGACGCGTCTCCTGTGTCATTCGGGTGAATGACTTCCCGGCGAGCGGCTCCGGCGGACGACTCGGTTCCGTTCGCCGTCTCCGAAGGGCCTGTCTCCCTTGGGAGAACGGCGCGGGAAGCATCCGGGAACGATTCCGGAACCCGAGCCGAACGGTCGCCGCGACCCCGCTGGTCAGCGAACCTTTCCATCCGGCGGCGTGGTGGGAGCTGCCGCCGGACGGCAGAACGTGCTACGGTTGCCCAGTTGCAGTTTTGGTACCCATGAACTTTATGTGCGCCTGACGGGAACCCTCCTCAGGCGCTTTATTGTTTTCCGGCTTTCTCCGGATGGGGCTCAATGCGGCGACTTGGAATTCGTAAAGTGCGGATTTCCGGCACTGCACCTCTTTTAGGAGAATGACATGGCTACTGGAACCGTGAAGTGGTTCAACTCGGAAAAGGGCTTCGGCTTCATCGAGCAGGACGGCGGCGGCGCCGACGTCTTCGCCCACTACTCCAACATCGCCACCCAGGGCTTCCGTGAGCTCCAGGAGGGCCAGAAGGTCTCCTTCGACGTCACGCAGGGCCAGAAGGGCCCGCAGGCGGAGAACATCGTCCCGGCCTAATTGCCGGACGCGTACCTCGCAACCGGGGCCCGCACCGTGAAGGTGCGGGCCCCGGTTTGTGCTGTTTCCGGTTTGCTCTGTCTCCGGGGACACCTGCTCTGTGCTTGCATCCTGGGGCGCACATCAAGCAGTCCACAGCAGTCGGCAGTAACCCCAGGAATCCCCCAGGAGGGCAATTCCGTATGACCCGCTCCGAACGCCAGGACCGACCGACCCGCAGCCGCCCGATAAGGGGGCGCGGCACGGACCGGGCACAGGTGAACGCCAGAGGCTCCGCCAAGGCGCCGTCCCGCCGTCGGCCCGCGCCGTCGCAGGGTGGCGAATTCGCCCTGCCGGAAACCATGACCCCCGCGCTGCCTGCCGTCGAGGCGTTCGCCGAGCTCGACATGCCTGCCGCGCTGCAGAAGACCCTCACCGCGCAGGGTGTGACCGACCCGTTCCCCATCCAGGGCGCCACCCTGCCGAACTCGCTGGCAGGCCGGGACATCCTCGGCCGTGGCCGCACCGGCTCCGGCAAGACCCTGGCCTTCGGCCTGGCCCTGCTCGCGCGCACCGCCGGACGCCGCTCCGAGCCGCACGCCCCGCTGGCGCTCGTCCTCGTTCCCACCCGTGAACTCGCGCAGCAGGTGACCGACGCGCTCACGCCGTACGCGACGTCCGTGAACCTGCGGATGGCGACCGTGGTCGGCGGCATGTCGATCAGCAAGCAGTCCGGCACGCTGCGCCGTGGCGCCGAGGTGCTCGTCGCCACGCCGGGACGGCTCAAGGACCTCATCGAGCGTGGCGACTGCCGGCTCGACGAGGTCGCCATCACCGTCCTCGACGAGGCCGACCAGATGGCCGACATGGGCTTCATGCCGCAGGTCGTCGCCCTGCTCAAGCAGGTCGAGCCGGACGGGCAGCGGATGCTGTTCTCCGCGACCCTGGACAAGAACATCGACCGGCTGGTCAAGATGTTCCTGACCGACCCGGTCGTGCACTCGGTCGACCCGTCCGCGGGCGCCGTCACCACCATGGAGCACCACGTGCTGCATGTGGCGGACGAGACCGACAAGAAGGCCGTCGCCACAAGGATCGCCGCCCGTGAGGGCCGGGTGATCATGTTCGTCGACACCAAGCGTGCCGCCGACCGCTTCGCCAAGCGGCTGCTCGCCAGTGGCGTACGGGCTGCCGCACTGCACGGCGGCCGGTCCCAGCCGCAGCGCAACCGGACGCTGGACCAGTTCAAGACCGGCGAGGTCACCGCGCTCGTCGCGACGAACGTCGCGGCCCGCGGCATCCACGTCGACGACCTCGACCTGGTCGTCAACGTGGACCCGCCGACCGACCACAAGGACTACCTCCACCGCGGCGGGCGCACGGCGCGCGCCGGGGAGTCCGGCAGCGTCGTCACGCTGGTGCTGCCCGAGGAGAAGCGGGACATGACCCGGCTGATGGCGGACGCGGGCATCGCACCGCGGACCACCCGGATCAAGTCCAGTGACGAGGAGCTCAGCCGGATCACCGGTGCGCGTGAGCCGTCCGGCATCGCGATCGTCATCGAGGTGCCGCAGCCGACGCCGCCCAAGCCGCGTACGCGTGGCGGGGGCACTGGTGCGGGTGCGGCGGCCGGTGGGTCCTTCCGCTCCGGGAGCCGGGGCCGGGGTCGGCGCGGTGGCTCGGGTGCGGGTGCGGGTGCCGGTGCCGGTGCTGGTGCGGGCTCGGGTGCCGCGGGTCGTGGTGCGGGCTCGGGCGGCGGTTCCGCGGGTCGTGGTGCGGGCTCGGGCGGCGCGGGTCGTGGTGCCGGGGCCGGGCGGGCCGGGGGCGCCGGCGGTACCGGCGGGCGCAGCAGTGCGCCGTCGCGGGGGCGTCGGGCCGCATAGCGGTCGGACCCGGTCGGGGGGGGGGGGGGGGCGGGGGCGGGCCGGGCGGCCCCGGGCGCAACAGCACCCCGGACACGAGCGACGCGACGACGGACGCCGC